>NZ_JAJNJJ010000004.1:0-232849 GCF_022386135.1 Mammaliicoccus sp. P-M59 | reverse complement strand
CCCATGCCGAACACAGAAGTTAAGCTCTTTAGCGCCGATGGTAGTTGGGCTTACGTTCCGCGAGAGTAGGACGTTGCCGGGCAAATATTTATAAATGGATGCGATGAGCCGCACTCGAGACCTGTTAGGTCTCTTTTTTTTGCTTGAAAATTGTGAGAGGAGATATAACATGAAAAAGTATTTTGATGTGATGTTTAAAGTGAATAAGAACAATCTTGCAACTAAAAAAGCATTTATGCAAGCTATTATTGTTTTTATCATTTTAGCTGGAAGTGTATTACTTGGAAGATTCGATCTAGGACTAACTGCGTTATTAGGATCATTTAGTAATATATACATTATTAATGGGTCATATCCTTCACGAATTAGAAAAGTTATAGCAGTTTCTATAGTATTAAGTGTTTGTATCATGTTAGGAACGATTACAATAACGATTCCATTTTTATATGCATTAGTATTAGGACTTATAGGGATGATAGGTCATTTCGTTTTAAAAGCTTTTCAAATACCTGGTCCTTCTTCTTTATTCTTTGTACTTACATATAGTGTAGCTTCTATTATGCCAATTATGCCTGAAGATTTCCTAAACAGAGGATTACTTGTTTTATGTGGTGGTATTGTCAGTACAATTGTTGTAATTGTTGATGCAATGTTTAATCATAAAAAACCGGAAGCTGAAAGTGTATCAAATATTTATAAAAATTTAGCATATTTAACTGAAAATTTTAGTGGGAAAAAATTTGATGATGCACGTAGTAATACTTTAAATGCGATACATCATGCAACAAATACTTTGACGACAGCTAATGCTTTTTGGAATAAAACGCATGGTTATAATAGAATGTTGCAGTTAAAAGGGCGCGGTGAAGCTATATGGTCTGCTTGTTTAGAATTATCTTCTCAAGGTTATAAAGAGTTACCAATAGAAATAAGTGAAGCACTTACTTATATTCAGCTTAGAATTGCAGGAAATGAATCTGCTCAATATGTACCGATTAAATATGATGGAGAGAGCTCTTACATAAAGTCATTAGCTGAATTAATTAATGATACAGTCATTATTCTTAACGATAAGAATTTACAATTTGATAAACAAATTATTTATAGAAAACCGATGTACTCAAGAATTATTAAAGAAAATTTATCAAGAGATTCATTAGTTTTAATGTCTTCGATGCAATATGGAATTATATTATTTACTTCAGTTATTATTGCATTTGGTATGGGGTTTGAAAGAGCATATTGGATACCAATATCTTGTTGTTCTGTATTATTAGGTTCATCATCACTCTCTACAATCCAAAGAGCATTGCAAAGAACAGTAGGTACAATTACAGGTATGTTAGTCGCAATTTTAATTTTATCATTTGAGCCTAATACATGGACGATTGTCATACTAATGGCCATCTTGATGGGGACAGCTGAGTTATTAGTCGCATTTAATTATACAATTGCAGTCACATTCATCACGCCGAATGTTCTTTTAATGTCAGCAGCAATCACTCAACATTTCGATACATATTTAGTGATGCCAAGAATTGTTGATGTTGTAATTGGTTCAGTAATAGGTTTAATTGGTGTACTGATAGTAGGAAGAAATCAAGCATCTAAAAAATTACCTAAGACGATTAATAATACGTTAAAACTACAAGCAAGTTTGTTTCATGCAATATTTTCTTCTAATAAGTATCATCATAATATTGCAAAATCAAAAGTCATCACAGATTTGCACACTGAGATCATGAATACGAAGGCAATGTATCAAGCTGCGTTGAATGAAATGGATAACAAAGTTAAAAAGATTGAATATGTTTATCCGATTATATTTACAGTTGAACAATTAGCATTTACGTTAGAAAGAGCTTATGCACAAGGTAAGATTACGACGCTATCAGACCATGACTTAGGACTTTATTTAGCGACTTATGAGAATATTTGTAAGAAAGTGGTCTTTAATGCAGACTATGAAAAAATTGATTTACCAGAATTAAAAGAATATACAAGTATTAGAAATGAACTAATGAAATTACAAAGTTTAAGTCATAGCAAATAAAAAAAGACTTCGCGATGAAGTCTTTTTTTATTTGGTTAAACATTCTATTAAACTATTGATATGTGTTTTGGCATCTTCAATATTAATACCACCGAATCCGAGAACAAAGTGAGGTTTCTCATCAGTTTGTTTAAAGCGATAATGAGAGAGGGGTTTAATATCGATATTGCATGCTTCAATTTTTCTTATACATTCCTCTAAAGATAAACCATTATGAACATTTAATATAAAATGCATTCCCGTTAATTCCCCTGAAATCGAAAAGGTTTCAGGGTATTTTTTGAGTTGTTCGAGTATGATATCTCTTTTAGTTCGATATATTTTTCTCATGCGATTTAAATGTCTTTCGAAATGTCCTTCATTCATAAACCTTGCTAACATATATTGTGTATGTCTTGGTACGGTGCCACCTTCTATGTTTGTCTTTTTGTGATATAAAGCAATTAAATTTTTCGGAAGTACAGCATATGCTACACGCAACGAAGGCGAAATAGATTTAGAGAACGTACTAACATATATGACGCTATCTGAATGATCTAAACTTTGTAGTGCTGGTATCGGCCTTCCACTATATCTAAACTCTGAATCATAGTCATCTTCAATAATAAATCGATTGTCTTGTTCTGAAGCCCATTTGATGAGTTGTGTTCGTCGTTTTAAGTCCATAATGACACCAGTTGGAAATTGATGACTAGGTGTTATATACACAACATCACTATCCGTCTTGATAATTTCCTCTATATCAATCCCATTTTGCGTAACGGGAATAAAGTCAAATGGGATATGTTTTCTTTTTAATAAATCTCTCACTTGTTTGTATAAAGGATCTTCTATCATATATTTAGACTCTGAAATGATATCTGTAATAATGGATAATAACTGTTCTGTTGACGACCCAACGACAATTTGATCTGGAGAACAATTTACGCCGCGACTATGAAAGACATAATAACTGATTTCTTTTCTTAAATTAAAATCACCTTGTTTATGGCCACTATCTAATAAATCTATTTGCTGTTCATCAAATGCTTCTTTAGCGTATTTTCTAAAAAGGTCATTCGGGAAATGCGTTTTGTCTATTGCGCCTAGTTTAAAGCTATATTGATACTTTTGTTCTTCTATATAGTGAGCTTCAGGAATCTTGGATTTATAGGTTACCGGTAGATTAACGATATCATTAATATAAAAGCCAGAACGATTTT
The DNA here is from genome assembly GCF_022386135.1 of Mammaliicoccus sp. P-M59. Taxonomy (NCBI): domain Bacteria; kingdom Bacillati; phylum Bacillota; class Bacilli; order Caryophanales; family Staphylococcaceae; genus Mammaliicoccus; species Mammaliicoccus sp. P-M59. Next base: position 229,594 of record NZ_JAJNJJ010000004.1, on the reverse strand, counting down.
TACTATAGATATAACCTTCATCACAAAGTAGCTGATAAGCGTGTTCTATCGTTGTTTGACTAACCGATAAATAATGACTTAATTGTCTTTTGGAAGGTAATTTCTCGTTATACCTCATAACGTCGTTAATAATGTTTTTTTTGATATTTTCATATAGTTGTATGTATATTGGCGTATTAATCTTCCTATTGATGTCGAACATGAGCATTTCCATTTTATTCACCTCGAAAACTGACCACTAATTATTTGATAAATCTGACTCTTTTACCAGTTCAGAATTTAGTATAACCTACTAGTAAGCGATTTAAAAGGAGGAAGTTTTTCGATGTCAAAAATTACTGGTTCAGATAAAGTTAAAAGAGGTATGGCAGAAATGCAAAAAGGTGGCGTAATCATGGATGTGGTTAATGCCGAACAAGCTAAATTAGCTGAAGAAGCAGGTGCTGTTGCTGTAATGGCATTAGAACGCGTACCATCTGATATTAGAGCAGCAGGTGGGGTAGCAAGAATGGCTGACCCACGTATTGTAGAAGAAGTTATGAATGCTGTATCTATTCCTGTTATGGCTAAAGGTAGAATTGGTCATATTACAGAAGCACGCGTATTGGAATCAATGGGCGTTGATTATATTGATGAGTCAGAAGTGTTAACACCAGCTGATGAAGAATATCATTTGAAAAAAGATGAATTTACAGTGCCATTTGTTTGTGGTTGCCGTAATTTAGGTGAAGCTGCACGTAGAATTGGTGAAGGTGCTGCAATGTTACGTACGAAAGGTGAACCAGGAACTGGTAATATAGTTGAAGCAGTTCGTCATATGAGACAAGTGAACGCAGAAGTGCGTAAATTAGTTGTGATGAGTGACGACGAAATTATGACTGAAGCTAAAAATATTGGTGCACCATATGAAGTATTAAAAGAAATTAAAGATTTAGGTCGTTTACCAGTTGTAAACTTTGCAGCAGGTGGGGTTGCAACGCCAGCTGATGCTGCGTTAATGATGGAATTAGGTGCTGACGGTGTATTCGTTGGATCTGGTATCTTTAAATCTGAAGCTCCAGAAAAATTTGCTAAAGCAATTGTTCAAGCAACTACACATTATCAAGATTATAAATTAATTGCTGAATTGTCTAAAGAATTAGGACCAGCTATGAAAGGTTTAGACATCAATCAATTATCATTAGAAGAACGTATGCAAGAGCGTGGATGGTAATATGAAGATAGGTGTCCTAGGTTTACAAGGTGCTGTAAGAGAACATATTAAGCATATTGAAAAAGCTGGCCATGAAGGTATTACAATTAAGCATGTAGAGCAATTAGATGAAATTGATGGTTTAGTCTTACCTGGTGGAGAATCAACGACTATGCGTCGTTTAATGGATTTATACGGCTTTACAGAAGCACTAAGAAATAGCTCATTACCTATGTATGGAACTTGTGCTGGGTTAATACTTTTAGCGAAAGAAGTAGTTGGCCAAGAAAGTCATTTAAATAAATTGGACGTTGTAGTTGAGAGAAATTCATTTGGTAGACAAGTAGATAGCTTTGAACAAGATTTAGATGTTAAAGGTATTGAAGAAGCGGTTAATGCCGTATTTATACGTGCACCTCACATACAATCAGCTCATGAAGGTGTTGAGGTATTATCTAAGGTCGAAGATAGAATTGTAGCTGTAAGACAAAATCAATACTTAGGTATTTCATTCCATCCGGAACTTACTGAAGACTACAAAATAATGGCGTATTTCATTGAAGAAATCGTAAAACAATACCAAACAGAGCAAGTATAATAAACAAAAAAGCAGTCTACAGAACGATTATTGTTCTGTAGACTGCTTCTTTTTATTATAAGAAAAATCCTGCGATTGTAGCTGATAAGAATGATACTAATGTTGCACCGTATAATAATTTAATACCGAAGCGCGCGACATTATCCCCTTGTTTGTCATTTAATGATTTAACAGCACCCGCGATGATACCAATAGAACCGAAGTTTGCGAATGAAACTAAGAATACTGAAATGATACCATTTGCTCTTTCTGAAATATCTGCATCAGGTAGAATACCCATCGCAACAAATTCATTTGAAAGAACTTTAGTAGCCATAATACTACCTGATTGTACTGCATCTGCCCAAGGAACACCTGTTAAGAAGGCAAATGGTGCAAATACAAATCCGATTAATGTTTGGAAGTCCCATGATACTGAACCACCAGAAACGAAACTTAAAATGTTAGACGTAACACCATTTAATAGTCCGATTAATGCAACATAACCGATTAACATTGCTGCTACGATAACAGCAACTTTGAAACCATCTAAAATATATTCACCTAACATTTCGAAGAATGATTGTTTTTCTTCTGATTCTTGAATCATGATGTCGTCTTCTTTTGGATCTACTGTATATGGATTAATAATGGATGCCATAATAAATCCACCAAATAAGTTTAATACGATAGCTGTTACAACGTATCTTGGTTCAACCATCGTAAAATATGCACCAACGATTGATGCAGATATAGTAGACATAGCTGAAGCTGTTAATGTATACATACGATGTTTAGGAATTAATGGAAGTTGTTTTTTGATAGAAATAAACACTTCTGATTGACCTAAAATTGCAGATGCGACCGCATTATATGATTCTAATTTACCCATACCATTAACTTTAGAAATAATTAAACCTAAATATTTAATGATAAGAGGTAAGATTTTAAGATATTGTAAAATACCGATAAGTGCTGATACAAACACAATTGGCATTAATACGTTAAGGAAATAAACTGAAACAGGCTTATCTGTCTTAGGATCGATATTTGCAATACCCGCAAATACGAAGTTTATCCCTTCCATAGCTTTTGCTATGATGTAGCCAAAACCACTTGAAATACCACCTATGATAGTTAATCCACCTGTTGTTTTTAATAATAAGAAAGCAAATATAAACTGGATTACGATCATTAATCCTATATACTGCCATCTAACACGCATTTTATCAGAGCTTACTAACCATGCTAGAAATAGGAATAATAAGATACCGATAATCCCGATAATATAATGCATAATTGACACACCTTTCCCTTCGTTTATACTCAATCATAACCTACCTTATATGATAACTTATTTCTTTTGAAAGCGGTATAAAATTTTAAAAATTTTTAAAGAAACAAATTAATTGAAATAATAAACAACAGAACATATAATATAGTCAAAGAAGGTCAAAAGAGGTGATGAATTAATGCACAACATGTCGGATATCATTGAGCAATACTTAAAGCAATTGCTAGAGGAGGCTCAAGGAGATGTCGTTGAAATTAAACGTGCACATATTGCTGAAAAGTTTGATTGTGTACCTTCCCAATTAAACTATGTTATAAAAACAAGATTTACAAATGAGCACGGATACGCTATCGAAAGTAAAAGAGGCGGCGGTGGTTACATTCGTATTTCAAAAGTTGAAACGAATAGTCAATCAGCATTCATTAGACATCTAATTGAATTGACAGGTGATCAAATCTCACAAGCAAATGCATTTAGAATTGTGGATGGTTTGTATGAAAATGACTTAATTACAGATAGAGAGAAAAAAATGATTGTTCAAACGCTTCATAGAGATACATTGCAAATAGAAATACCATATAGAGATATTATTCGAGCAAATATATTGAAACGTATACTTGCCGTCATACATTATAGTTAAAAAGGAGTGACAGTATGCTTTGTGAAATTTGTGGTAAAGAAGAAGCAACAATTCAATTAACATCAACAGGTAAGAAACATAAAACAGAACAATGGATATGTAAAAACTGTGCTTCAGAACATTTTTATTTCCAAGATGATCATATGAGTGATCAAAATTTGGACCAAGAATTTGTTGTGAACCAATTTCTACAATATTTAGTAGGTAAACATGGTATTAACTTTAAACAAGTTCAACCACAAGAAGAAAAGCACTGTCCTACTTGTGGCATGACTTTAACAGATATTGCTAAAGTTGGTAAGTTTGGTTGTCATGACTGCTATGAAACTTTTAAAGATGATGTACCGCAAATTATTAGAAGAGTTCAAGCGGGCAGTGGGGAGCATACAGGTAAAATACCTGTATCTTCAAGAAGTAAAATACAACTCAAACAACAAATTGCTGAGAAAGAAAAAATACTCCAAGGCTTAATTGAAGAGCAAGCCTTTGAAGATGCAGCAGTTGTAAGAGATGAAATAAAAGCATTGAAAGCAGAAGGTGAGGTCGAGTAAATGGAAGAGCATATGAATGAACATATTAGCGATTGGATGAAAGAAACAGAAGACACGCCAATTGTCATGAGTTCTAGAATAAGACTTGCACGTAACCTTCAAGACGAAGTTCATCCGCTCAAATACGAAGAAGATGATGAAACAGGCAACAAAGTAATAGAAAAAGTGAGTAAAGCATTATCAGAATTGAAATTGACGAAGTTATCAGATTTAAGTGAACTGGATCAAAACAAACTCGTGTTCAAACATCTTATTAGCCCAGCACTGACAAAACAGAAATTTGGTGCAGTATTATTAAATGAAGATGAATCAACAAGTGTTATGATCAACGAAGAAGATCACGTTAGAATACAAGTTATGGGTCACAATCTCGTGTTAAACGAGTTGTATGAAACAGCATCTAAATTAGATGATGAACTTGATAAACATTTAACGATTTCATATGATGAACAACATGGATTTTTAACGACTTGTCCAACGAACATTGGAACAGGCTTAAGAGCGAGTGTTATGTTGCACTTACCTGGCTTAAGCATTATGAAACGTATGAAACGAATTGGACAAGCTATCAATAGATTCGGATATACTATTCGAGGTATTTATGGTGAAGGTACAGGTGCACTTGGTCATGTGTATCAAATATCCAATCAATTAACACTTGGTAAGACTGAAGAAGAAATCATTGAAGATTTAACACAAATTGTTGAACAAATCATTAGTGAAGAAGAACAAATTAGACAAAGACTTGATCGTTTTAATCATATGGAAACAAAAGACAGAGTTCATCGTGCGAAAGGTATATTGAAATCTGCACAATTAATATCTGTTGAAGAAGCTTCATTAAGATTAAGTGAAATGAAACTGGGTATAGATTTAGGACATATCGAGAGTAATAACTTTAATTTTGATAATTTAATGGTTACAATACAAACACCATTCTTTGAAGGTAATGACTCGGAACAATCTGTAGATGAACAAAGAGCAACCTTTTTAAGAGAACATATATAAAATAGGAGGTTAGTTTATGCTATTTGGTAGATTAACAGAACGTGCACAACGTGTATTAGCGCATGCACAAGAAGAAGCAATGAGATTGAATCATTCAAATATAGGTACGGAACATTTATTATTAGGTTTAATGAAAGAACCTGAAGGCATAGCAGCTAAAGTGTTAGATGCTTTCGGTATTACTGAAGAAAAAGTAACAAAAGAAGTTGAAAACTTAATTGGCCAAGGGCAAGAACAAGTTGGTGCGATTCATTACACACCAAGAGCTAAGAAAGTAATTGAACTTTCAATGGATGAAGCAAGAAAGTTAAACCATACATTTGTTGGAACAGAACATCTATTACTTGGATTAATTCGTGAGAACGAAGGTGTGGCAGCACGTGTATTTGCTAATTTAGATTTAAATATCACGAAAGCAAGAGCACAAGTTGTTAAATCATTAGGTAGTCCAGAGCAAGGTTCAAAAAATGCTCAAACGACTAAAAATCAAGCAACACCAACTTTAGATGGATTAGCAAGAGACTTAACTGTGATTGCGCAAGATGGTACGTTAGATCCAGTAGTTGGTCGTTCAGATGAAATTACACGTGTCATTGAAGTGTTAAGTAGAAGAACTAAAAACAATCCAGTATTAATCGGTGAACCAGGTGTTGGTAAAACGGCTATCGTTGAAGGCTTAGCACAAGCAATCGTACAAAACGAAGTACCAGAAACATTAAAAGGTAAACGCGTTATGTCATTAGACATGGGTACTGTTGTAGCAGGTACTAAATATCGTGGTGAATTTGAAGAAAGACTTAAAAAAGTAATGGAAGAAATTCATCAAGCAGGCAATATCGTGTTATTCATCGATGAGTTACACACACTGATTGGTGCAGGTGGAGCAGAAGGTGCTATCGATGCATCAAACATCTTGAAACCAGCATTAGCGCGTGGTGAACTACAATGTATCGGTGCAACTACATTAGATGAATACCGTAAATATATTGAAAAAGATGCTGCATTAGAACGTCGTTTCCAACCTGTAACAGTTGATGAACCAAATACTGAAGATTCAATTGCAATTTTAAAAGGTTTGAGAGATCGTTACGAAGCGCATCACCGTATTAATATTTCAGATGAAGCGATTGAAGCGGCAGTTAATATGAGTGACCGTTACATTTCAGATAGATTCCTACCTGATAAAGCAATCGACTTAATCGATGAAGCAAGTTCTAAAGTAAGACTTAGAAACTATACAACACCTCCAAGTCTGAAAGAACTTGAATCAGAATTAGAAACAGTTAAGAAAGAAAAAGATGCTGCCGTACATTCTCAAGAGTTTGAAAATGCAGCTAATTTAAGAGATAAACAAACAAAACTTGAAAAACAATTAGAAGATACTAAAAACGAATGGAAAAAAGCACAAGGTGAGAAAAATACTTGTGTAACTGCTGAAGATATAGCAGTTGTTGTCGCAAATTGGACAGGTATTCCAATTACGAAATTAAACGAAACTGAGTCAGAACGATTACTAAACTTAGAAACTATCTTACATGAACGTGTAATCGGTCAAAACGATGCAGTTAAATCTATTTCTAAAGCAGTAAGACGTGCCCGTGCTGGTCTTAAAGATCCTAAGAGACCAATTGGTAGCTTTATATTCTTAGGACCAACTGGTGTTGGTAAAACTGAACTTGCACGTACATTAGCTGATGCAATGTTCGGTGAAGAAGATGCTATGATCAGAGTGGACATGAGTGAGTTTATGGAGAAACACTCTGTCAGCCGTTTAGTAGGTTCTCCTCCAGGTTATGTAGGCCATGATGATGGTGGACAATTAACTGAAAATGTAAGACGTAAACCATATTCAGTTATCCTATTTGACGAAATTGAAAAAGCACATCCAGATGTATTTAATATTTTGTTACAAGTGTTAGATGATGGTCATTTAACAGATTCTAAAGGTCGTAAAGTAGACTTTAGAAATACTGTTATTATCATGACATCAAACGTTGGTGCACAAGAATTACAAAATGCTAAATTTGTTGGATTCGGTGCTAAAGAAAGTGGACCGGATTACGAAACTATCAGAAAAACAATGATGGATGAATTAAAACAACAATTTAGACCAGAATTCTTAAACCGTGTAGATGATATTATCGTCTTCCACAAACTTGAAAAAACACATCTTAAAGAAATTGTGAATAAAATGGCTGGTAACTTAACGAAACGATTATCAGAACAAGGTATTCACATTACACTTTCAGATTCAGCACAAGAAAAAATTGCTGATGAAGGATTTGATCCAGAATATGGTGCAAGACCATTAACACGTGCTATTCAAAAACACGTCGAAGATAATTTAAGTGAATTAATCTTATCTGGACAAGATTTAGTAGGTAAAGATGTCATTGTAGATTATAGAGATGATGAATTTAAATTCGATTTATCAGATCATAAGGAAGATAAAGAAGCAGAAGAAACTTCAAAAGCTTAAAAATCAACAATGTTAATTTAATATTATAATGAGTCCGCAAACTATTTATCATAATAGTTTGCGGGCTTTTATATTGATTTTAAAGTATATTAATTTGTTTTTAATGTCAGTCAAGTTTAAAATATAACTATTCAATTAATACGGAGGTAAGTTGAATGGCCAAAAAGAAAGTAATATTTGAGTGTTTAGCCTGCGGATATCAATCTCCAAAATGGATGGGGAAATGTCCTAATTGTGGTGCATGGAACCAAATGGAAGAATCAATAGAACATAAAGAAACTAAAGGTCCTAAAAATACATTCAAGTCAGATGTACCCGCACAAAAAATAGAAAAATTAAAAGACGTCAAAGAAGAAGACACACCTAGAATTAAGACTAAAATCAATGAATTTAACCGCGTATTAGGTGGCGGTGTTGTAGAAGGTTCGCTTGTACTCATTGGTGGCGACCCTGGTATTGGTAAATCCACATTGTTATTACAAATTTGTGCGGCTTTATCTCAACAAAAAAATGTCTTATATGTTTCAGGTGAAGAATCTGTAAGACAAACGAAATTAAGAGCTGAAAGATTAGTTGAAGATTCAGGAGAATTAAATGTTTATGCTGAAACGAATTTAGAAATTATACATAGTATGGTTCAAAAAGAAAAACCAGATGTATTAGTAATAGATTCCATTCAAACTGTCTTCCACCCTGAAGTCACTTCTGCGCCAGGTTCTGTTTCTCAAGTTAGAGAATGTACACAAAATTTAATGCATATCGCAAAACAAATGAACATTGCTACATTTATTGTTGGACACGTAACGAAAGATGGACAAATTGCTGGTCCACGTTTGTTAGAACATATGGTTGATACAGTCTTGTATTTTGAAGGTGATACACATCATGCATACAGAATATTAAGAGCAGTTAAAAACCGTTTTGGTTCGACAAATGAAATGGGTATTTTTGAAATGAAGCAAACGGGTCTTAACGAAGTTAAAAATCCGTCTGAAATGTTCTTAGAAGAAAGAACGAAACATGTATCGGGTTCAACTATTGTGGCAACTATGGAAGGTACGAGACCTATTTTAGTTGAAGTACAAGCTTTGGTAACACCAACGACTTTTCATAATCCACGAAGAATGGCAACAGGTATTGATCACAATAGATTAAGCTTATTGATGGCTGTATTAGAGAAGAAAGAGAATTTCTTATTGCAACAACAAGACGCATATATCAAAATTGCCGGTGGTGTAAAATTAAGTGAACCCGCTGTAGATTTAAGTATTGTTATCGCGATAGCTTCAAGTTTCCAAGATAAACCTACTAAAGGTGATGATTGTTTCGTAGGTGAGGTCGGTTTAACAGGTGAAGTAAGAAGGGTTGCTAGAATTGATCAACGTGTACAAGAAGCGGCTAAATTAGGATTTAAACGAATTATCATACCTAAAAATAATATTAAAGGTTTAGAATTCCCTGAAGGTACAGAAGTTATTGGCGTATCAACAACAAGAGAAGCATTGAAAATTGCTTTTAATGCATAATTAACCATTAGGAGGTTAACGTATGAAAATTTTAAAAGGACTAATCATACTGTGTTATTTAGTCATAGGTTCCTCACTAGGCATTATGGTGATTCCAGAACTGATTAATGCGTTTAGTATCCAACCCGAACAAGTACTGACAAATCCATATATCGATGGTCTTATAGGTGCAGTTGTTATTTTCCTATTGTTTGGTTTTTTGATTGATAAGATTGTAGACATGGCTGATCAAGGAGAAAAATATTTATTAAAAAGGAGTATTCTTGAAATATTCTTCGCCACAGTTGGTGTCATGATAGGCTTAATGATCGCGGTTATGGTTTCGTTTATATTAGAAATGATCGGTGCACCAGTTCTGAAACATATTTTACCTATTATTATTGCTGCTTTTTTATGTTATCTAGGCTTTCAGATTGGTTTGCAAAAACGAGAAGAAATTTTACGATTATTTCCTGAAAGTATATCTAATTCTTTAACGAGACAAACAACTTCGAAATACGCAAAAATTTTAGATACAAGTGCTATTATTGACGGAAGAATATTAGACGTCGTGAAGTGTCATTTTATAGATGGAGAAATCCTTGTACCTCAAGGTGTTATTGAAGAGTTACAAGTCATTGCGGATGCAAAGGACAGTGTTAAACGCGATAAAGGACAACGTGGGTTAGATATATTAAATGAATTGAAGAAAACAGATTTCTCGATTTCAATTATTGAACCAACGTCTACACATAAAGATGTAGATGCCCTCTTAATCAATTTAGCTAAACGATATCAAGCAAGTATTATTACAACAGATTATAATTTGAATAAAGTATGTGCAGTTCAAGGTATAAAAGTTCTAAATGTAAATGATTTATCAGAAGCGATTAAACCAGTACTACACCAAGGGGATATTTTCGATTTATTAATTACGAAAATAGGTAAAGAAGATGATCAAGGTGTTGGTTATCTTGATGATGGTACAATGGTCGTCATTGAAAAAGGACGAGAATATATAGGAAAGACAATTCCTGTTGAAGTGATGAGCTTACTACAAACTTCCTCTGGTAGAATTATATTTGCGAAGAAGGTGTCATAAATTGGGGTTTACGACAATTATTCCTGCAGCTGGACAAGGTAAAAGGATGGGAACTGAAATCAACAAATTATTTCTAGAAATTAACGGTGAAACAATTATTCGTCAAACTGTTGCCGTGTTTCAAGAAATAGATTCATGTGAACAGATTTTTATTGCTGCACATCCAGACGAAGTTGAATTAATGGAAGACCATTTAAAGGACTTTAGTAAAGTTGCTGGTGTTATTCCAGGTGGAAAAGAAAGACAACATAGCATTAATGAAGTCTTGAAAGTATTGATTAATTCCGAAGTTGTGATGGTTCATGATGGTGCAAGACCATTTATCACACAAGAAAAAATTAACCAATTATATCAAGATGCCTTAACAAAAGATGCAGTGATTTTAGCAGTTCAAGCTAAGGATACAATCAAGCAAGTGATCGATGGTGTTGTTGAACAAACTTACGATCGCTCAACAATGTGGCAAGTTCAAACACCTCAAGCGTTCAAAAGAAACATAATTTTAGAAGCTTATGAACAAGCAGAAACACAAAATTACTTAGGTACGGATGATGCTTCGTTAGTAGAGAGAGCAGGGTATCAAGTACATATATCAAATGGTGATTACGACAACATCAAAATTACAACACACGAAGATTTAATCATTGCACATTCTATACTAGAGAAGCGAGGTATTTGCGATGTTTAGAATAGGTTACGGTTATGATGTGCATGAATTTGATCCGGCAAGACCATTGATCATTGGTGGTCTTGAGATTGAACATACACATGGTTTGAAAGGTCACAGTGATGCAGATGTGTTGCTCCATGCAATTACGGATGCTATTCTAGGTGCTGCAAGTCTAGGAGATATAGGAAAGCTATTCCCAGATACAGATCCAGCTTTTAAAGATGCAGATTCAAAGTTATTGCTTAAAGAATCTTATGAACAAGTTTTGAAAAAAGGATATAAACTTGGGAATGTAGATGCTACAATTGTAGCGGAACAACCTAAATTCAGGCCTTATATAGATCAAATGCGAAGTGCAATTGCTTCAGTATTAGACGTGTCTATTGAAGATATAAATGTAAAAGCAACAACGAATGAAAAATTAGGATTTCTAGGAAGAGAAGAAGGCATACAAGCACAAGCTGTGGTATTATTAACAAGTAAAGAATAAAACAGGAGTGAGACGATGAGTAACAAAGTAAGAGTAAGATACGCGCCAAGTCCGACTGGTTACTTACACATCGGTAACGCAAGAACCGCATTATTTAACTATTTATTTGCGAAACATTATAATGGGGACTTTGTTATACGTATTGAAGATACAGATATAGCCAGAAATTTAGAAGACGGAGAAGCATCACAATTTTCTAACCTTGAATGGTTAGGTTTAGATTGGGATGAGTCTGTTAATAAAGACGGAGGATACGGTCCATATCGTCAATCTGAACGTGGCGACATTTATAAGCCATTAATTGAAAAATTATTAGCTGAAGATAAAGCATATAAATGTTATATGACTTCAGAAGAATTAGAAGCAGAACGCGAAGAGCAAATTGCAAGAGGTGAAATGCCTCGTTATGGTGGTAAACACGCACACTTAACAAAAGAAGAACAAGAAGCATTTGAAGCAGAAGGTAGACAACCAAGTATTCGCTTTAGAGTGCCACAAAATAAAGAATATAAATTCGATGATATCGTTAAAGGTGAAGTATCATTTGATTCAAATGGTATCGGTGACTGGGTAATCGTTAAAAAAGATGGTATCCCAACTTATAACTTTGCAGTTGCAATTGATGATTACTACATGGAAATTTCACACGTTATTCGTGGTGATGATCATATTTCAAACACACCTAAGCAACTTATGATTTATGAAGCGTTTGGATTCGAGCCTCCACAATTTGCGCATATGACATTAATCGTTAATGAAGAGCGTAAAAAATTAAGTAAACGTGATGGTCAAATTCTACAGTTCATAGAACAATATAAAGATTTAGGTTATTTACCTGAAGCAATCTTTAACTTTATTGGTTTATTAGGATGGTCTCCTGAAGGCGAAGAAGAAATCTTCTCTAAAGAAGAATTTATTAAAATCTTCGATGAAAAACGTCTTTCTAAATCACCAGCATTCTTTGATAAGAAAAAATTAGAATGGATTAATAACCAATACATGAAAGAAAAAGATTCTGAAACAGTCTTTGAAATGACAATTCCACATATGGTTAAAGCAGGTCTATTACCTGAAAGTCCATCTGAAGCTGAATTAACTTGGGCAAGAGACTTAGTAGGTTTATATCAACAACAAATGAGTTATGCAGGAGAAATTGTTCCTTTATCTGAGTTATTCTTCAGAGAACATCTTGATTTCAGTGACGAAGCACAAGAAGTCTTAGATGGTGAACAAGTTCCAACTGTAATGGCTGAACTTGTGAAACAACTTGAAACTTTAGAGCCGTTTGAACCAGCAGAAATTAAAAAATCAATTAAAGCTGTTCAAAAAGAAACAGGCATCAAAGGTAAACAATTATTTATGCCTATACGTGTCGCTGTTTCAGGTCAAACTCATGGCCCTGAATTACCGAATACAATTGCGTTGTTAGGTCGAGATAAAGTACTTAACAGATTAAAACGTTTTGTTTGATTTTTTTAGAACGAAAAATTATTATATAAATGACTTAAAGGACAAGTAGATTAGTTAATGTGAAATTAGAGAGTACATGGTTGCTGAAAATGTGCCACATTACTTAAGCGAATGCACCTTTATTACAAATATGATGATGTTAATATTTAAAAGAGTGAGCATTTTTTAATGCTAAAAAGAGTGGAACCGTGCAAAAAGGCACCTCTAGCAATTATTGTTAGGGGCGCCTTTTTGTTATCTGAGGGGGGATTTAAATGTTTAAACGAGTCAAAGATGATATTCAAATGGTATTCGATCAAGACCCTGCAGCAAGATCTTCATTTGAAGTCGTTATGACTTACTCTGGGCTACATGCTATATGGAGTTATTTGATCGCTAATTGGTTCTTTAAGAAAAAAATGTACTTTATAGCAAGATCGATATCTCAAATTGCTCGATTTTTCACAGGAGTTGAAATTCATCCAGGTGCTACAATCGGCAAGAGGTTATTCATCGACCATGGCATGGGTATTGTAATAGGTGAAACATGTCGTATCGGCAATAATGTAACAATCTACCAAGGTGTAACACTTGGTGGGACAGGTAAAGAACGTGGAAAAAGACATCCAGATATAGGTGATAATGTACTGATAGCTGCTGGTGCAAAAGTATTAGGTAATATTGAAGTCGGCAACAATGTGAATATTGGCGCGAACTCAGTCGTTCTCAAAGATGTACCAGATTATTCTACAGTAGTTGGTATTCCAGGTAGAATTGTGAAACAAGATGGATTGAAAATTGGTAAGAACTTTAATCATACAAATTTACCAGACCCAATATATGAACAATTAAAAGAATTAGAACGTCAACTTGAAAAGACGAAGAATGGAGAGATTGTTGATGATTACGTTATATAATACGTTAACAAGACAAAAAGAAGAATTTATTCCTATCGAAGAAGGAAAAGTAAAAATGTATGTATGTGGACCGACAGTTTACAACTACATTCATATTGGTAATGCAAGAGCAACAGTAGCATTTGATGTTGTAAGAAGATATTTAGAATACCGTGGCTACGATGTACAATATGTATCTAATTTTACAGATGTTGATGACAAATTAATCAAAGCTGCAAATGAATTAGGTGAAACGGTTCCGGAAATTGCGGATCGTTTTATTGAAGCATTCTACGAAGATACAGGTGCTTTAAATTGTAAACGTGGAACAGCGAACCCAAGAGTAATGGATCACATGGACGATATTATTGCGTTTATAGCTGTATTAGTCGAAAAAGGCTATGCATATGAAAGTGGTGGTGACGTATATTATCGTACAAGACGTTTTGATGATTACGGTAAGTTGAGCCATCAATCATTAGATGACTTAAAAGTTGGCGCTAGAATAGAATCTGGTGAACAAAAAGAAGATGCGCTAGACTTCACTTTATGGAAAAAAGCTAAACCAGGCGAAATTAAATGGGATAGCCCATGGGGTGAAGGTAGACCAGGTTGGCACATCGAATGTTCTGTAATGGCACAAGTACATTTAGGCGATACGATTGATATCCATGCTGGAGGAACAGACTTACAATTCCCTCACCACGAAAATGAAATTGCCCAATCAGAAGCACACAATGATAAGACATTCGCGAATTATTGGATGCACAACGGCTTTGTAAATATTAACAATGAAAAAATGAGTAAATCATTAGGTAACTTTATTTTAGTTCATGACATTATAAAAGAAATTGACCCTGATGTATTAAGATTCTTTATGGTAGGTGCGCATTATAGAAATCCAATTAACTATGATTTAGAACTTGTACAAGCAGCTAGTAGAGGTTTAGAAAGAATAAGAAACAGTTATCAATCATTAGTTGATAGAGCACAACATGCTGTATTAGAAGAAGATGAAACAGAACAACATATCGAACGTATTAATGAAATATTAAAAGACTTTGAAACATCTATGGATGATGATTTCAATACAGCTAATGCAATGACTGCATGGTATGACTTGAATAAATTAGGTAATAAATATTTACTTGAAAATACAACTTCTACAAAAACAATTAATCGTTTCAAAGAAGTGTATGAAATCTTTAGTGAAGTTCTTGGTGTACCATTAGTAGGTAAAAAACAAAATGAATTGCTTGATGAAGAAATTGAAGCATTAATTGAAGAACGTAATGAAGCAAGAAAAGCTAAGAACTTCCAAAGAGCGGACGAAATTAGAGACGCACTAAAAGAACAAAATATTATTCTTGAAGACACAGCTCAAGGTGTGAGGTTTAGACGTGGATAAACTAACAATTAAAATGTTAAATCCGTTATCCTTAGCTTACATGGGTGATTCGATATTAGATACGTATGTCAGAAAGCATATTATCCTTAAAATAAAAGGGAAACCTAATCGATTACATCAATTGTCTAAACAATATGTTTCTGCAAAGGGACAAGCTTATGCACTTAATATTTTGATGGAAAATGAATTTTTTACAGAAGAAGAATTAGAAATTATACAACGAGGTCGTAACGCAAAAAGTTATACGAAAGCGAAGAATACAGATATACAAACGTATAGAAAAAGTTCAGCAATCGAAGCGGTCATCGGTTATTTATTCTTAATAGATGAAACAGAACGCTTGGAAGAACTCGTTAATAAAATGATTGAAATAACAGAAGAAAGGGTGGGAGCCAATGGATGAATCGATTATAGTTGGTAGGCATGCAGTCAAAGAAGCGATAACTTCAGGTCATACGATTAATAAAATATTAATTCAAGAAGGTATTAACAAGAAACAAATTGGTGAAATTTTAAAAATTGCAAAATCTGAAAAAATAGTCGTCCAAACTGTACCTAAATCAAAAATTGACTATTTAACAGATGTTCCGCATCAAGGTATTGCTGCACAAATTGCGCCATATCCATATAAAGAATTAGAAGATTTCATTTCAGAAACAAAAGATATTGACCATGTACCTTGCTTATTGATGTTAGATGGTTTAGAAGATCCGCATAATTTAGGTTCTATTATGAGAACAGCTGATGCAATAGGTATTGATGGCATTATTATTCCGAAGAGAAGATCTGTGCAGTTAAATGCAACAGTAGCAAAAGCTTCAACAGGTGCCATTCAACATGTTCCAGTTATTCGCGTGACGAATTTACCGCAAACAATTGAAAGACTTCAAGAAGTAGGATATTGGGTCGCAGGTACAGATGCAAAGAATGCGACTGATTATAGACAAATGGATGCTGGAATGCCACTTGTTATCGTTATAGGCAGTGAAGGCGAAGGTATGAGTCGATTAGTGAAAGATAAGTGTGATTTTTATATTAAATTACCAATGGTTGGACACGTTAATAGCTTAAATGCTTCTGTTGCAGCAAGTCTGCTTATGTATGAAGTTTATAGAAAAAGGCATCCAATAGGACAATCATAATGAAAGATATCTATTTAATTATTGATGGCTATAACTTAATAGGACAATCAAGCGAATTGTCTTCCATTGCTCAAGTTTCTTTAGAAGAAGCGAGAGATAAATTGTTAATCACACTTATCAATTATAATACCCAGCATGATGGTGAAATGATTGTTGTTTTTGATGCATATGGTGTAGAAGGTACTGAATCAGTAGAATTTAAGCACGGTGTGAAAGTTGTTTATACGAAAGGAAAAGAAACAGCAGATAGTTATATCGAAAGACTAACGTATGAATTATATAGAAAACATATTACGCATATTACAGTAGTCACAAGTGATATGAGTGAACAACATGCTATTTTTGGTTCAGGTGCGTATAGAATCTCATCAAGAGAAATGTGGTCAACAATTGCAAATCAAGAATCTGTAGTTACAAAGCATCTATCAGAAATTAAAACTAAGACGCCTAGGAATAGATTGAACTTGCCAGATGAAGTATTACAGCAATTTGAAAAATGGAGAAGAAATAATCGATAAAAATGATTTTTTGAAGTTTGATTTATAAGGAAGTCGCTCTGTAAAATATGCTCAAAACAACAACAAGGGATGAGCATGATGAATGACATGAATACTGATAATCAGTTGTTAAAATGGATTGCTGATATTCAAAACGGTGACAAAGAAGCGTTTAATCAATTATTAAATGTTTTCGAAAGTGACATTCAGAAGCGGGTAGGCACATTGAGACTACCTTATAATGATAAAGAGGACATCGCACAAATTATAAGATATAAATTGTATAAGCAAGCACTCACATTTGATTGTGACAAGCAGGAGTCCTTTATACATTGTGTGAATGTCATTATTAAAAATGCTAAAATTGATTATATAAGAAAAGTTAAAAGTACTAAGTATCAAATACTAAAAGATTCATTGAGTATTGATGAAACAAAAAGTGATTCGATTAATTTAATAGAGTGTCTTAGAGATGGTCATGGTCAGGATTTTGAAAATGAAATGTTAACAGAATGTTCGCTATCCTATTTGATGGATTCAAATAAACTATCGCCTATAGAAACAGACATTCTAAAATTAACGGCACAAGGAAAAACAAAAAAAGAAATATCAAATGAACTAGATGTACCAGTGAAACATATATACAACGCACAATACAGATTAAAAAAGAAACTGAACAAGGCTGAAATTACTTCAGCTTTGTTTGACAATTAGGTGTTTTGTTTTGTATATTAATCTAGGATTAGAATGAATTAGGTGATAAGATGAGAAAAGTCCCTTTAAATTGCGAGAAATGCGGAGCTAGAAATTATACAGTCCCTAAAAAAGATACAGATCAACGATTAGAGCTAAAAAAGTTTTGTAAAACTTGTAATACGCATACATTGCATAAAGAATCCATCTAAAAGGAGGAAAATCAATGGCTAAAAAAGAAAACTTCTTTCAAGGCGTAAAATCAGAAATGCAGAAAACAAGTTGGCCAACTGGCAAAGAACTTGTTAAATATACAACAATAGTAGTGTGTACAGTAATCTTTTTCTTAATCTTTTTCTATGCATTAGATTTAGGAATTACAGAATTAATTAATTTGATTAGATAGTAAGGAGTGGCAAAATGTCAGAAGAGATAGGCGCTAAACGATGGTATGCAGTGCACACTTATTCAGGTTATGAAAATAAAGTCAAAACAAACCTAGAAAAGCGTGTTGATACAATGAACATGCAAGAACAAATTTTTAGAGTTGTGATTCCTGAAGAGGAAGAAACATCTATTAAAGATGGTAAAGCGAAGACACAAATCAAGAAGACTTTCCCTGGATATGTATTAGTTGAGTTAATTATGACTGATGAATCATGGTATGTCGTAAGAAATACACCTGGTGTTACAGGCTTCGTTGGTTCTGCAGGTGCAGGATCTAAACCAAATCCATTATTACCTGAGGAAGCGAAATTCATCCTTAAACAAATGGGTATGGTAGAAAAAACTGTCGACGTAGAAGTTGAATTAGGTGAACAAGTTCGCGTAACAAGTGGACCATTTAGTAACCAAGTTGGTGAAATCAAAGAAATCGATGTTGAGAAGTACAAATTAACAGTACTTGTTGATATGTTCGGTAGAGAAACACCAGTCGAAGTTGAATTCGATCAAATTGAAAAGTTGTAAAAAAACACTTGAAATTTCATAATTTCAATGTTATTATTTAAAGGTCGCGCTCGTACTATGCGCAACCATTTCGTCACGAAATGAAGAGTGGGAGGGTAAAATATCATTACCCCATGACCACATCACGATATCAAGGAGGTGCACATCGTGGCTAAAAAAGTAGTTAAAGTTGTTAAATTGCAAATTCCTGCAGGTAAAGCAAACCCAGCACCACCAGTTGGTCCTGCATTAGGTCAAGCCGGTGTGAATATTATGGGATTCTGTAAAGAATTCAACGCTCGTACACAAGAGCAAGCAGGTTTAATCATTCCAGTTGAAATTACAGTATTTGAAGATCGTTCATTTACTTTCATCACTAAGACACCACCTGCAGCAGTATTACTTAAAAAAGCAGCTAAAGTAGAAAAAGGTTCTGGTGAACCTAACAAAACTAAAGTTGCTACAGTAACTCAAGACCAAGTACGTGAAATTGCTAACACTAAAATGCCTGACTTAAACGCGGCATCTGAAGAAGCAGCTATGCGTATCGTTGAAGGTACTGCACGCAGCATGGGTATTGTCGTAGAATAATTGAGTTTTAAAGTTTAAGCAGGCGGCTATTTCGCTGTCTGCTATTGCATTGTCTTTATGATAATGCACGTGGGAGGTAACATTCCGCTAAAACCACTAAAGGAGGAAAACAAAATGGCTAAAAAAGGTAAAAAGTATCAAGAAGCAGTTGCTAAAATCGATCGTACTGCAACATACGCTGTTGAAGAAGCGATTAAATTAGCAAAAGAAACAAGTACTGTTAACTTTGATGCATCTGTAGAAGTTGCATTTCGTTTAGGCATTGATACACGTAAGAATGACCAACAAATCCGTGGTGCTGTAGTATTACCACACGGTACTGGTAAAACACAACGTGTATTAGTATTCGCTAAAGGCGATAAAATCAAAGAAGCAGAAGAAGCTGGAGCAGATTATGTAGGTGAAGAATACATTAACAAAATCAACCAAGGTTGGTTCGACTTTGATGTAATCGTTGCAACACCTGACATGATGGGTGAAGTTGGTAAACTTGGTCGTGTATTAGGACCTAAAGGTTTAATGCCAAACCCTAAAACTGGTACAGTAACAATGGATATCAAAAAAGCAGTAGAAGAAATTAAAGCAGGTAAAGTAGAATACCGTGCTGAAAAATCTGGTATTGTTCATGCATCTATTGGTAAAGTATCATTTGACGAGCAACAATTAGTTGATAACTTCAAAACAATTCAAGATACATTAACTAAAGCTAAACCAGCATCATCTAAAGGTACTTATTTCAAATCTGTTGCTGTTACAACAACAATGGGTCCTGGTATCAAAGTTGATACTTCAAGCTTTAAATTATAATATAAAAATATTGACTTCAACTCCAAAACGCGTTATAGTTTTGGATGTGTAATATTTAACCTAAGACAGTAGGAGTTCAATTTTGAACTTAAAAAGCGATCCTACCGAGGCTTAAATTGACTTGAACGTATAAAATTCAAGCACTTTTTGCCGTGGGTAAAAAGTGCTTTTTTGTTGAGAAACCTCATCATAAAAGCACGGACAATTAATATGGAGGTGTAGAGATGTCTAATTCAAAAATCGTTGAAGCTAAACAACAAAAAGTTGATTTAATTACTGAACAACTTAAAAATTCTGTTTCAACAATTATTGTTGACTACCGTGGTTTAACAGTTGCGCAAGTTACTGAATTACGTAAACAATTACGTGAAGCAGGTATCGAATATAAAGTTTACAAAAACACTTTAGTTCGTCGTGCTGCTGAAGCTGCTGGTATCGAAGGTTTAGAAGAAACATTAACTGGTCCTAACGCAATTGCTTTTTCAAACGAAGAAGTTGTTGAACCAGCTAAAATTCTTGCTGACTTCGCTAAAGAAAACGAAGCGTTAGAAATCAAAGCAGGTGTTATTGAAGGACAAGTTGTATCTGCAGAAGAAGTTAACACTATCGGTTCATTACCATCAAAAGACGGTCTTGTATCAATGTTACTATCTGTATTACAAGCTCCAGTTCGTAACTTTGCTTATGCAGTTAAAGCTGTTGGAGAACAAAAAGAAGAAAGTGCTGAATAATTCAGCAACAAATAAAACTATTTAATGGAGGATATATATCATGTCTAATGAAAAAATTATTGAAGCAATTAAAGAAATGTCAGTATTAGAATTAAATGACTTAGTAAAAGCTATCGAAGAAGAATTTGGTGTAACAGCAGCAGCTCCTGTAGCAGCAGCTGGCGCAGCTGGTGGAGATGCAGCAGCTGAAAAAACTGAATTCGACGTTGAATTAACTTCAGCTGGAGATTCAAAAATTAAAGTTGTTAAAGCGGTTAAAGAAGCAACTGGCTTAGGCTTAAAAGAAGCTAAAGAAATCGTAGACAACGCTCCTAAAGTTGTTAAAGAAGGTTTATCTAAAGAAGACGCTGAAGCTTTAAAAGAAAAATTAGAAGAAGTTGGCGCATCTGTAGAATTAAAATAATCTCTGTATTAAATCAAAAAACCCGTTATTATCATGATAACGGGTTTTTATTTACTCATTTAATCAATAAAGAGGTGGCGTAATGAGTCATTATTTTGATAACGATCCAAACGTGAAGTCGGAACGAGAAAGTTTCGATTATTTTTATCGCGATAACAAACTCTCTCTTCAGACAGACCATGGTGTTTTCTCAAAAGGGAAAATAGACTTTGGGTCTGATTTACTCGTAACAACTTTCTTAAATGCAAATCCCCCTGGTCCTAAAAAGAAAATATTGGATGTGGGTTGTGGTTATGGTCCAATAGGTTTAATGTGTGCGAAAGTACTTCCGCATAGTGAAGTGACAATGGTAGATGTTAATGAACGTGCATTGGATTTGGCAAAAGATAATCAACGATTTAACAACATTCAAAATGCTCAGTTGAAAGTAAGTAACTGTTTAGATGATGTATTAGATTTAGAATTTGATTTTGTATTAACAAACCCTCCAATTAGAGCAGGGAAGGAAATTGTTCATAAAATTCTTGAGCAAAGCATCGAAGTATTATCGAGTGGTGGACAGCTATTAGTTGTAATTCAGAAGAAGCAAGGTATGCCTTCTGCCAAGAAAAAAATGCAAGATGTTTTTGGTAATGCAGAAATAATCGAAAAAAGCAAGGGTTATTACATTTTAAAAAGTGTAAAAGCTTGATTTTGGTGTTTTGTTCTGATATAGTAATAGAATGTTAAAAATTATATTCAATAAGTGTGTACTTTTGCGTCGCCCTTAATTGAATGTTAGGAATAAGTCGTACGAAATAGAAAATGGAATCATTGACTTTCCGTTTTCTTTTTGTCTTATTATATTTATTTTGTAAGGCGCAAAGTTATATTCACAATATTTGAGGGGTGAATCTGTTGACAGGTCAACTTATCCAGTATGGAAGACATCGTGTTCGTAGAAGTTATGCGAGAATTTCCGAGATTTTAGAACTACCTAACTTAATAGAGATTCAAACGAAATCATATGAATGGTTTCTAAAAGAAGGTTTACTAGAAATGTTCCGCGACATTTCTCCAATTGATGATTTTACAGGTAACCTTTCTTTAGAGTTCGTAGATTACCGTCTAGGTGAACCAAAGTATGATTTAGAAGAATCTAAAAACCGTGATGCAACATATGCAGCACCATTACGCGTTAAAGTCCGTTTAATTAACAAAGAAACAGGCGAAGTGAAAGATCAAGAAGTATTCATGGGTGATTTCCCATTAATGACTGACACTGGTACTTTTGTAATTAACGGTGCAGAACGTGTTATTGTATCTCAACTTGTACGTTCACCATCCGTTTACTTCAACGAAAAAGTTGATAAAAACGGTAAAGTGAGTTTTGGAACTACTGTAATTCCTAACCGTGGTGCATGGTTAGAGTATGAAACAGATGCTAAAGATGTTCCTTACGTAAGAATAGACAGAACACGTAAATTACCAATTACAGTATTAATCCGTGCTTTAGGATTCTCATCAGATCAAGAAATCATTGATTTACTTGGTGATAATGAGTATTTAAGAAATGCATTAGACAAAGATAATACTGAAACAACAGACCAAGCATTGCTTGAAATTTATGAGCGTTTACGTCCGGGAGAACCACCAACAGTAGAGAACGCTAAAAGTCTATTATATTCACGTTTCTTTGACCCAAAACGTTATGATTTAGCGGCAGTAGGTCGTTACAAAATGAATAAAAAATTACATCTTAAACATCGTTTATTCAACCAAACTTTAGCTGAGCCTATCGTTGACGTTGAAACAGGTGAAATTGCGGCTGAAGAAGGTACTGTTTTAGACCGTCGTAATTTAGATAAAATCATCGATGTTTTAGAATCAAACGCTAATATTCATGTTTATGAACTTAATAGTGGTGTCTTAGATGAGCCAGTAGAAGTTCAAACAGTTAAAATTTATATTCCTGGTGATGAAGAAAAACGTACGACAACAGTGATTGGTAATGCATTCCCTGATGAAGCAGTGAAATGTATTACGCCAGCAGATATTATTTCTTCACTATCATATTTCTTCAACTTGTTACATGGTGTAGGTTACACAGATGACATCGACCATTTAGGTAATCGTCGTCTACGTTCAGTAGGAGAATTACTACAGAACCAATTCAGAATTGGTTTATCACGTATGGAACGTGTTGTACGTGAACGTATGTCAATTCAAGACACTGATTCAATCACACCTCAACAATTAATTAATATTCGTCCAGTAATTGCATCTATTAAAGAATTCTTTGGTAGCTCTCAATTATCTCAATTCATGGACCAAGCAAACCCATTAGCAGAGTTGACGCATAAACGTCGTCTATCAGCATTAGGACCGGGTGGTTTAACTCGTGAGCGTGCTGGTATGGAAGTACGTGACGTTCACTACTCTCACTATGGTCGTATGTGTCCAATTGAAACGCCTGAGGGACCAAACATTGGTTTAATCAACTCATTATCAAGTTATGCAAGAGTTAATGAATTTGGTTTCATTGAAACACCTTATCGTAAGGTAAACATCGAAACAAACCAAGTTACTGACAGAATTGACTACTTAACAGCTGACGAAGAAGACAGCTATGTAGTTGCGCAAGCAAACTCTGTACTTGATGAAACTGGTAAATTCGTAGATGACGAAGTACTTTGTCGTTTCCGTGGGGACAACACTACGAAACCTAAAGAACGTATGGACTACATGGATGTATCTCCTAAACAAGTTGTTTCTGCAGCGACAGCATGTATTCCGTTCTTAGAAAACGATGACTCTAACCGTGCACTTATGGGTGCGAACATGCAACGTCAAGCGGTACCTTTAATGAACCCAGAAGCACCATTCGTTGGTACTGGTATGGAACACGTAACTGCACGTGATTCAGGTGCAGCAGTAGTTGCTAAGTATAAAGGTAGAGTTGAGCACGTAGAAGCAAAAGAAATCCTTGTTAGACGTATTGTTGAAGAGAACGGTAAAGAGATCGAAACAGAATTAGATCGTTACCCATTATCTAAATTCAAACGTAGTAACTCAGGTACTTGTTACAATCAACGTCCAATCATTGCGAGCGGAGACATTGTTTCTAAAGGTGAAATTTTAGCTGATGGTCCTTCAATGGAACTTGGTGAAATGGCACTTGGACGTAACGTAGTCGTTGGATTCATGACTTGGGACGGTTATAACTATGAGGATGCTGTAATCATGAGTGAACGTCTTGTTAAAGATGATGTTTATACTTCAATTCACGTTGAAGAATATGAATCAGAAGCTCGTGACACTAAATTAGGACCTGAAGAAATCACACGTGATATTCCTAATGTTTCTGACAACGCGCTTAAGAACTTAGATGATCGTGGTATCGTTTATGTTGGTGCTGAAGTTAAAGACGGAGATATCCTAGTTGGTAAAGTAACGCCTAAAGGTGTAACTGAATTAACAGCTGAAGAAAGATTATTACATGCAATCTTTGGTGAAAAAGCTCGTGAAGTTCGTGATACATCATTACGTGTACCTCATGGTGCAGGTGGTATTGTATTAGATGTTAAAGTATTTAACAGAGAAGAAGGCGATGATTCACTATCTCCAGGTGTAAACCAATTAGTACGTGTATACATCGTTCAAAAACGTAAAATACATGTCGGAGATAAAATGTGTGGTCGTCACGGTAACAAAGGTGTTATTTCACGTATCTTACCTGAAGAAGATATGCCTTACTTACCAGATGGAACACCAATTGACATCATGTTAAACCCATTAGGTGTACCTTCTCGTATGAATATCGGACAAGTATTAGAACTTCATCTTGGAATGGCAGCTAAGAATTTAGGTATTCATGTTGCTTCACCAGTATTTGATGGTGCAAACGATGATGATGTTTGGTCAACTATTGAAGAAGCAGGTATGGCTCGTGATGGTAAAACTGTACTATACGATGGTCGTACTGGTGAACCGTTTGATAACCGTGTATCTGTAGGTGTAATGTACATGCTTAAACTTGCACACATGGTAGACGATAAATTACATGCGCGTTCTACTGGACCATACTCACTTGTTACACAACAACCACTTGGCGGTAAAGCTCAATTTGGTGGACAACGTTTCGGTGAGATGGAAGTATGGGCACTTGAAGCTTACGGTGCAGCATATACTTTACAAGAGATTTTAACTTATAAATCTGATGACACAGTAGGTCGTGTTAAAACTTACGAATCTATCGTAAAAGGAGAAAACATCCCTAAACCAGGTGTTCCTGAATCATTCCGCGTATTAATGAAAGAGTTACAAAGTTTAGGTCTAGACGTTAAAGTTATGGACGAACACGATAACGAAATCGAAATGCGTGATTTAGAAGATGAAGATATGATGGACAAGAAAGTTGATTTAGGTGTTTCACAAGATGCATCAATAGAAGGACAACAAGTAACTGACTAAAAGTTAATAAAGCGCATTTGATTAAACATTTGCGCTTTTCATTTGTTATACATTATCAATCAACCGGCACAACTAATTTAAATTGAAGGAGGTAGGCTCCTTGATTGATGTAAATAATTTCCATTACATGAAAATAGGACTTGCTTCACCTGAAAAGATCCGTTCTTGGTCATTTGGTGAAGTGAAAAAACCAGAAACAATTAACTACCGTACGTTAAAACCTGAAAGAGATGGTTTATTCTGTGAGAAAATTTTTGGTCCAACTAAGGACTGGGAATGTAGTTGTGGTAAATATAAAAGAGTACGCTATAAAGGCATGGTCTGTGACCGTTGTGGTGTAGAGGTTACTAAATCAAAAGTGCGTCGTGAAAGAATGGGGCACATTGAATTAGCAGCTCCAGTTTCACACATTTGGTACTTCAAAGGTATCCCAAGTCGTATGGGACTTTTACTTGATATGTCACCACGTTCACTTGAAGAAGTTATATACTTTGCTTCTTACACTGTAATTGATCCAGGTCCAACTGGATTAGAGAAGAAACAATTATTAACTGAAGGTGAATTCCGTGAGTATTATGATAAATATCCAGGTAAATTCACAGCAAAAATGGGTGCAGAAGCAATCCGTGACTTATTAAGCGATATCGACTTAGATAAAGAATTAAAAGAATTACGTGAAGAATTAGAATCAGCAACAGGACAAAGATTGACAAGAGCAATTAAACGTCTAGAAGTTGTTGAATCATTCCGTCACTCAGGTAATGATCCATCTTGGATGATCTTAGATGTATTACCAATTATTCCACCTGAAATTCGTCCAATGGTTCAATTAGATGGTGGACGTTTCGCAACAAGTGATTTAAATGATTTATACCGTCGTGTTATCAACCGTAATAATCGTTTGAAACGTTTATTAGACTTAGGTGCACCTGGTATTATCGTTCAAAATGAAAAACGTATGTTACAAGAAGCTGTAGATGCTTTAATTGATAATGGTCGTCGTGGTCGTCCAGTAACTGGACCAGGTAACCGTCCATTAAAATCATTGTCACATATGTTAAAAGGTAAACAAGGTCGTTTCCGTCAAAACTTACTTGGTAAACGTGTTGACTATTCAGGTCGTTCAGTTATCGTAGTTGGACCAAACCTTAAAATGTATCAATGTGGTTTACCGAAAGAAATGGCATTAGAATTGTTCAAACCTTTCATTATGAAAGAACTTGTTGAACGTGAAATTGCTACAAACATCAAGAATGCAAAAGGTAAAATAGAAAGAATGGAAGAAGAAGTTTGGGATGTACTAGAAGATGTTATTAAAGAACATCCAGTACTATTAAACCGTGCACCAACACTTCACCGTTTAGGTATTCAAGCATTTGAACCTACACTAGTTGAAGGTCGTGCAATCAGACTTCATCCACTTGTAACAACTGCTTATAACGCTGACTTTGATGGTGACCAAATGGCTGTCCATGTTCCATTATCAAAAGAAGCACAAGCAGAAGCACGTATGTTAATGCTTGCAGCTCAAAACATCTTGAACCCTAAAGATGGAAAACCAGTCGTAACTCCTTCTCAAGATATGGTATTAGGTAACTATTACTTAACACTTGAACGTAAAGGCGCTACAGGAGCTGGTGAAATCTTTAGTGAAACAGATGAAGTTATTAAAGCGTATGTAAATGGTTATGTTCATTTACACTCACGTATAGCTGTTCATGCAAGATCATTAAAGAACCCAACATTTACAGAAGAACAAAACAATAAATTACTTATCACATCTGTTGGTAAAGTGATATTCAATGAAATTATGCCGGATTCATTCCCGTATATTAATGAACCAACGAATTTCAATTTAGAAAAATCAACACCTGACAAATACTTTGTATCACCTACTGATATTCCAGAAGGTGGATTAATCGAGTACTTACAAGATGTTGAACTTGTTAAACCATTTAACAAGAAATTCTTAGGTCAAATCATTGCGGAAATCTTTAATAAATTCCACATTACAGATACATCAGTAATGCTTGATAAGATGAAAGATTTAGGATTTAAATACTCATCTAAAGCTGGTATTACAGTTGGGGTTTCTGACATTGTGGTACTTCCTGATAAACAAGAAATTATTGGAGAAGCAGAAATCAAAGTAGATAAAGTACAGAAACAGTTTAGCCGTGGTTTAATCACTGAAAGCGAACGTTATGCTGCTGTAATTGAAATTTGGACAAAAGCTAAAGATGATATTCAAGCTAAATTAATGATGTCATTAGACAGCTTAAACCCAATCTTCATGATGAGTGACTCTGGTGCCCGTGGTAACGCATCTAACTTCACTCAATTAGCTGGTATGCGTGGTTTGATGGCTAACCCATCTGGTCGAATTATCGAGTTACCTATTAAATCTTCATTCCGTGAAGGTTTAACAGTACTTGAATACTTCATCTCTACTCACGGTGCGCGTAAAGGTCTTGCCGATACAGCACTGAAAACTGCCGATTCAGGTTACTTAACACGTCGTCTAGTTGACGTAGCACAAGATGTTATCGTTAGAGAAGAAGACTGTGGAACTGACCGTGGTTTACTTGTTTCAGATATTAGAGAAGGATCAGAGTTAATCGAACCATTCATTGAACGTATTGAAGGTCGTTACTCTAAAGAAACATTACGTCATCCTGAAACAGATGAAGTAATTATTAAAGTTAATGAATTAATAACTGCAGATATTGCTAAACAAATAGTTGATGCAGGTATTACTGAAATGCATATTCGCTCTGCATTTACATGTAACACTCGTCACGGTGTATGTGAAAAATGTTATGGTAAGAACTTAGCAACTGGTGAACAAGTTGAAGTTGGTGAAGCAGTTGGTACAATTGCTGCACAATCAATCGGTGAACCAGGTACTCAGCTTACAATGCGTACATTCCATACAGGTGGTGTGGCAGGTGCCGATATCACTCAAGGTTTACCTCGTATTCAAGAGCTATTTGAAGCACGTAACCCTAAAGGACAAGCAGTTATTTCTGAAATTAATGGTGAAGTAACTGAAATTACGATCGTTAAAGATCGTCAACAAGAAATTAAAGTTAAAGGCGAAAATGAAATCCGTACTTATAACGCACCAGGTACTGCTCGACTTAAAGTTGAAGAAGGTCAATACGTAGAACGTGGTGAAGTTATGACTGAAGGTTCAATTGAACCTAAAGGATTACTAGCTGTTGCAGGCTTAAATGCTACTCAAAGTTACTTACTTAAAGAAGTACAAAAAGTTTACCGTATGCAAGGTGTTGAAATTTCAGATAAACACGTTGAAGTTATGGTTAGACAAATGCTTCGTAAAGTAAGAATTATTGAAGCAGGAGATACTAAACTATTACCAGGTGCATTAGTTGATATTCATACATTCACTGATGCAAACAGAGAAGTATTTGCGACGCGTAAACGTCCAGCAACTGCTAAACCTGTATTACTTGGTATTACGAAAGCATCTCTTGAGACTGAAAGTTTCTTATCAGCTGCTTCATTCCAAGAAACAACAAGAGTACTTACAGATGCTGCTATTAAAGGTAAGCGTGATGACTTACTTGGACTTAAAGAAAATGTTATCATCGGTAAATTGATCCCTGCCGGAACAGGTATGAGAAGATATACTGGTGTTGACTTTGAAAAAGTTGAAAAAGAAGTAGTACCTGAAGAACAAGTTGTGACTGACTAATATATATGGGCTGTTCTAGGTTCCTAGAACAGCTTGTATTTTATTATAAAAACACTTTAAAAATGATTGACTTTATAACTGTGCAATGTTATTATTGTTAAGGTTGATGAAAGCAGACGCTTTGGAGGATATGAAATGTCTAATGAAAAAGCCTTAAGCTTAAATCAAGACAGTTATGTCATTGGTTTAAAACAGACCACTAAAGCATTATTGAAGCATGATGTACGTCAAGTAATCATTGCTCAAGATGTCAATATTCATATTTTGTCGAAAGTGTTATCGATAGCATTTGAGACAGGCGTTCCGATAAGTTATAGTCCTAGTCGACAAGAACTTGGATCACGCTATGGAATAGAAGTTAATGCGACAGTTGTTGCATTGCTTAAATAAATGTGTAAGCTGTGCTTACTATTTTTATTTGACTTAAAATGAACCACCTGGATGTGTGGAATTAAGAAATGAAGAGAGGAGGACATTAAAGATGCCTACTATTAACCAATTAGTACGTAAACCTCGTACTAGCAAAACACAAAAATCAACTGCACCAGCATTAAACAGAGGTTACAATAGCATGAAGAAAAAAATGACTACTGTATACTCTCCTCAAAAACGTGGTGTATGTACTCGTGTAGGAACAATGACACCTAAAAAACCTAACTCAGCTTTACGTAAATATGCTCGTGTTCGTTTATCAAACAACATCGAAGTAAACGCGTATATCCCTGGTATTGGTCACAACTTACAAGAACACAGTGTTGTACTTATTCGTGGTGGACGTGTAAAAGACTTACCTGGTGTGCGTTACCATATCGTACGTGGTGCTTTAGACACTTCTGGTGTTGACGGTCGTATGCAAAGCCGTTCACTTTATGGTGCTAAAAAACCTAAAGCTGCTAAAAAATAATTTGACATTAAATTTCTGTAAATAACAGTTTTTTAAATGACGATAAATCAATTAAACTTTATAATGAGGAAGGAGGATTACGATTATGCCTCGTAAAGGTCCAGTTGCAAAAAGAGATGTTTTACCAGATCCAATTCACAACTCTAAATTAGTAACAAAATTAATCAACAAAATCATGCTTGATGGTAAACGTGGTACTGCTCAAAGAATTCTTTATTCTGCATTCGAACTTGTTCAAGAACGTTCAGGTAAAGATGCTATGGAAGTATTCGATGAAGCTATCAACAACATCATGCCTGTACTTGAAGTTAAAGCTCGCCGTGTAGGTGGTTCAAACTATCAAGTACCTGTAGAAGTACGTCCAGAACGTCGTACTACTTTAGGTTTACGTTGGTTAGTTAACTACGCGCGTCTTCGTGGTGAAAAAACTATGGAAGAGCGTTTAGCTAATGAAATCTTAGATGCTGCCAATAACACTGGTGGTGCTGTTAAGAAACGTGAAGACACTCACAAAATGGCAGAAGCTAACAAAGCGTTTGCTCATTACCGTTGGTAAGATAGAACTTAGAACCCTAAGCGTTAAAATTATAAAGAGGCTTATTTATAGGTCATCTATAGTTTTTTAAACACTTAGGGTATCAAAGTATCTATATAAACAACAACCAAATATCCAATGTTTTGGAAGGAGTAAGAATACTATGGCAAGAGATTTTTCTTTGAAAAACACTCGTAATATCGGTATCATGGCTCACATCGATGCTGGTAAAACTACTACTACTGAACGTATTCTTTATTACACAGGCCGTATCCATAAAATTGGTGAAACACATGAAGGTGCTTCACAAATGGACTGGATGGAACAAGAGCAAGAGCGTGGTATTACAATCACTTCTGCTGCGACTACTGCACAATGGGATGGTCACCGTGTAAACATCATCGATACACCAGGACACGTAGACTTCACAGTTGAAGTTGAACGTTCATTACGTGTACTTGATGGTGCTGTAACTGTTCTTGATGCGCAATCAGGTGTTGAACCTCAAACTGAAACAGTTTGGCGTCAAGCTACAACTTACGGAGTACCTCGTATTGTATTCATTAATAAAATGGACAAAATGGGTGCTAACTTTGAATATTCAGTTGGTACACTACATGAGCGTTTACAAGCAAATGCTCACCCAATTCAGTTACCAATTGGTGCGGAAGACGATTTCAACGCTATTATTGACTTAGTAGAAATGAAATGTTTCCAATACACTAATGACTTAGGTACTGAAATTGACGAAATTGAGATCCCAGAATCTCATAAACAACAAGCTGAAGAAGCTCGTGAAGCTTTAATTGAAGCTGTTTCTGAATCAAATGACGAATTAATGGAAAAATACTTAGGTGGAGAAGAAATCACAGTTGATGAGCTTAAAGCGGCTATCCGTCAAGCTACTTGTGATGTTGAATTCTACCCTGTATTATGTGGTACAGCATTCAAAAACAAAGGTGTTCAATTAATGTTGAACGCTGTTATTGACTACTTACCATCACCATTAGATGTTAAACCTATTATCGGACATAGAGCTGATAACGAAGATGAAGAAGTAATTGCTAAACCTGATGACTCAGCGCCATTCGCTGCATTAGCGTTTAAAGTTATGACTGACCCATTCGTAGGTAAATTAACATTCTTCCGTGTTTATTCAGGTACAATGGAATCTGGTTCATACGTAAGAAACTCTACTAAAGGTAAACGTGAACGTGTAGGTCGTATCCTACAAATGCACGCTAACTCTCGTGAAGAGATTTCTACTGTATATTCTGGTGACATTGCAGGTGCTGTTGGTCTTAAAGATACTGGTACTGGTGATACTTTATGTGATGAAAAAGATAACATTATCTTAGAATCAATGGAATTCCCAGAACCTGTTATTCACTTATCTGTTGAGCCTAAATCTAAAGCTGACCAAGATAAAATGACTAACGCATTAGTTAAATTACAAGAAGAAGATCCAACATTCCATGCACACACTGACCATGAAACTGGACAAGTTATCATCGGTGGTATGGGTGAATTACATCTTGATATCTTAGTAGACCGTATGAAACGTGAATTCAAAGTAGAATGTACTGTTGGTGCTCCAATGGTATCTTACCGTGAAACGTTCAAAGAATCTGCACAAGTTCAAGGTAAATTCTCTCGTCAATCAGGTGGACGTGGACAATATGGTGATGTTCATATTGAATTCACACCTAACGAACAAGGTGGCGGCTTCGAATTCGAAAACGCTATCGTCGGTGGTGTAGTTCCTCGTGAATACATTCCATCAGTTGAAGCTGGTCTTAAAGATGCTATGGAAAACGGTGTATTAGCTGGATATCCATTAGTTGACGTTAAAGCTAAACTATATGATGGTTCATATCATGATGTCGATTCATCTGAAATGGCCTTCAAAGTTGCTGCGTCATTAGCACTTAAAGAAGCAGCTAAAAAATGTAACCCTGTAATCTTAGAGCCAATGATGAAAGTTGAAATCGTTATGCCTGAAGAATACATGGGAGACATCATGGGTGACGTAACAAGTCGTCGTGGACGTGTTGAAGGTATGGAAGCACGCGGTAACGCTCAAGTTGTTCGTGCATTTGTTCCACTTTCAGAAATGTTCGGTTACGCTACAAACTTACGTTCTAACACTCAAGGTCGTGGTACTTATACTATGGTATTTGATCACTACGAAGAAGTTCCTAAATCAATTTCTGAAGAAATTATCAAGAAAAACAAAGGTGAATAATACATTCGCTTTAATAAATTGATTTTTTCATCAAAATGATTTATAAATTAACTATAGGTTATCCTCATGATGGTGAGTAACCATCATGAGGCTTAAATAAAAAATAATTTTTAATATGAATAGGAGAGATTTCATAATGGCTAAAGAAAAATTTGATCGCTCAAAAACACATGCCAATATTGGTACTATCGGTCACGTTGACCATGGTAAAACTACTTTAACAGCTGCTATCGCAACTGTATTAGCAAAACGTTCTGGTGACGGAGAAGCTCGTTCTTACGACCAAATCGATAACGCTCCAGAAGAAAAAGAACGTGGTATTACAATCAATACTTCACACATCGAATATGAAACTGAAAAACGTCACTATGCGCACGTTGACTGCCCAGGACACGCTGACTATGTTAAAAACATGATCACTGGTGCTGCTCAAATGGACGGCGGTATCTTAGTAGTATCTGCTGCTGACGGTCCAATGCCTCAAACTCGTGAACACATTCTTTTATCACGTAACGTAGGTGTTCCTGCATTAGTAGTATTCTTAAACAAAGTTGACATGGTTGACGATGAAGAATTATTAGAATTAGTTGAAATGGAAGTTCGTGACTTATTATCTGAATATGACTTCCCAGGCGACGACGTTCCTGTAATTGCTGGTTCAGCATTAAAAGCATTAGAAGGCGACGAAGCTTACGAAGATAAAATCATGGAATTAATGGAAGCTGTTGATACATTCATTCCAACTCCAGAACGTGACTCTGACAAACCATTCATGATGCCAGTTGAGGACGTATTCTCAATCACTGGTCGTGGTACTGTTGCTACAGGCCGTGTTGAACGTGGTCAAATCACTGTTGGTGAAGAAGTTGAAATCATCGGTTTAACTGAAGAATCTTCTAAAACAACTGTAACTGGTGTTGAAATGTTCCGTAAATTATTAGACTTCGCTGAAGCTGGAGATAACATCGGTGCATTATTACGTGGTGTTGCTCGTGAAGACGTTAACCGTGGTCAAGTATTAGCTAAACCAGGTTCAATCACACCTCACACTAAATTCAAAGCTGAAGTTTATGTATTATCTAAAGACGAAGGTGGACGTCATACTCCATTCTTCACAAACTACCGCCCACAATTCTATTTCCGTACTACTGACGTAACTGGTGTAGTTAACTTACCAGAAGGTACTGAAATGGTTATGCCTGGCGACAACGTTGAAATGGACGTTGAATTAATTTCACCAATCGCTATTGAAGACGGTACTCGTTTCTCAATCCGTGAAGGTGGACGTACAGTTGGATCAGGCGTTGTTACAATCATCGAAGCTTAATTCGATATTGAACAAACTTGATTAAACAAAATAAAAGCCGAGACATTAAGTTGTCTCGGTTTTTTTATTGCTTATTTTTCTAATTCATCACTATGTTCAATAATAGATAAGAATAATTTGACGCTATTTTGTAGTGCTTGTTCATCTAAATCGAATTTTGGATGGTGATGCGGATAAGTCGCTTTAAGTGCTTCGTTACCTACACCAGTAAAGAAATATGTTCCTGGAACATGTTGTAAGAAATAACCAACATCTTCGCCACCTAAAGAAGGAGGGAAATCGAAAGCTTCTTCAACTGAATCAATTTCGGAAGCAAGTTTTTTAGCCCATTCTGTTTCTTTCTCATGATTTACTACTGGTGGATAGCCATCGTGATATTTCAAATGACATTTAACACCATAACTTGATTCGATACCGTTTAATATGCCGTTTAATCGTTCTTTAATTTGATCTTTAACGTATGGTAAATATGTTCTAATAGTGCCTGATAATTGAACTTTATCTGCGATTACATTGAATGCATTACCACCTTTAAATGTGCCGAACGTTACGACAGCCGATTCTAAAGGATCTACTGTTCTTGAAACGATACTTTGTGCTTGGACAATCAATGAAGATGCAGCAACGATAGGATCTTTAGCTAGTTGAGGCATAGCGCCATGTCCGCCTAGTCCTTGTATATCAATTTCAAATGAATCTGCTGCAGCATATGCTGGTCCAGAACAAAATCCAACTTTATTTGCGTCAATATGACTTGCTGTATGTGTTCCGAAGACATAATCCACACCATCGAGTGCACCTGCTTCTACCATCGCTTTAGCGCCACCAGGAAGTGACTCTTCAGCATGTTGATGGATTAATACGACATTCCCATGAATATCTTGCTCGTGCTTTTTAAGAATTTTTGCAGTGATGAGTAAACTTGCTGTATGCGCATCATGACCACAAGCATGCATCACACCATCGACTTTAGATTTATAAGGTACATCTTTCTCGTCTTGAATTGGCAATGCATCAAAATCAGCTCTTAATGCAATCGTTGGGCCTTCATGTCCACCTTTTATATAACCTAACAAGCCATTACCACCGACCTCTCTTTTAACTTCAATTCCAAGGTTTTCAAGATAATCAGCTATGTATTTCTTTGTATTTTCTTCTTGAAAAGAAAGTTCGGGATGCTGATGTAAATGTCTTCTAATTTCTATTAATTCATCCATGTATTGATTAACTTCAGTCGTTAATGTCATGAATATCATTCCTTTCCATAAACTTAAATGTTGTGAGTAAGAAGATGCGTACAGCGTTTATTAAGCCTTGCTCATCAATATCAAACTTTGGATGGTGATGAGGGAAGTCGGCTTTGAAATGCTCGTTTCTCGTGCCTGTATAGAAAAATGCACCGGGAACACGCTGTTGATAATAAGAAAAATCTTCTCCACCTAAACTTGCTTCTAATTCTACGAGTTCTTCAACGCTATCAATTTCTTTAGTCGCTTCTAATATAAGATCAGTTTCACGTTCCGTGTTAATGACAGGGGGATACCCTTTACTATATTTCAAGTCGTAAGTAACGTCGGTAGAAGTCGCAATGCCTTCTAATACTTTCTTAAAGCCTTCTATGACACTATTTTGTGTATCTGAGTCGAAAGTTCTAATCGTTCCACCAATTTTGCATGTATCTGGTATGACATTATTCGTTTCTCCAGCATTGAACATTGTAATGGATAAAACGGCAGGAGAGAGTGCACTTGTTTTACGTGAAACAATGTATTGTAAATCGTTACATAATTGTATACCTGCTGCGAGTGGATCAATTAATTGATCAGGATGTGCAGCATGTCCACCTCTACCTTTCAAAGTAATCCAGAAGTCATCCGGAATACCTGTCGTTGTACCGTATTTATAGCCGATTTTACCAACATCTAAATGACTAGATACATGTTGCCCGATAATCGCATCAACGCCTGTTAAACACCCATCAGCAATCATTTGAATAGCACCACCAGGATCGACTTCTTCAGCATGTTGGTGAATAAAGACGACGCGACCATTAATTTCATCTTTATGTTCAGATAAAATTTTCGCAGTCATTAACAATACAGCCGTATGGGCATCGTGACCACAAGCATGCATGACGCCATCAACTGTTGATTTGTAAGGTACTTCCTTTTCATCTTGGATAGGTAATGCATCAAAATCAGCTCTAATCGCTAATGTAGGACCTTCTTTATCTTTGTTTAATGTACCTACAACACCACGTCCACCGACACCTTCACGAACGTCAATGCCTAATTCTCTTAAGTAATGTGCAATATAAGCAGTTGTCTTCACTTCTTCAAAAGATAATTCTGGATTCATATGTAAATATCTTCTGATTTCAATCATTTCATCATAATAGTCTTCAACTTTTTGTAATAAAATATTTTTCATTCTTATAGAACACCTTCTATCTCAAGTACTTGAATAAACATTTGTGTCGTCGTTTTCATCGCTTCTTCGTCTAAATCAAACATAGGGTGATGGTGTGGGGCAGTTGAGCCTTTATCTTCATTACCACTACCTGTTAGGAAGAAACAACCTGGACGATTAAGTAAGTAGTATGAGAAATCTTCACCTATCATCATAGGAGGGATGTCTTCATAAGTTAAATCTAAGCGCTCAGCAGCTTCTTTAACCACTTCATATTGTTCTTCGTGATTGACGACTGTAGGATAGCCTCTACGGTATTCAAAGTCATAAGTCGCGTTATTGGCTAAACAAATTCCTTTTAAGACACGTTCAAGCTCAGCTTCTATTGTGTCTTTAACTTCTGGTTTAAATGTTCTAACAGTACCCGCTAAAGTAGCCGTATCACTAATAACATTAAATGCAGTACCCGCATCTACTTTCCCAACTGTAATCACACCTCGATCTATTGGGTCTAAGTTTCGAGAAATGATTTTTTGGATGCTAGAAATGTATTCAGCTACGATTACAATCGGATCGATTGATGTATGAGGTTTAGCGCCGTGACCACCTTTACCTTGAATGGTCACTTCAAAGTAGTCAGGTGATGCCATCATTTCATTAGGACGTGTCTTAATTGAAGATGTTTCATGACCACTCCAAAAATGGTTTCCATAAACTTTATCGACACCTTCTAATGCACCATCATCAACCATTGGGCTAGCACCGCCAGGACTTAATTCTTCTGCATATTGAAAAATAAAAACAACATTCCCTTTAAGCAAATGTTGATGTTCATGCAGTATTTCACAGAATGTTAAGAGTGTAGCGGTATGACCGTCATGACCACAAGCATGCATTACACCATCAACAGTCGATTTATAAGGTACGTCTTTTTCATCTTGAATAGGTAAAGCATCAAAGTCAGCGCGAAATGCGATCGTTTGACCAGGTTCATTCCCTGTTAATTTAGCGACAATACCACGTTCCCCGACTGGCGCTTTAATCTCTAATTTATCTAGTTTCTTTAATTCAGATAAAATAAAATCATGAGTTTTTTCCTCATGATAGGATAGTTCAGGATTTTTATGCATATATCTTCTGATGTCTACAAGTCGATCGAATTTTTTATCTACTTCTTCTTTCCAATTAACCATTAATAAACCTTCTTTCAGTTCTTTAAAAATATAATATGATAATTGTAGCAAAATTTATAGAAAATTTAAACAATTCAATTTAAGATGATAACGCTTAATTCTTTGATTTTGATGTGTTATGATTGAGAAAAAGTGCTAAAGGAGAAGGTTTAAATGGTACAAACATTAGATTCATTCTTACAAACAAATTTAAATGAATTAAAAGACAATGGCCTATATAACGAGATTGATGTCGTTGAAGGTGCAAATGGTGCTGAGATTACAATTGGAGGTAAAAATTACATTAACTTATCTTCAAATAACTATCTTGGATTAGCAACAGATGAAGATTTAAAGAAAGCTGCTAAAGATGCGATAGATTCTCACGGTGTAGGTGCGGGGGCAGTACGTACAATTAATGGTACATTAGACTTGCATAGAGAACTTGAAGAAACTTTAGCTCAGTTCAAAGGTACTGAAAGTGCAATTGCATACCAATCAGGCTTTAACTGTAACATGGCTGCTATTTCAGCTGTTATGAATAAAAATGATGCAATCTTATCTGATGAATTAAACCATGCTTCAATTATTGATGGTTGTCGTTTATCTAAAGCAAAAATTATTCGTGTTAATCACTCAGATATGGATGATTTAAGAGCGAAAGCTAAAGAAGCGGTTGAATCAGGTCAATATAATAAAGTTATGTACATTACAGATGGCGTATTCTCAATGGATGGAGACGTAGCAAAATTACCTGAAATTGTAGAAATTGCTGAAGAGTTTGGTTTAATCACATATGTTGATGACGCGCATGGTTCTGGTGTAATGGGTAAAGGCGCAGGTACAGTTAAACATTTCGGACTTCAAGACAAAATTGATTTCCAAATCGGAACACTATCAAAAGCAATTGGTGTTGTAGGTGGTTATGTAGCTGGTACTAAAGATTTAATCGACTGGTTAAAAGTTGCGTCAAGACCATTCTTATTCTCAACTTCATTAGCACCTGGGGATACTAAAGCTATTACAGAATCAGTTAAAAAATTAATGGCTTCTACAGAATTACATGATAAATTATGGGATAACGCTAATTACTTAAAAGAAGGCTTAAAAGCAAAAGGCTTCGATATTGGTCATTCAGAAACACCAATTACACCTGTAATTATCGGTGAAGAGAAAAAAGCTCAAACATTTAGTAAGAGATTAATGGACGAAGGTGTGTATGCGAAAGCAATCGTATTCCCAACAGTTCCAAGAGGTACAGGCCGTGTAAGAAACATGCCAACAGCCGCTCATACAAAAGAACAACTAGATCAAGCAATTGATATTTATGAAAAAATCGGTAAAGAATTAGGATTACTATAATTAATATTTCATCAAGCGCATGGGACAAATGTATACGTCCCATGCGCTTTTAATTTATAACTATTCAGGCGATAGTTAGTAACTGAACTCCGTACTTTTGTAACGAAACATACCGTAACTAACATTTTATTCTCGACTTATGTATTACAATACGATTGTTTTTTTGTATTAGGTAACTTTATTTATCTTTCTAATGTACTTCTGAAGTATACAAAACGATAAAAATATAGTAAAATATCATTGAAGAAAGCGCTTTTGTCTTTCTTGTGCGTACAAATGAACATTTCAACAATACAGGAGGATTTAAAATGAAAAAGATAATAATCACTGGGGCGTTAGGACAAATAGGGACAGAATTAGTTATAAAGTTAAGAAATAAATATGGTAATGAAAATGTATTAGCGACTGATATTAGAGAACCAGAAAGTGACAGCGAAATTAATAATGGACCATTTGAAATTTTAGATGTTACAGATCAAGAAAGATTCCATGAATTAGTTAAAAATTTCAATGCAGATACTTTAATGCATATGGCGGCATTACTTTCAGCAACTGCTGAAAAGAATCCACTATTCGCTTGGAATTTAAATATGGGTGGATTAGTGAATGCACTTGAAATAGCACGTGAATTCGATATGCAATTCTTCACACCAAGTTCGATCGGTGCGTTTGGACCAAATACACCTAAAGATATGACTCCACAAGTTACAATACAAAGACCAACTTCAATGTATGGTGTAAACAAAGTAGCTGGGGAATTATTATGTGACTATTACTACACGAAATTTGGCGTAGATACTAGAAGTATGAGATTTCCTGGGTTAATCTCTTATGTTAAAGAACCAGGTGGCGGTACAACTGACTATGCAGTGGAAATTTATTTCAAAGCTATCAGAGAAGGAAGATACGATAGCTATATTGATAAAGGTACATTTATGGATATGATGTTCATGGATGATGCTATTGATGCAATCATTAAATTGATGGAAGCGGATAGTTCACGATTAATTAACCGTAATGCATACAATGTGAGCGCAATGAGCGTTGATCCTGAGACAATTAAAGCTGCTATCCAAAAACATATGCCTGATTTCGAATTAGGTTATGATGTGGATCCAGAAAGACAAGCAATTGCTGATAGCTGGCCAAATTCTATTGATTCAACTTGTGCGAAAGAAGAGTGGGACTTTTCACCAACTTATGATTTAGAAAAAATGACATCATTAATGCTTAAAGCCATTGAAGAAAAAGATAATTTAGCTAAACAGTAATTTTATTGTGTATATTTTTTAAATTTTCCAAAAATTCATTGAATAACGCCTCTATGACTGATATACTTGATAACATTAATTATTAATTAGCCTAGGAGGAATCATTATGACAGAAACATTTTACGTAGAAAAGCGTGAACAGCTTAAAGAGAAACCGGATTTTTCAAATTTGGTCTTTGGCGAAATCTTTACTGATTATATGCTATCTATGTCATATAAACAGGGTGAAGGCTGGTCAGAGCCTAAAATAATTCCATATGGGCCGATTACGTTGTCACCAAGTGCACAAGGGCTTCATTATGGACAAACAGTGTTCGAAGGAATGAAAGCATATAAAGATGGTGATGAAGTTACGTTATTCAGACCTGACCAAAATTTCAAGCGAATTAATTTATCTTTAAAAAGACTTGAAATGCCTCAAATCGATGAAGAAAAAGTGTTGAACGGTTTAATTCAACTTATTGATTTAGAGCGCGATTGGATTCCAAGTGGAGAAGGTCAATCTTTATATGTTAGACCATTTGTATATGCAACTGAACCATACTTAGGTGTGCGTTCTTCTACGGACTACGAATTTTTAGTAATACTTTCTCCAGTAGGCGCTTATTACGGTGATGATCAAATGAAACCAACAAGTATATATGTTGAAGATGAATATGTACGTGCTGTAAGAGGTGGCGTTGGATTTGCTAAATGTGGTGGTAACTACGCAGCAAGTTTAATCGCGCAAACACGTGCTAATGAACTCGGATTTGATCAAGTATTATGGTTAGACGGCGTTGAACAAAAATACATCGAAGAAGTCGGAAGTATGAATATATTCTTCGTCATCGATGGCAAAGTTGTAACACCTGAGTTGAATGGTAGTATTTTACCAGGTATTACGCGTAAAACAGTTCTCGAACTTGCTCGAGAGTTAGGTTATGAAACTGAAGAGAAACGATTATCTATTGATGATATTATAAATGCTCATCATGACGGTCGTTTAACAGAAATTTTCGGGACAGGAACTGCAGCCGTTATTTCTCCAGTAGGATTCCTAAAATACGAAGAAGCTGAAATTACAATTAATAATAATGAAATCGGTCCGGTTACTCAAACGTTGTTTGATGAATATACAGCAATCCAAACAGGTAAGAAAGAAGATAAACATGGTTGGAGAGTTGTTGTAGGACAAGAAAGCCACATTGAAATTGTGTAAATAAATTCAATAATAAGAAGAGAGTCTGAGACAGTATCTGTAGCAGGCTCTTTTTTAAAGGAGTAAAGTGATGATTAAATGGTTATTATTTGATAAAGATGGGACATTGCTTAAGTTTGATGAAACATGGTCTGAAATATCACTTGTGATGATCGATCGTTTTGTTGAGAAATATCATATAGAGCAGAAACAAGCATTACAAGAAGCGTTAGGATATGTAGACGGACAATTTCTATCAAGTGGTATATTAGCATCTGGAACATTAGCTGATATCATACGTGTGTTTACACAATTTGCACAAAATGCTGATCCAAAAGAAATTGAAGACTGGACAGTACAATTAAGCAAAGATTTAATCGAAGAGTACGAGCCAGAAACCATCGTTATAGAAGGAATGGTAGAAACATTAACCGCATTTAAAGAGAAATCATACCAAGTTGCAATTATAACAAGTGATGATATCGACGGGACAAATCGATTTATTCAAGATGCAGGTGTAGGTCATTTAATAGATGAAAAAATAACAGCATCCATTAACGGTTATCAAAAGCCAAATCCAAAAATGGTAGAAGACTTTTATGAAAAATGGAACGTATCACCAGACGAAATTGTGATTATAGGCGATACACCAACAGATATACAAATGGGTAAGAATGCACACTTCAAGAAAGTTATTGGCGTTCTGAGCGGTACGGGTAATAAAGAAGATTTATCAGATGCAGACTTTATTTATCAAGATATTAATGAATTTTACGCACAAGAAGCGGAATGGAGTAAATAAAATAAAAGGCCATAAATATGCTTATAACAGCATGTTTATGGCCTTTTTATTATTTCACGCGTGTATCGATTGAACGGTGTGTTTCAATGACATGCGCAATTTTATCTATAATATGGTTAATGGAATCTGGATCTTCATATAAGTCATAGTCGTTAATATTTACACGTACAACTGGACATTCTGTAAAGTTGTTAATCCAATTATCATAACGTGAGAATAATTTTTTCCAATATGCTTCATCTGTTTCGATTTCCATTTGACGTCCACGTCTTTGGATACGTTGGATGACGTCGTTATAGTCACATTCTAAATAGATTAATGCGTCTGGTTTAGGGAAGTAAGGTGTCATAACCATTGCTTCAAATAATTCTCTATACGTCGCATAATCTTCTTCAGTCATTGTGCCTTGTTCTTCGTGCATTTTAGCAAATATATCAACGTCTTCATATATTGAACGGTCTTGAATAAATCCGCCACCATATTCGAACATTCTCTTTTGTTCTTTAAAGCGTTCTGCTAAAAAGTAAATTTGTAGATGGAAGCTCCAACGTTCAAAGTCGTGATAAAATTTTTCTAAATAAGGGTTGTTATCGACTTTTTCAAAAGAAGTCTTGAAGTTTAGTCGTTCGCTAAGTGCTTGTGTTAAAGATGATTTTCCAACACCAACAGTACCAGCAATTGTGATGATAGCATCATTTGGTATGACTTTATTTGTCATGTATAATCTCTCCAATCAAAGGTTGTAATAAGTTTAAGACTTGTTGATAATCTGCGGTGTTATTCACGAAATCTAAATGAGAAGTATCGATTTGAATGGCATCAATTTCATTTTTTACTTCTTCATAAAATTGATTATAGTCACGTTTAAGTTGAGCTAAATAATCATTTTCAATTTGAGTTTCGTACGATCTATTTCGATGGGCAATTCGTTGTTGAAGTACTTCGAGGGATGCATCGAGAAAGATAATTTGGTCAGGCATGCGAATATCTTCAGTTAAGATATCATAAATTCTACTAAATTTATCAAATTCAGTTTCATTTAATGTGTTTTTAGCGAAAATCTTATTTTTAAAGATATGATAGTCGCTCACAATACCATTAATATTTTCTAAATCGGTTAACTGTTTGTAACGATGACACAAGAAGAACATTTCGGTTTGAAAGCTCCATTTAGAAATATCGTCATAAAAATCACTTAAATATGGATTCTCATCAACAATTTCAAATTCTTCAGTGTAATGGAGCGCTTCAGCAAGCTTTTTCGTTAAAGAGCTTTTCCCGACGCCGATTGGTCCTTCAATTGCGATAAAGGTTTTTTTCATATATATCTCTCCAGATGTTAAAATAGACATACCTATTCTATCACAAATTAAACGGAGTGAAATGTGACGTGCATGAAAAATATATGAAACTTGCAATTGAAGAAGCAAAAAAAGCTTGGGCAATGGATGAAGTACCGATTGGCGCAATAATTGTTTATAAAGATGAAGTAATTGGCAGAGGGCATAATTTAAGAGAACATGATCAAAGTCCTGTAGCGCACGCTGAGATGATAGCGATACAAGAAGCGGCCAAGCACCTTAATTCATGGCGTCTTGAAGATACAACTTTATATGCTACGTTAGAGCCTTGTGTGATGTGTTCAGGCGCTATTGTTATGAGTAGAATTCCTCATGTCGTATACGGCGCGACAGATTTAAAAGGCGGTTGTAGTGGTAGCTTAATGAATCTAATAGAAGATACACGCTTCAATCATCGATCAACAGTTGAAAGAGGGATACTCGAACAAGAATGTGGAGATATGTTACGAACATTTTTTAAGGAAAAAAGGATTTTAAAAAAACAAATTAAGCAGAATAATACAGATTCATAGAGATTATTACGGTTATTTGTTAAAATTTATGTTGAATATAAAGAAAAGAGGTTACTTTCATGATTAAGTTAATCGCAACAGATATGGATGGTACTTTATTAAACGCTGCACATGAAGTTTCTAATGAGAATTATGAAGCAATAAAGTATGCACAATCTAAAGGGATAACTGTCGTTATAGCTACGGGTAGAGCATTTTATGAAGCAAACAGTCCAATTGAAAAAACAGATTTAACATTACCATATATTTGTTTGAATGGTGCAGAAGTAAGAGATGAAGAATTCAACATCGTTCATACATCTAAATTAACACGTCCATTAATCAACAAAATCACAGGCGTCTTAAATAAAGAAGATATTT
The DNA here is from genome assembly GCF_022386135.1 of Mammaliicoccus sp. P-M59. Taxonomy (NCBI): domain Bacteria; kingdom Bacillati; phylum Bacillota; class Bacilli; order Caryophanales; family Staphylococcaceae; genus Mammaliicoccus; species Mammaliicoccus sp. P-M59. The sequence goes on along the minus strand of NZ_JAJNJJ010000004.1, from coordinate 184,911 downwards.
ATTATCAAGTATATACAAACTTCGGTATATATACAGAAGATCCAGAAAAAGATTTAGAAATCTACGTTGATATCGCTGAAAAAGCAGGTCAAAAAGCAGATGTTAAGAAAATCCGTGCCAACATTCAAAGTAGAATTGACAACGGTACTTTAAAAACTGTTGATAGCTACGATGAAATCGAAAATAGACCAGGCGAAATCATTTTGAAAATATTAGCATTCGCGAGTGACTTATCTAAAATTGATAGAGCCAAAGCTGAAATTTCTGAATCAAAAAGTTTAGCTGTATCTTCATCATCAAGAGGGAATATCGAAATTACGCATTCAGATGCTCAAAAAGGTATCGCTTTAGAAGAAATCGCAAATCAATTAAACATCCCAATGTCAGATGTAATGGCAATTGGTGATAATTTAAATGACGTTTCTATGTTAGAAAAAGCAGGCTATGCAGTTGCCATGGAAAACGGTGCACCCGAAGTTAAAGAGATAGCAGATTATGTTACAGACACTAATGAACACAGTGGTGTAGGTAAAGCGATTATACATGCACTCAAAGATTATGACCGCTAAAACATCGTCCAAAAGAATGATTTTTCTATAAATTTGAATTCATACTTTTTTTGTATGTTATAATGGTCGGTAATGATAATCATTAAAATTTTGAGGTGACAACATTGAAAGTATTACTTATTGTAGGTAGCGCAAAACAATATTCACATACACATGCACTAGCACAATTTGTTCGAGGTAATTTAGAAGAACAAGGTGCAGAAGTAACATTGTTTGATTTATATGATAAACCAATACCGTTTTTAGATGTATCAGGCAAGCATTTAAATGACGAACGCGTTAAAGATAATGTAAATGAATTACGTGAGAAAGCTGAAGAAGCCGATGCAATTATTATCGGTACACCAAATTATCACGGTTCATATTCAGGTATACTGAAAAATGCATTAGATCATTTAACGATGGATCAATTTAAAATGAAACCTGTTGGCTTAATATGTAACAGTGGTGGTATGCGCAGTACAGAACCATTATCACATTTACGTATTATTATGAGAAACTTATTAGGTATCGCAGTGCCAGTTCAAATCTCAACACAAGATGCAGACTATGGTAAAACAGAAGACGGCACATATTATGTAGATGTAGATGATATTAAATTACGCGTTAAATTATTTACAGAACAAATCACAAAATTAATACAAAATAACCCATGGATTGAAACAGAAGAAGTAAATTCATAATAAGAGGAGAGCAACAGCTTAGGCTGTTGCTCTTTTCTTTATAGAGAATGGTGGAAATGTCGGGATGGGAGTGGAAAATATGGACCGATACGAAAAATTACCGGTCCAGAAACAGGAAATATGGACCGATAAAAAAATTTACCGACCCGAAAACGAGATTTACAGGCCGATAAAATAAAATATCGACCCGAAAACGAGATTATCAGGCCGATAAAAAAATTTATCGACCCGAAAACTGGATTTGCAGGCCGATAAAAATAATTATCGACCCGAAAACGGGATTTGCAGACCGATAAAAATAAATATCGACCCGAAAACGGGATTTACAGGCCGATAAAATAAAATATCGACCCGAAAACGAGATTATCAGGCCGATAAAAAAATTTATCGACCCGAAAACGAGCCTACCACCCCATATAACATCACAAACCCCTATAATAATGTATAATTACCTTATTAAAATAATAAGTACTTTTAATGACTTGATGATTAAGCAATAATAGGGGGTATCAACATGGAATATTCAATAAAGAGAATACCTAGCAATGAGGATTTACAAAAGTTATATTTAAGTGTCGGTTGGGATGTATATGTAAAGAATAATGAAGATATGACTGTGCTTTTAAAAAATGCATGTTACTTTGTAACTGTATGGAATCATGATCAATTAGTTGGATTGACTAGAGTTATTAGTGATGACCATTCAATTGCATATGTACAAGATATTCTTATAGATCCTGATTATCAAGGTAACGGAATAGGTAGCAAACTTTTAAATATGATTAAAGAACGATTTAATCATGTTAGACAAGTTGTATTAATGACGGATACATCAGAAAAGACTATCAATTTTTATGAAAAGAATGAGTTATTGTCATTAGATAAGTATGGCTGTACTGCTTTCATGAAGATCAACCAATAGTCCTCCCGCATCCACAACCCCAAAAAACGGACCGACTGTTCTACGTCGGTCCGTTCTCTATTTAAATTACTTAGTATATTTTAATCTTGCGAATGCATCGTGTTGATGTATAGATTCTTCGTTTCGGCATTCGATCTCGAATCCTTGAATCCAATCTAATTCTACTAAATCAGCTGCTACTAATCTAATTAAATCTTCTACAAATCTTGGATTCTCATATGCTCTTTCTGTAACGGCTTTTTCGTCTGTTCGTTTCAAGATTGGGTATAACATTGAACTTGCGTTAGCCTCCATACCGTCTAATACAATATCTTTGTAGTTATCTGGTAGGCTTACTTCTGGATCTAAATCAATTAGGACTGTGATAATACCACGCTGATTATGAGCTGAGTATTCACTAATTTCTTTAGAACATGGGCATAACGTTGTTACAGGTACTTCTATACCTAAAGATTTCTTTGTTATTTTATCTTCTGAAACGGATAAGATATATCTAATATCTGCATGACCGACTGCCTTTTGGTTTGTAACTGGGCTAAAGCGGTTAAAGAACCATTTTGCTGTTACGTCAACTGATGCAGTATTTTGAATCATTGCAGTTTGTAGTGTATTTAATAATGTTGTTAGATGATCGAAATCTAGTTTTACACCGTTATCATAATGTTTTTCAACACTTTCGATAATACGGCTCATATTAATACCTTTTTCGTCTTGATTTAAACTAGTTGAAAATTCGAAGTTTCCAACTGTTTGAAAATCATCAATTCTTACAGGGTAAATTAAGTTCTTAATACCAACATGTTCAATTTCGAACAGGAAATCTTTCTTAGAGCTTTGTAAATCAGGCATCTTTTCTTTTTCAGTTGGCTTTGTACCTTTAATAGGGTCAACTGAACCGAAATATTTCCAGCGCGCTTCACGTGTTGATAAATCTAATTGTGTCATTCACATTGCCTCCACTATCTATTCAATATGATATGTCCAGAAATGTTCTGTCTTCATCCACATATCTTTAGCTGCTTCACCTTCTTGAGTATTTGAAGCAAGGTTTTGTAACATTGGACCTGTTTGAGACGCATGAGCTTTAAGGACTTTCATCTTGCGTTCTTCGTATCCAGTAATATCTATATTAATATCCGGTTCTCCTAAATCGCTGTAAGTGTCATTACTAAATGCCACAAGGTGTAATTTAGGTCTCGCTGATGCTTCCATACGACTGACTGTTCTTACAACTGATTCTGCAGTTGCTTCATGGTCAGGGTGAACGGAATAACCAGGATAGAATGAAATAATCAATGATGGGTTAAGTTCATCTATTAATGATTTTACCATATTATCTAATTCATCTTTAGGTTCAAATTCGATTGTTTTATCTCTATAGCCCATTTTTCTTAAATCTGTGATACCAATCGCTTCAGCTGCTGCATCTAATTCACGTTCTCTTATAAATGGTAAAGATTCACGTGTAGCAAAAGGTGGGTTACCTAGGTTACGGCCCATCTGTCCTAACGTTAAACATGCGTAAGTTACTGGTGTACCATTGTCCACGAACTTACTTAATGTACCTGATGTTCCAAATGCTTCGTCGTCTGGATGTGGAAAAATAACTAATACTTGTCTTTCGTCATTCATTGTATTCACCTCTTAATCCTTGAAAGGATTGCTACTAATTTCTAAAGTTGCAGCAAGTTGTCCTTCATAATTTAGTCCCGCTATTAATAGTTCATTATTTTCAGTTACTTCATAATGTGTTAATCCTTGAACATAAACCCAACCGTTGTTGTCTAATTTTAAACCAACACGATAAGGTTCCTTATTACCACCCGTTAAATGTGCGTGTGTAAAAGTAACTTGAATATTTCTTAAAAATGTACCAGCATTAAATACTTTGCTATCAAAATGGTTTGCATAAGCACCATTTGTTGTTTCTACATGGAGATAAACTGGCTTATTTTCATATTCCGATATTAGTGATTGTACTTGATCTACTTGAATTAATTCCATGCCTTTCACTCCTCATAGTATATACTTTACTATTCTACTAAATTCTTGAGTAAATTTATATACATTCTGCTCACAAGTTATGATTTATTGTCTTGAAGTATGACATCTCTCGTATGCTGATAAAGATTCATATTATCTTGTCGCTCTAACAACATATAACTGACAACATCAATCAAGAAATGTGCTGAAATTTGTGTGTTAATGAATTGTTTATCGTTCACTCTCGTTTGATCAATCGTCATGATGACAATGTCAGAATAAGCAGTCAGTTCACTGCCAGCATAGTTTGTAATCGCAATAACAGTTGCCCCTTGAGATTTCGCAATTTTAGCAGCATTAATCAGTTCTTCTGTCTTGCCACTATTAGAAAAAGCAATTAACGCATCATTTCTATCTAATAGCGAAGCACCAATTTTCATTTGATGCGCATCAGTTACAGAACTTCCAGCTATGCCCATTCTCATCGTTCGATAATAGAATTCAGTTGCCGTTAAACCAGAACTCCCTAAACCTGCAAAAAGTGTTTGTCGACTATTAGTCAAAATATCAATCAGTTGATTAATTTTATCATTAGATATAAATTCACCAGTTTGTTGTATAAGCGTTTGATGATATTCATGGATTCTTTTAATGAGCGGAACGTTTTGAATATCCGTCTTCTCATAAGTTTGTTGAATATTGAACTTCATATCTTGAAAATGTTGATAGTTCAATTTATGACTAAATCTTGTAATGCTAGAAGTTGATACACCAATTGCATAAGCTAAAGAAGTAATTGTTGAAAAATGATCACCAACTGGATGATCGAGTATAAATCTAGCAATCTTTTCATCGGACTTTGTGAAAAGGTATGAAAATTGTTGAATACGATTTTCAAAATTCATGAAGGACACCTCAATTTATAGAATAAATAACATTATAATTGAAAATATTTTTCAAAACAAATAATAAAGTTGACTATAATTTTCATGGTGTTATATTTAGGGTAAATAGGGAGGTAGGTGTTCGAATGAGTAAAATTTTTGATAAAGCACAGCAATTCGGGAAATCATTTATGTTACCCATAGCAATTTTACCTGCAGCAGGGTTGTTATTAGGTATCGGTGGTGCTTTAAGTAATCCAAACACAATTAAAGCATATCCGATTTTAGACGTAGATTTATTACAGTATATATTTATTTTAATGTCATCAGCGGGGAATATCGTTTTTGCGAATTTACCAGTATTATTCGCAATCGGGGTTGCGATAGGCTTGGCAAGAAGAGATAAAGGTACAGCAGGTTTAGCAGCAATGTTAGGATTCTTAATTATGAATGCGACGATGAACGCATTATTAACGATTACGGATAATGTTGCAGCAACAGAAGCATTAGCTAAAGCAGGACAAGGTATGGTACTAGGTATTCAAACTGTCGAAACAGGTGTGTTCGGTGGGATTATCGTCGGTATTATGACTGCCATGCTACACAATAAATATAACAAAATCACATTGCCACCGTTCTTAGGGTTCTTTGGTGGATCTAGATTCGTACCGATTGTAACGTCAATTGCGTCAATCGTACTAGGTGTTATTTTGTTCTTTGTTTGGCCAACGATTCAAGGTTGGATATTCAATGCGGGTGGTCTTGTTAATAAAACAGGTGTCATCGGGACGTTTATTTATGGATTTATATTACGTATGCTTGGGCCATTTGGCTTACATCATATATTCTACTTACCATTCTGGCAAACTGCACTTGGTGGTACGATGGAAATCAACGGGAAAATCATACAAGGGACTCAAAATATCTTCTTCGCACAATTAGGAGATGCAGATTTAACACATTATTATTCAGGTATTTCAAGATACATGTCTGGTCGTTTTATTACAATGATGTTCGGATTACTTGGTGCAGCTTTAGCAATTTACCACACAGCTAAACCAGAGAAGAAAAAAGTAGTAGGTGGCTTAATGCTTTCTGCAGCATTAACATCATTCTTAACAGGTATTACTGAACCACTTGAATTTAGTTTCTTATTCATAGCACCAGTATTATATGTTATCCATGCAATATTTGATGGTTTAGCATTTATGATGGCTGACATATTTAACATCACTGTCGGTCAAACCTTTAGTGGCGGATTCATTGATTATATCCTCTTCGGTGTGTTACAAGGGAATAGTAAGACGAACTATTTATTAGTCATTCCGATTGGTATAGTTTGGTTCTTCTTATACTATGTGACTTTTAGATTTTTAATTACGAAATTTAACTTTAAGACACCAGGACGTGAAGATAGTGAAGCGGTTCAAACTGTTGAAGCAAGTGAACGTGCCGAAACAATTATTAAAGGTTTAGGTGGAAAAGAAAACATAGATACAGTCGATTGTTGCGCAACAAGATTACGTGTAACGATTAATGATGAGCATTTGTTCAACGAAGATCTCATTAAGACGACAGAATCAAGAGGTATCGTCAAAAAAGGAACAGGTATTCAAATCATTTATGGTCCGCATGTTACGACTATAAAAAATGAAGTAGAAGAAGCGTTAGAAAATCAATAAGGAGTGTTTTTATAAATGTTACCACAAGGATTAATCGTGTCATGTCAGGCTTTACCGGATGAACCATTACATTCATCTTTTATTATGAGTAAGATGGCTTTAGCTGCATCTCAAGCAGGTGCTAAAGGTATTAGAGCAAATACGAAAGAAGATATTATTGCTATTAAAGAAGAAGTTGATTTACCGGTAATCGGCATTGTAAAACGTGATTATGAAGGTTCAAAAGTATTTATCACAGCAACTTCAAAAGAAGTCGATGAATTAATTGAAAGTGGTTGTGAAGTTATTGCGTTAGATGCGACGAAACAAGAAAGACCTAAAGAGTCACTTGAAGAACTTGTTTCATATATTAGAGCGCATGCACCAAACGTTGAAATTATGGCAGATGTTTCTGATTTAGAAGAAGCTATTCAGGCCGATAAATTAGGATTTGATTATGTAGGTACAACTTTAAGAGGTTATACAGAATATACAAAAGGTCATGTATTATACGAAAATGATTTTCAATTTTTAAAAGAAGTATTAGACAATGTTAACGCAAAAGTAATCGCAGAAGGAAACGTTATTACACCTGAAATGTTTAAACGTGTAACAGATTTAGGCGTACATTGTACAGTTGTTGGCGGCGCTATTACGAGACCTTTAGAAATAGCGAAAAGATTTATAAAAGAAATAGAGGGATAATTATGCAAATCATGAATTTAGGATCTAAAGAGGAAGCATGCCACTATGTTGCGAATGAGTTATTAAAGCAAATTATTTCAAATAAAAAAAGTGTGCTTGGATTAGCGACTGGTGGAACGATGGTTCGTGTATACGAACAACTTGTGAACTTGATTAGAATTAATGAAATTGATTTGAGTGAAATCACGACATTTAATTTAGATGAATATATTGGTATTGATTATGATCATCCAGAAAGTTACTACACATATATGCATGACGTACTCTTTAATCATTTACCATCTTGGAACGAATCGCGTATACATTTACCAAACGGTTCAGCAGAAGATTTAGAAGCAGAAACGAAACGTTATGAAGCTTTATTAGATCAAGAAGGACCTATAGATGTTCAAATACTTGGTATTGGAGAAAATGGTCATATTGGTTTCAATGAACCAGGCACTTCATTTGATAGTGTGACAAGTATTGTGAATTTAACGGAGTCTACAATAGAAGCGAATAGTAGATATTTTGAAACAATTGAAGAAGTACCAGAACAAGCCATTTCTATGGGTATTCAATCTATTATGAAAGCTAAACGTATAATTCTATTAGCTTATGGACCGAAGAAAGCAGAAGCGATTAAACGATTATTAACAGGTGACATTACAACAGACTTACCAGCATCTGTTTTGTATAATCATCCTAATGTAGAAGTTATACTAGATAATAATGCGTATTTAAGTGAAGAAGAAGACATTTAGAGTAATAAGTCGTAGTAAAAATTCACTTGAATGATGATACTCTTTAAAGTACAATTACAACTGAGATTAGCCTCAAGAAATGGCGGGTGGAATTATTGGAAACAATGCGCATTTCATTTAACGATGAAGCGGTTTTAGATTATTGTAATATAATGGGATATCAGTACTATGAAGAAGTACCTGTTCAATACTTATTAAGCGTACTTCGAGAGTTTAATAGTTTTAAGCCATTTATGAGAAATGATACAAAACTTAAACAAATTAAAAGTGAGTTTGAACAGACAGAACGTATTATGACATTAGAAAATTACATCGCAGAATTAGAATGTTTAAATGAAACAAAAGAGGGAGATAATGCATTTTATCAATATCAAATGACATTATTTAAGAACCGCAAAGAAGTGGCAAAAGTCACAGCGGAATTTAGTATCATGCAATCATAATAGAAAAGCTTTACGCATGTGCATATCGTATTAAATGAAGCCGAGACAAGAAACATTGTCTCGGCTTTTGTTTATATTTGGGGGTTGGTTGTGAGAAATTCATGTGGTGGACTCTTATCGTTAAAAGCAGTTTTGGTTGAAAGTGCAAATAGTGGTGTCGTTATTAGCAGATTTGGGTGAAAGTGCAAATAGTTAGTGCCATGTTTACAGTTGTTACGAGTTTTGTAACTAAGGCGGTCCATAGTAACATTTTGGCTGAGTTTTGTAACTATAGCGGTCCATAGTAACATTTTGGCTGAGTTTTGTAACTATAGCGGTCCATAGTAACATTTCAGCCGAGTTTTGTAATTAAGGCTGTCTATAGTAACATTTCGGCTGAGTTTTGTAACTAAGGCTGTCCTTAATAACACTTTGGCCGACTTTTGTAATTATAGACGTCCTTAGTAACATTTTGGCTGAGTTTTGTAACTAACGCCCCCGTTATGAACAAGTTTAGCGAGAAGTGTTCACAACGCCCTCGTTATGAACAAGTTTGGCGAGAAGTGTTCACAACGCTCCCGCTACCCCCGCTCCCGTCGTTAACCCCAATAGCAACAACCTCCTAGCTTCCCCACAAAAAAATGCCAACAAAGTCTAAGACCTTGTCGACATTATGAAGCTGTACGCACACGCGTACAGCTTTTTATTATACTTCTTCAGTATATACTTCTATTTTTTCGATACGGTTTGAAGCGCCGTGATCTACTGGTCCTACGAAGTCGTTCATTTTCCAACCGTTTTTAATAGCTGATGCTACGAATGCTTTTGCATGTATGATTGCATCTTCTGGTGATTCGCCGTTTGCTAAGTTAGCTGTTGTTGCAGCTGCGAATGTACAACCTGCACCGTGGTTATAACTTGATTGGAATTTATCTGTTGATAATAGGACATGCTTTTGTCCGTCATAGTATAAGTCATAAGCTTTATCTGATTCTAGAGCTTTTCCACCTTTAATGACAACATATTGTGCACCTAGTTCGTGGATTTTTTCTGCTGCTTTTTTCATATCATCAATTGAAGTTAGTTTACCTAAACCTGATAGTTGACCTGCTTCAAATAAATTTGGTGTAACGACTGTTGCTTTTGGTAATAGTTCTTTAATCATTGCATCAGTATTTCCCGGGTTAAGTACTTCGTCTTCACCTTTACATACCATTACAGGGTCAACTACGAAAATTTCAGCGTCTGCTTCGTCATATGTTTGACGTGCACGTTTAATAATTTCTTCAGAACCAAGCATACCTGTTTTAATTGCATCTGGTCCGATTGAAATAGCTGTGTTTAATTGTTTATCTAGTAAATCAAGAGGTAATGGTGTTACGTCATGTGACCATGTTTGTGGGTCCATTGTAACGACTGCTGTTAATGCAACCATTCCATATGTGTCATGCTCTTGGAATGTCTTTAAATCTGCTTGCATTCCAGCTCCAGCACTTGTGTCTGATCCTGCTATTGTTAAGACTTTTTTTAATGCCATTGATGATTCCTCCCAATAATTCATATATTTCATCATATCACGTTTTTTAATTGTAAAAAATAGTTATGACCTTTTCTTGAGTGCTATGTTATCATTTTTATTGAGGTGAATAATATGGATTGGCAACAAATTTTTCATAAAATAAAATCCGAACATGATTTTTCTGAAATGGAGTCATTTTTAGAAGAAGCATATAAAAGTAAGACGATTTATCCTGATAGAGAAAATATTTATCAAGCATTTGATTTAACACCTTTAGATCATGTGAAAGTGGTTATTCTCGGGCAAGATCCTTATCATGGTCCGAATCAAGCGCATGGCTTAGCTTTTTCAGTACAACCAGACGCAAAATTCCCACCTTCATTAAGAAATATTTATAAAGAATTAGAAGACGATATAGGTTGTAAGAGAACGACACCTCACTTGCAAGATTGGGCTAAGGAAGGTGTATTACTTTTAAACACCGTCTTAACAGTAGAAGCACATCAAGCACATTCACATAAAAATATTGGTTGGGAAATATTCACGGATGAAATTATTAAACATGTTTCCAGTGAATTAGAAGATGTTGTTTTTATACTTTGGGGTAAACCTGCACAATCTAAGATCAAGCTTATTGATACAGAACGCCATCATATTATACAATCTGTACATCCAAGTCCATTATCGGCTTATAGAGGATTCTTTGGGTCTAAACCATTTAGTAAGACGAATGAATATCTTATTGCGAGTGGTAAAGAACCCATTAATTGGTGTGGAGGTGACATTTAATGATAAGTAGATCACAATTAATTGCTGCAATAGAAGAAGAACTCGTTGCTGCTGACAATGCTTCAACAAATGAAGTCTTTAATCGCCACATGCATGCCATTCATACGTTAAGTGGATTGGTAGATAAAGAAGACGATTTAACGCACGATATTAAAGTAGAACAAAATATTTCTTCTACACCTAAACCAACACCAAAAGCAAAACCACAAATTTCAGATGAAGAAATTAGAAAAATGGGTGGTAAAGTGCGTAATGAACCATCTGTAAATAAATCAGACAATCAATTAACAACAGATGATGGCATAGGTAACGGAGATTCAATATTTGATTTTTAAATAAGAAAGGGAGATAACAAATGAAATTATTTATTATAATAGGTGCAATTAATGCAATGATCGCTGTAGCAGCAGGTGCATTTGGGGCACATGGTTTAGAAAATAAATTATCGGCTAAATACTTAGATATATGGGGTAAAGCAACAACATACCAAATGTATCATGCACTCGGTTTAATTTTAATTGGTATTATTTCGGGCACAACATCTATCAGTTTAAACATAGCTGGATGGTTAATGACGTTTGGCATAGTATTCTTTAGTGGTTCATTATATATACTTGCTGTAACTCAAATTAAAATACTTGGCGCTATTACACCAATTGGCGGCGTGTTATTTATAGCAAGTTGGTTATTACTCGTAATTGCTGTTTGGAAAATTTAATTAAAGGTTAATTACGTTTCACGAAATTTAAAAAAATAAGGGTGGAACATGTATGGCTAGGAAAAAGAAAGATTTATCAAGAGGAAATTTAGATCAGAACTTATCAGAAAAATTTGTGTGGGCCATTGCTTACGGCTCAAGTATAGGTTGGGGTGCATTTATACTACCAGGTGACTGGATTAGTCAGGCTGGACCATTAGGCGCTTCAATCGGTATATTTATCGGGGCATTATTGATGATTGTTATTGCCGTTAGTTACGGTGCATTAGTTGAAAAGTTCCCAGTATCAGGTGGTGCTTTTGCATTCGGATACTTAGGATTCGGTAAATATGTATCATTCTTCTCATCATGGTTTTTAACTTTTGGATATATTTGTATCGTTGCTTTAAACGCCTCAGCATTTAGTTTGCTTTTTAAATTTATTATGCCGGGATTTTTAGAACAAGGTAAATTATATACAGTAGCAGGTTGGGATGTGTACATAACTGAAATTATACTATCATCACTTATATTGTTAATATTTGCTTGGATAAGTATAAAAGGTTCTAGTTTTTCAGGAAGTCTGCAATATATATTCTGTGTGGTATTAGCAGTTGTTGTTATACTTTTATTTGCAGGATCATTTTTCACGCATGATTTTTCATTCTCAAATCTTAAGCCTGTTGTCAATAATGACATGGGTTGGCTTGCCTCAATCGTTGTAATTCTGGCAGTTGCACCATGGGCATATGTAGGCTTTGATAATATTCCGCAAACCGCAGAAGAATTTAACTTTTCACCAAGTAAGACGTTCAAGTTAATCGTATTTAGTTTGATTGCTTCAGCGCTTACGTATGTGATGATGATACTTTTAACAAGTTGGTTGTTTAAAGATGCATCATCTGTAGGTGGAGATTTATGGGTGACAGGTTCAGTCGTTCAAGAAGCCTTCTCGTTTGTTGGTTTAGCAGTATTAATCGTCGCAATATTGATGGGGATATTCACAGGATTGAACGGATTCTTTATGAGTTCAAGTAGATTGTTATTCTCTATGGGTAGAGCATCTGTTATGCCAAGCGTCTTTAAAAAGTTACACCCAAAATATAATACACCGTATGTAAGTATTATATTTATATTAGTAATGGCACTCGCTGCACCATGGTTAGGTAGAACAGCATTAACATGGATTGTAGATATGTCATCAACAGGTGTTTCAATCGCTTATTTCATAACATGTTTATCAGCATTTAAACTATTTTCATACGATAAACGAAGCATGATGTATCATCCAAAATACAAAACATTTGCGATTATCGGTGCAATTATCGCTGGTATATTCTTAGGTTTATTACTTATCCCAGGATCACCAGCAAGTTTATCATTACCATCTTATATCGCGTTGTTCATTTGGTTAGTGCTTGGTATTGTATTCTTTATGATAAGATACCCATCACTTAAGAAAATGACGAACGATGAGTTAAACTATTTAGTATTAGATAAGACAAAAGAAGAAATGATAGATTTAGAAGCCAAAACAGAAGTGAAAAAATAAATAGATAGTATACCAGACTAGCGAGAGACGTTAGTCTGGTTTTTTATTAGTAATATTTTTCGACTTAAAATAATTGTATAATAATCTTTTTGTGAATTTATTTTATTTCTCATTTATAGAAGGTAGCATTCTTTACTTGAGATAGGTATAATGTTCATCAGTGTTTGAAAACGATTTCTAGATAAAAATATAAGGTTTTAGGGGGAACGATGATGTTACAGTTTGATGCTGTCACAACTTTAGCTATAGCATGTGTCTTACTTTTATTAGGTGAGGGTATTGTAAATAAAGTTTCTATATTGAGACGTCTATGTATTCCTGCGCCAGTAATTGGTGGCTTGTTATTTGCTATTGTAGTTGCTATTTTACAATCATTAAATGTCATTACAATTAAATTAGATTCTGATTTTCTACAGGACTTCTTTATGTTGGCATTCTTTACAACAATAGGTTTAGGTGCGTCATTAAAATTATTAAAACTTGGTGGAAGAGTACTGATTTTATATTTTATTTTTTGCGGAATTTTAGCATTTTGTCAAAATGTAATCGGTGTGTCATTATCTAAAGTGTTAAATATACCACCACTACTTGGCTTAACTGCTGGATCAATGTCCATGGAAGGTGGTCATGGTAATGCAGCGGCATACGGTAAGACATTAGAATCATTAGGTGTAGACTCTGCGGTAACAGCGGCACTTGCTGCAGCGACATTAGGACTTGTTGCAGGTGGATTAATAGGTGGCCCTGTGGTTCGATATTTAATTAAAAAGTTTGATTTGAAACCAGGAGATGCTAAAGATACAGGTATTGATTTTAGCGAAGTGGGATATAACGAGAACTTACATAGTAGAATGAACCCTACAACAGTATTTATTGTTCAATTTACAATTATTGCAGTATGTATGGCGATTGGTACATATATTGGAGATGGATTTACGAATTTAACAGGAATAAATATTCCTGTGTATGTTGGCGCAATGTTTGTCGCAGTTATCATAAGAAACATCTCTGATTACGGAAACTTAAACATTATTGATATGAAAATTACAAACCAAGTAAGTGATGTTTCATTAAGTTTATTCTTATCAATCGCGTTAATGAGTATTAAATTAACAGAAATTTATCAATTAGCGCTGCCGTTAACAATTATTGTATTAGTACAAATTGTATTTATCGTACTATTCTCAGTATTTGTCGTGTTTAGAGGACTAGGTAAAAATTATGATGCAGCAGTTATGATAGGCGGATTTATCGGACATGGACTAGGCGCAACACCAAATGCCATGGCTAACTTAGATGTTATAACTAAAAAATTCGGTGCATCACCAAAAGCTTATTTAGTAGTTCCAGTAGTTGGCGCCTTCCTAATAGATTTACTAGGCGTACCAATTGTTACATTATTCATCAATATATTTAGTTAAATATAGTTGGCAATGAGATTGAGGCTGGGATATTATATTATGTCCCAGCCTTAATTAATATTATGGACCGATACGGAAAATTATCGGTCCAGAAATAAGATTTCCAGGCCGATAAAAATAAATATCGACCCGAAAACAGGATTTCCAGGCCGATAAATAACAATATCGACCCGAAAACGGAATTTGCAGGCCGATAAAATAAATTATCGGCCTGCAAATCAACATCATTAGCACTCAAAATATGAAGAGCCTGGAACTTCACTCAGTTCCAGGCTATTTCTATATTATTTCAATTTGAAGAATGTATCTAATTCATCAATGTTTAATATATTACCTACGTAGAATGCTCCGAAGTCACCATATCTTGCTGATACTTCGTCGAAACGCATTTCATAGATTAATTTTTTGAATTGTAACATGTCATCACTGAATAATGTTACGCCCCATTCGTAATCGTCTAGTCCTACTGAACCTGTAATAAATTGTTTTACTTTACCTGCATAACTACGTCCGATTAAACCGTGTGAGCGCATTAGGCTACGTCTATGATCCATGTCTAACATATACCAGTTGTCTTCGCCGTCACGTCTTTTATCCATTGGGTAGAAACATACGTACTCTGAACGTGGTACTTCTGGATATAATCTTGCTTTAACATGTGGGTTTTCATATGGATCTTCGTTAGAGTCACCTGCAAGATAGTTTGAAAGTTCTACGATTGATACGTATGAATATGTTGGAATTAAGAAGTCGCTAATATCTAACTTGTTAAATTCATTTTCTAAGGCATTTAATTGTTTAACGTCTGGTCTTAAGAACCATAACATTAAATCTGCTTTTTGGCCTGTTATGTTATAGAAAGCATGAGAACCTTCTTTATTATTATGAACTGTTTCCAACGCTTCAAGGAAAGTCTTGAATTCGCTGATCATTGTGTTTCGATCTTCTTCAGGTACAGTTTTTAAGCTTGCCCAATCAATTGCATAAAATAAATGTAAGCTGTACCAACCATCTAATGTTTTTGCTGCTTCGTTCATTTTACTTTCGCTCCTTTTAGAAAAGATATCTTCATTACAAGTCTATCATACTAGATAAGGTTGAAAGGACTCAACTTTTTACATTGTTGTGAAAGAAAGAATACTTAAATGTATTAATTGATATTGATTATCGATTTCAATTATTAGATAATGAAAATAGATTTCCTTTTTAAAATAATTTTACAGGAGTATAAAGTTGTATAAATTAGAAAATGTTTCAAAAAAATATAATGACAATTTTGCTATAAAAGATTTTTCTTTAACGATAGAACCAGGATCTGTTACAGGTATTGTCGGTAAAAGTGGTTCGGGAAAGTCGACGTTACTGAGATTATTGAATTTAATAGAACAACCAACAGAAGGGCGCATTGTTTTTGACGGGAAAGATACAGAAGCATTATCAAAGCGTGTTGTAAGGAAGTATAAAGAAAAAATAGGTATGGTATTTCAAAATTATAATTTGTTGAATAACCTTAATGTTCAGCAAAATATCGCTTTGCCTTTAAAAATTATTAATCAGCAAGATAAAGCAAAAGTAGATGAATTAATAGGGTTTGTAGGGTTAAATGATAAAAAGGATTATTATCCAGCACAATTATCCGGTGGTGAGAAACAACGTGTTGCATTAGCAAGAGCGCTCGTGAGAAACCCGGATATTTTATTGTGTGATGAGGCGACAAGTAGTTTAGATGAACATAACACGGAAATCATCATTAAGATGTTGAAGAAAGTGAATAAAGCATACAACATTACGATTATTTTTGTGACGCATGAATTGAGCGTTGTTAAACAATTATGTGAAAAAGTATGTGTTATGGAGGACGGTCAATTGTTAGAGGTTATGGATAATAAAGTAGTAAGTGTAGAAAGAAATACGAATTCTTATTTAGAGAATGTTAGGCAGAGTTTAGAAGAATGACATTTTTAGAGAAGATAAATTACTACTTACCAGAATTGATTCAGTCCTTACAAGAAACGTGCATTATGTTAGGTTATTCCATGCTCATCACTTTACTAGTTGGGCTACCTCTAGGCATCGCATTATTTTTATCAAACCCAAGTATTAAAGCGTTAAATATCAATTATTATTGGTCATTTAATTTCTTAATTACATTTATACGTTCATTCCCGTACTTATTATTTGTAATCAGTTTAATCCCACTTACACGTATGATATTAGGGAGTGCGTTTGGGCCATATCCATCGATTATCCCTTTAAGTATTGTAGGTATCGCGATATTTTCAAGATTGGTTGAGCAAGTATTATTAGATATTCCTGGTGATATTAAAGTCTTGGCAGAATCTCTAGGTGCCTCAACATATAAATATATTTGGAATTTCATATTAGTTGAATCACGTAGCGGCATTATATTGGCATATACAACGACGACAGTAAGCATGGTGTCTTATTCAACAGTCATGGGTATTGTTGGCGGTGGAGGAATAGGTGATTTCGCAATCAGATACGGTTACCAAAGTTATGAAAATGAAATCATGTATTTCTCAATCATCATCATCATTATCAGTGTATTTATCATACAAATGTTAGGAAACTTTATAGCTCAAAAAATAGATAAAAGAAAGTAGTGTAGAAATGAAAAAAAGTTTATTTGTTATGTTATTAATGTTAAGCATTATCATCGCAGGCTGTGGTGCGAATAAAAAAGATAATGAAGACAAAGTCATTAAAGTAGCTTCTCAAGCACCACCAATGACAGACGTTGTTAAACAAGCAGCAAAAGAAGCTAAAAAGGACGGCTGGGAAATTAAACTTGTCCAAGTGAATGACAACGTTGCTTATAACGATATGGTAAGTAGTAAAGAAGCGGATGCAAGTTTCGCGCAACATAAACCATTTATGGAAAAATACAACTCAGAACGTAAAGCAAATTTAGTCGCAATTCAACCGATTTATGATGCAAAAGTTGGTTTTTATTCTAAAAAATATAAAGACATCAATGACATTCCAAAAGGGACAAAAGTAGCAATACCAAATGATATTTCAAATGAAGGTAGAGCATTAGCGATTCTTGAAGAACAAGGTCTTATTAAATTGAAAGACGACGTTGGTGTAAATGGCACTACGAAAGACATCGTCGAAAATCCTAAAGATTTCAAATGGTTGAAAGTAGACTTACTGAACTTAGCAGAAACTTATAGTGAAAAAGATGTATCACTTGTTTATAACTATCCAACTTATATTTCTAAAATTGGCTTAAAACCTGCTGACGCATTGTTCTTAGAGAAAAACATTGATTCACGATTCTCAATTCAACTCGTTGCAAGAGAAGATAATAAAGACTCAGAAAAGATTAAAGAATTGCACAAAGTTATGAAAAGTGATGCAGTTAAAAAATATTTAAAAGAAAAACATGAAGATACGTTAATTCCATCGTTTTAAAATAAAATAAGAGGTGTAGAAATGAAAAAATTATTAAGTTTTGTATTATGTTTAGCGTTATTGTTAGCAGCTTGTGGTAATAACAACGAAGCATCAAGTAGTAAAAGTGACAGTAAAGAACGAACATTTACGACTGAAGGCGGCGAAAAAGTAAAAATTCCTAAAAATCCAAAGCGTATTCTATTACTGACAGCTAACTATGGTAACTTGAAAAAACTAGGTGTAGAACCAGTAGCGATCACAAGTGTATTCCCAGATTCTAAATATTTAGATATGAAAGACGTTAAGAAAATAGATCCAGAAGATGTTGAAGCGGCAGCGAAGCTTAAACCAGATTTAATCGTAACGTATAAAGAAAATAAAAATAATAATAAACTTTCAAAAATAGCACCAACTGTATCACTAAAAGTACAAGACACAGATTATAAACAAACTCATATCGAATACGGTAAATTAGTAAACAAAGAAGAAAAAGCTAAAAAACAAGCAGACGAATTATCAGATAAACTTTTAAAAGATGGTAAAGAAATTAAAAAACATATCGGAGCAGATAAAACAGCTTCAATTATGGACGTACAAGCTAAAGATATTTATCAGTTCGGCGCAAGATTCGGTAGAGGTAGTGACGCACTATTCGATGGTTTCAAATTAAAAGAAGATCCAGAAGCTAAAAAAGCAATGCCAAAAGAAAAATTCATGAAAGTACCTCAAGAAAAATTTAACGATTATTCAGGAGACTACTTATTTATTCCAACAAAAGACGGTAAAAAACCAAATAATGAATTTACAAATTCAACTATCTGGAAAAATAATAAAGCAGTTAAAAACAATAACGTCATTTACTACACAAGTAATGAAGCATTATACGGAGATTTAATCTCAGTAGAGAAACAAGCAGAAACATTTAAAAAAGAACTATTAAAAAAATAAAGTAATATAAAAAAAGAAGCTCGAGTTGAGCTTCTTTTTTGTTATTTTATAGGCTAAGTTATTAATAAGTTGTCAACTCAAGTAAGTTTCCTTCTGGATCTTGAATGACTGCCTCATAATAACCATCACCTGTAACTCTTGGACCACTTAACAATGGATATCCATCTTGGCTAAATTGCTGAGCAAAGCTATCAACCGCTTCTCTATCACCAACTGAAATAGCGATATGAGCATAGCCTTTACCATCACCTAAATGACCTTTCAAAAATGGTTTGTTCATTATTTCTAAGCGACTGCCTTCTTCAAAATGCAAAAAGTATGATTTGAATTTCGTTTTTTCATTGAAATATAATTCACTACTCGTTACATTAAAATACTTTATATAAAAATCTTTCAATTTATCAATATCGTCCGCCCATAATGCTACATGTTCTATTTTCATAATAATCTCCCTTTGTATCAATTTTTGAATTATATGTTTAGTGCTTTTTTAATTGTTAACAAGACACCATTTTCATCATTAGATGGCGCAATTTCTTTTGTAATTGATTTAATATCCTCACTGGCATTCTTCATTGCATAACTATAATTTGCCAACTCCAACATTTCTTTATCATTTCCAGCATCACCA
The DNA here is from genome assembly GCF_022386135.1 of Mammaliicoccus sp. P-M59. Classification (NCBI taxonomy): domain Bacteria; kingdom Bacillati; phylum Bacillota; class Bacilli; order Caryophanales; family Staphylococcaceae; genus Mammaliicoccus; species Mammaliicoccus sp. P-M59. The sequence goes on along the minus strand of NZ_JAJNJJ010000004.1, from coordinate 165,362 downwards.
AAAGCCAACAGTTCTTCTCGAGTTAATCCTAATTCTTTCAATAAACTATTAAGCGTACTACTTTTATTAACACCTTTAAGAATAATATCAATATTATGATGCCCGCTAGAAACGGCTACAATCTGGTCTCCATACTTTTCATTTAATAAGTCTCTAAATTCGTGCCCATTATCATAAACGGATAAAGCCAATTTAACAAACTTATCTTCAGGCAAGTCTTTTAAATGATTCACTTCTTTAAGTTCATAATAATATTTTGACATATCAGATTTAAAAGCATCACTTGAGTTACTTAAAATATAAGCACTGTTTACACCACACAAAACAAACTCAATATTATGCTTACTTAATTCATCCAAGATATTCATTAATAATTGTTCGTCAAATTCTGCGACATTGGTAATATTATTATAATCAGCGTATATAGCACCATTCTCTGCTATGTAATAAATATATTTATCTTCCCCTGGGAAAAAACTTCTAAGTTGATAATATTGATTACCACTCGCTATGATAAATTTTATGTTTTGTGATTTTAAATACGAGAATACATCTTTAAATAAATCATTATCATAAGTGCCTTCTGAATTCAAAAAAGTCCCATCCATATCAACCGCTATTGCTTTAATCAAGAATAAACCCTCCTTATAATAAAACTAAGATTTATATGAAATATACAACCTCCAAATTATTATTATATGCCCTCTATTTATGTAATAATTTTACCAATTTTACATTATAGATTCATTAATATTGCCCGGTGTACTTTCTCCTAACTTATCTCTCTTCATATTACATTCATACAATACTCATACTATCTTTACATAGGGTTAAAATATGATTGATACACTTCTTAATAGATTGCTTTTTAAATCACTATAGGGTTAATTAGGAGGAAGTGTACATGTATAATCAGTCAATAGCAAAGAGATTCATTAGTGGTACGGCATGTATGATGTTATTATTAGGGATTTCTACTACTGGTACGGTTGAGGCGAGTGGTGCTGGTGATTCGTCTGTTGTGAATCAACAAGCTCATTCGGATATTAAAGTGATGTCACAGAAGCCGGAGGTAGCGCCTGTACCTAAGAAAAATCAGCCGAATCGTATTATTACGAATTTTAATGGTGATACGAAAACAGAAATGGCTTTTAATTGGTATACAACAGATCAATTTAATGATGCTAAAGTTTGGGTGTCAGAGACGGGTCAATTTGATGATGCACAAGCGTTTGATGCAACTTCTAAACAAGTAGATTCTAAATATGTTGAACGAGATAAGAACGGCAATTTCATCTTTGCGGATGTAGAAAAAGATGACGAAGGTGAACCTGTAAAAGATGCTCAAGGTAAAGAGAGAATAAATGGATATTATACAGATGAACATGCACAAGGTGCTGAATGGACGCGCGGTGATAAACATGGGAAGTCTGAACTAATGACAGTTCCTGAATATAATTATAAAGCGAAAGCAACGGGATTAAAGCCGAATACTACATATTATTATCGCGTAGGTAGCGCAAGTGGTCCTCAAAGTGAAGTTGGACAATTTAAGACTTCTGGCAACAACGGCGATCCTTTCCAATTTGTACAGTATACAGATACACAAAATGCTTATTGGAATGAACATGTAAGAAATGAAGCACAATTTGGAGCAGATACGTTAAGCAATGCTATTCAAACAGCAGGTAATCCAAACTTCGCATTACACACAGGAGACTTTGTAGAAACTGCAGAAATTGAAGATGAGTGGTTAGATTTATATGATCAATCACGTCCATCATTTATGTCATTACCTGTAGCTTCTGCACCAGGTAATCATGACGAATATGCGCTAAGCGAAGATGATGAAAAATTACTGACAAAGTATAACGAACATGTCAATGTACCTAAAGAAAACAATGCGGTAAATGGTGGTTCTTATTATTCGTTTGATTATAATGGTGCACATATGGTTGTCGCTAATACGAATGATAATAAGAAATCTAAAGATAATCCTGAAGAAAAAGCAATTGGCAAAGAACAAATGGAATGGATTAAACAAGATATTAAAGATGCCAGAAAGAATGGCTCTAAATGGGTTATTTTAAATCTGCATAAACCAATGTATTCTAAATCGTATCATGCATTATCAGATGAAGATGTCGCTAAAATACGTGACGAACTCACTCAACAAATTGATGATTTAGATGTGGATTTAGTGTTACAAGGTCATGACCATGTGCTTTCGCGTACGAAACCACTAGAACATACATCGACTAAAAATAGCTTTGTAAATGCTAAGAAAGAAGATGCTAAACAAATTAGAGGTCAAGATAACATCACTTATTATGACAATCCGGAAGGTTCAGTCTACGTACTGCCTAATACAGGTGGTACAAAAGCGTATGACAGTATATATGATCGTCCTTTAGAACATATTAAGAAAGTTAGACCAGAGCTAGAAGATTTAACTCAAGAACAATTAGATCATTATAATAGTTTGTTTGCGATAGGCGAGCAACCTCATAAGACAGATGCTTTTAATGATAGTCATGAAAATAATCGAGATTCATCTGATCAGAACTTCTCAGTTTATGATGTATCTGAAGGTAAATTAGTCGTTAAAATTTATCAATTACATGGCGATATTAGTAAAGGTGAACAAAGAACAGTTAAATTAGTCGATGAATTCGGTATTAAAAAAGACTAATCATAGATTTCAAAGTTAAATAAATATCCATAAGGCGTCTCCTTCAAATATGATGATATGGAGGCGCCTATTTGTTAATAGAAGGAGCGGTTACTTTGCGACGTGTATTCAATTATTTAAGTGTGGCCATTGTGATGATAATGATATTAAGCGGTTGCCAAAATGGTTCGCAAGAAGAAACAAAGCAGCATAGTGAAACGAAACATGCAGTAACTAAGCAGATTCAACTTTCAGAGCAAGACAAAGATGCATTGAAACAAAAATTATTAAAAATTGCTGACGAATATGGCCAAGATCAGAATAAAGCAGTAACTAATCGTTATTTTAGTCGAAACGAACAAATGGAAGGTGATGGATATGCGATTACTGACGATGGTGAAATACAAATAACAGATCATAATAAACCAGGGTGGAAACATTTTAAGATCCATAATGTTGTCGGATTAACGATGTATCAAGGACAGCATACTCAAGGTGGTTATGATGAACGAGCACAAGATTTAACTAATATTCAAGGATACAGTAGTGTCGCTAAAATGGATCAACCGATTACGAAATATTTGTTTGCAGATAACGGTAAAGTATACGAATATCAATTCAAGCCGAATAGTGAACCATCACTATCAACTGGATTTGCAACTAAAGATTACAATGGTAAAGATCCAAACTTAAAACCAAACGAAAAATTTACAGTTTCAAAGGATAAAATTTTAAATAAAAAATGGAAAATGTTGCTTTCAGAATATAAATGATAATATTTTAAAAATATCCAATATAAATTCACAGTTTAGATACGTGAAAATTTATGAAAAAATGTTATAATTGTGAATGGAAAAATAATAGCAATCATATATAGGAGGCAATTATGTCTAATTTACTTAATGTTCTAAGCGACAAACTAACAGGTAAAAATGTACGTATCGTATTACCAGAAGGTGAAGATGCGCGCGTATTAACAGCAGCAGTTAAATTACAAGCTACGGATTTGGTTGCACCAATCGTACTTGGTAATGAAGAAAAAATTAAAGAAACTGCAGCTGGTGCAGACTTATCAATTGATGGTCTTACAATCATCAACCCAGAAACAAGTGAACTAAAAGCAGATTTAGTAGAAAAATTTGTTGAACGTCGTAAAGGTAAAGCAACTCAAGAACAAGCTGAAGAATTGTTAAATAACGTTAACTACTTCGGTACGATGTTAGTTTACACAAATCAAGCTGACGGATTAGTAAGTGGTGCAGCACATTCAACTGCAGACACTGTACGTCCAGCATTACAAATTATCAAAACAAAACCAGGCGTTACAAAAACATCTGGCGTATTCTTCATGACTAAAGGTGAAGAACAATATGTATTCGGTGATTGTGCAATTAACCCAGAACTTAATGCACAAGACTTAGCTGAGATTGCAATCGAAAGTGCTAAGACTGCTCAAGCATTTGGTATGTCTCCAAGAGTAGCAATGTTAAGCTTCTCAACTAAAGGTTCAGCTAAATCACCTGATACTGAAAAAGTATCTGAAGCAGTTTCTATTGCTCAAGAAAACTTAAAAGAAACAGATTTAAAAGATGTTGTATTAGATGGTGAATTCCAATTTGATGCAGCAATCGTACCAGAAGTTGCTGCTAAGAAAGCACCAAATTCTGAAATTCAAGGTGATGCAAATGTATTTATCTTCCCTAGCTTAGAAGCGGGTAACATTGGATACAAAATTGCACAACGTTTAGGTGGATTTGATGCAGTTGGTCCTGTATTACAAGGCTTAAACGCACCTGTTAACGATTTATCTCGTGGCTGTTCAGCTGAAGACGTATATAGTCTTTCAATCATTACAGCTGCTCAAACATTATAATCATGGCAAATTTGCAAGATTATTTTACACAAGAATGGCGATACATTGACCACACTTCAGGACTGCAGCCAATGCAGTCCTTTAGTTTCGATGATACATTTTGTGATCAAGTAGGAAATGATAAAAGTCCAAGTGTTGTTAGGACATGGATACACAATCACGTCGTGATATTAGGCATACATGATTCTAGATTACCTTATCTAAAAGACGGTATTGCATATTTAAAAGATGTTAGAGGTTATAGTGCAATCGTTAGAAATTCTGGCGGATTAGGTGTTGTGTTAGATAAAGGTGTCCTGAATATATCTTTAATCTTTAAAGGTAAGCATGATGTATCCATTGATACAGGATATGAAGTGATGTTACGTCTTATTCGTGAAATGTTTAAAGAAGATACTAATGAAATTGAGAATAAAGAAATTACTGCATCATACTGCCCTGGTAGTTATGACTTAAGTATTCATAATCAAAAATTTGCTGGTATATCACAACGAAGAGTGAGAGGCGGTATAGCAGTTCAAATCTATTTATGTGTGGAAGGATCAGGCGCTGAACGTGCCGAAATGATGAAAGCATTCTATGAACATGCACTGAAAAACGAAAAGACAAAATTCATTTATCCGACTATCATACCTGAAAGCATGGCTTCATTGAACGAATTATTAGGCACTGAATATACAACTAACGACATACTATTTAAATTGTTAGGAAGTTTGAAAAATTTAGGTGCAACTTTGAATATGGATCCTGTCACAACAGAAGAATGGACATTGTACGATAAATATTTCGAAAGAATGATTGAACGCAATGATAAAATGATTCGAAATATGGAAAAACGATAAAATGACATTCTCAAACAACTGTTAAGGTGGTATAATAATTTATTGCAAAATTAACAATTAAGAAAGGTGGGGAAACAAATGCGAAATAAATTTCAGGTCTGCGATGATTGCCAAGCGGTTAACTTGCCATCACTTTTGAAAAAAATTAAAAAATTAGACCCAGAAGCTGAAATAGAAGTAGCATGCCAATCATATTGTGGACCAGGTAGAAGAAAGACATTCGCATTCGTAAATAACCGCCCATGTGCCGCTTTAACAGAAGACGAACTAATGGAAAAAATCCAAAAACAACTTCAAAAGAAACGCGATCCAGAAGAAGAAGAAAGATTGCGACTTAGAAATGAAGAACGAAAACGTCGACAAAAAGAATTAGACGAGAAGTTAAATAAGAAGTTGAAAAAGACACAGTCATAATATAAATATTAGCTATAAATCCCCTTACTACAACATGTAGTGGGGGATTTTTTTATACTATATTAGATGTTTGCTAACTTTTTTAATTTCATATTATTTATCGCTAATTATATACATATTTTTGGATAATTGGTATATGATGTAAAAAAGGAGGCGTATAATTTTGAAATTAATCAATGTGATAAATCTATTAAATTATATTTTATTTATTATACTTTTATTTTTCGGCAATAATCTTTTCCCGAATTTCTATGGTGGAGATGCACTTGTGATATTTACTGACGCTTCAGCTCTTTTATTAGTAATGTCAATTTTATTATTCTTATATAATTATTTTAAAAACAAAAAAATTATTAAATATTTAGTGATAAGTATTATATTAAATGTAATTAATATAGTGATACTATACCCAATTATATTCTTTGGTTTGTTTTTTGGATTTTAAATTAAAGGAGAGGTAATATATCCAAAAGAAATATAATTTTTAACTTTATTTTTATATTTTTAATACCATGTTTTATTAGTTATGTTGCTTTAATAAAAATATTTGCTTTATCATTTCAAGTTTCATCTGTAGGAGCATTATCATTTGGTTACTCAATGTTAATGCAAATAAGACTTTGTGCTAAGATATTAAAATATAATGATGAAAAAATATATTAAAAAAGCACCTGTTGATTATATGGGTGCTTTTACTCTATCTTCACTATACTATATATATTCAAAAGGACTCTCTATCTCTATTTTTAAATCTTTTTTGTGTTTAAAAATGGTATGTCAATTAATTAAACGTCACACCAACTCTAATCATCGAACCCGCAGCACCATTTGAGCGCGACGTTATGAACAAGAAATTTAAAGACCAAGGAGGTAAAATTATTTATACAACTTGTAAAGACGATATGCATCAAATTAAATAAAATATGCTTTTTTATACCATATTATATATTTGCTAACTTTTTTAGTTCATCCATATTTAATATGTTATAGCTATTTTTCTCTTTTGCTAAATATCCTTTTTGTACAAAGTCTGCGATAACAAATAATAAATGTCGATAAGATACACCTAAATATTGTGCGACTTGTGTATGTTTTTCTTCATACTTACCATTTTGTTCTGTAACTAAAATAAAAGAAGCGAGTCTTTTAGACAATGGATATGATTGGTTACGTGTTGAAGTTCGAATGTTTTTCATGTTCTTATGTGCGATATAAGATAATAAATTCTTTAATAATACGGGATCCGTTAATAAAGTGTCTTTAAGTTCATTAAGTGGTACTGCTAAACACCAACAATCTTCTATTGCTTGGACATTAAGAGGTGCAGCGTGTTCATCTATCAATTCCATTTCTCCTATAAAAGAAGAAGGCTCAAAAAAATCGATTAAAGAAACTTGCCCATTTTCCATGTATTCATATAACTTTGTCTTTCCTTTAACAAGATAAAATAAATATTCGGGTTTTTGAGTGTCTTGAATAATATGATCTTTTTGAGGAATGAAAAAGAGTTTTACGTGTTGTTTCACATCAAATCCAAAGAGATCGAAATAATTGAATTGGTCTATTAAATCTTGTTTAAGTTTGTCATTATAAATTTCTCTCAATATTTCACACCTCTTATATGATATTTCTCATACTTACTTTAATCTTTGCAGAAGTATAATACAAGAATAAAGAAAAGGCTTACAAAAAGGAGAGGAATTATAATGGAAAAACAAAAAATAATTTTAGATTGCGACCCTGGTCATGATGATGCAATAACGATGTTAATGGCATACATTCATCCTAATATTGATTTACTGGGTATAACAATTGTTTCAGGGAATCAAACGCTTGAGAAAACTGTTAAGAATGGTTTGAGTGTTGCACAACACTTGAATATGGACGTTAAAATATATAGTGGGGCGTCTGAACCTTTAGTGAGAGAACGTGTAGTTGCTGACAATGTCCATGGAGAAACAGGCATGGATGGTCCTGTATTTGATACGTTAAATAGAGAACCCGAAGATAAAAGAGCGGTACAATTTATCATTGATACTTTATTAGATAGCGAAGGAGATATTACGCTAGTACCAACTGGACCATTAACCAATATTGCTTTAGCGATGAAATTAGAACCATCCATCACATCTAAAATTAAAGAAATCGTATTAATGGGTGGTGCATACGGTAACGGTAATTTCACGCCATCAGCAGAATTTAATATTTTTGCTGATCCAGAAGCGGCACATATTGTTTTTAAATCAGGTGTACCAATCGTCATGATGGGTCTAGATGTAACAAACAAGACACTATGCACACCTGAAATTATAAAACGTATGGAATCAACAAATAATAAAGCTGGGCAATTGTTTAGTGATTTAATGAACTTTACTTTAAAAACACAATTCCAAGAATTTGGATTAGAAGCGGGTCCATTACACGATGCAACAACAATAGGCTACCTCGTAAATAAAGACTTATTTGAAGTTCAAGATATGTACGTAGAAATCGACATTAACCGCGGACCAAGTTATGGACGAACAGTATGTGACGAATCCGACGTACTCAAAAAAGAACATAACGTTAAAGTAGCCAAAAACGTCAAAGTCGACGAATTCTTCGATCTAGTATATGAATGTATACGTATGTATTAAGGATAAAATAAATATGTACAATTTTAATAAAAAAGGCTGCGCTTTTATAAGCGTGGCCTTTAAATTTTATATTTATAAAATTATAGTGAAGGAGTTTGCTGGGAGTCTTCGTGCGCCAAGCGCCATTTTAACCCTATAACGCACGATATCTAGAAGTCTTCGTGCGCCAAGCGCCAATTTAACCCTATAACGCACGATATCTGGGAGTCTTCGTGCGCCAAGCGCCATTTTAACCCTATAACGCACGATATCTGGGAGTCTTCGTGCGCCAAGCGCCATTTTAACCCTATAACGCACGATATCTAGAAGTCTTCGTGCGCTATAGCCCTGCCAACACAGCCTTCAAACATCAACTCACTTAAAATATTCCATTCAAGTTTAGATTCATAACTTTATTCCAATTTTCAAATGTGAGTTCGTCTTCTGTTACGTTGTATGTCATCCCAACTTTATTGACTAACATATCAATTTTGCCAAATTGTTCTATGACGTTATTGAGCATTTGATTTACCGATGTTGGATCGGTTATGTCTACTTTTAATGCTATTGTTTCAATGTCTTCACTCTGTTTAATTCCTGAGAGTGTTTTGTTTGTTGATGAGGCGTTATGATCTGCAATGATAATCTGAACGCCTGCTTGTGCTAATGCTAATGCCATTGATTGACCTATTCCTATTGTGCCACCGCTAATGATTGCAACTTTACCTTGTAATTTGAAGTGCTCTAATATATTTGTCATAGCATATCACCTTTTTATTCATGATTGGACTGCATTATTGCTATCGTTGAGCTTACAATTGTTTGAACATAACTAGATTATGAAGAGATATTAAAGATAAATGAGTTTAAATCGCCTCTGTATTTAGAAACAGAATATTCTATTGGTACACGATTCTCTATATAACCCACACTATGGAAGTAGAAGAGTGGGGCATCTATCTCTACAGATAATAAATCACTTACGGTTTCATCTGCTGTGATTAATTCAAGCTTTCTCGTAATTTCTTTGATAGGTGTTTGATTTTTTTCTAACACTTCGTAAAATCGCGTCGTTGAAAAATCAATTTCTTTTAAATTAGGTACTAATGATAGTGGAATGTAAGTTGTTACAAGAACGATTGGATCTTCTTCTGCATATCTTAAACGGACTAATTTATATACAGATTCTCCAGGTTTTAGTTCTAATTGTTGGGTGACTTCTTCATTGGCAACTTCTGATTTCAATGATAGAACTTTTGTCTTTGGGATTAATCCTTTTCTTGTCATTTCATCATTATAGCTTTCGATGACGTGTGTAAATTCTTGATTGATTTTACGTTGTCGAACGATTGTACCTCGCTTTTTTCGACGTTCTAAAAAGCCATCAATAACAAGTGCATTAATTGCTTGCCTAACAGTAGGTCTACTTACTTTATAATGTGAAGCCAAATCAACTTCATTTGGAATTTTATCGCCAACTTTATAGTCTTCATATTCAATTTTATTCAGTAAATCTTCTTTAATTTGTTGATGTAAAGGTTTGTTTATCATAATTTATCATCCAATTTCTATTGTTTTCTGATCTGATTCTGTAAGACGTTCTTCTAATGCTTTGATGATTTTGATACTTGAACTAGCGCCAATTCTTTCTGCACCATTTTTAATCATGTTAATAAATGTATCAGTATCACGAATACCACCAGCTGCTTTAACTTTAACTTCGCCGTCTACAGTCTCGTACATTAATTTAACATCTTCTACAGTTGCACCTGATGTCGCAAAGCCAGTAGATGTTTTAATAAAATCAGGTTTAACGTCTTTTGCGATAAGTGATAAAGTTTTGATTTCATCTTTAGTTAAATAGGCATTTTCAAAGATAACTTTTGAAGTGACATTGTGTGCTTTACAAATTTCTACTATTGAAGACATTTCTTCTTTGATGTAGTCAATATTGCCATTTTTCAATTCAGTAACATTAATAACATAATCAATTTCTGTAGCACCGTTATGAATCGCATCTTGCGTCTCGAACTTCTTAGATTCAATAGAAGTCTGTCCTAATGGAAAAGCAATGGCAGCGCCTATTCCTATATCGGTTCCAGCTAATATTTCTGAACATAATTTAGATTGTACTTGGTTAACAGCAACCATCTTAAAATGGTATTTCTTTGCTTCTTCACAAAGTTGTTTTATATCTTCTGGGCTTGCATCTGCATGTAAGTTAGTGTGATCAATCATTCGGCAAAGGTCATCAATTGTATAAGATTTCATAGAAATAAACACTCCTTATTTGTATTTACATAATGATATAATAACGCGCTTACATAAGTCAATTAGCCTATATACCTAATAATAGTGACATTATAAATTATTATGTCATTACATAATAAAAATTTTGATGTTTTTTAGGATGGTTTTTATACTTTGAAAATGGGTATATATCTCAATGAAAATATAAATAAAAAAGGTGGATTATCATGACTAAAATTTTTGTTACAGGTGCTACTGGTTTAATAGGTACAAAATTAACTAAACGCTTAATTGAAGAAGGTTATGAAGTAGCTGGGTTAACGACTTCTGAAAAAGGTAAAGAAAAACTTGATAATGCAGGTGTAAAAGCATATATAGGTAACATATTAGAATATGACACAATAGAAAAAAGTATCGGTGATTTTAAACCAGATATAATCATGAACGAAATCACGGACTTAAAACAAGTTGATATGTCAGCTAATACGAAAGTTAGAATAGAAGGTACAAGAAATCTTGTAGAAGCGGCAATTAAACATGATGTGCCACATATTCAATCACAAAGTATTGCATTTGTTTATGAAGCTGGAGATACATTAGCAACAGAAGAAACAAGTTTAGACTATGACGCTAGTGGCGATCGTAAAATAACAGTTGATGGTGTAGAAGGATTAGAAAAAGAATCAGCTAGATTAAACAAACATGTTATTTTACGTTACGGTTTATTATACGGACCAGGTACTTGGTATGGTAAAGATGGAATGATTTATAATCAATTTATAAATGGTAAAGTTACGATGACAGACGGCGTACAATCATTTATTCATATAGATGATGCAGTTGAAACAGCCATTCAAGCATTAAACTTTGAATCAGGTATTTATAACGTAGCAGATGATGAGCCCGTAAAAGGAGACGATTGGGCTAAATGGTATGCCAACGAATTAAACGTCACACCAACTCTAAACATCGAGCCAGCAGCACCATTTGAGCGCGGCGTAACAAATAAGAAATTTAAAGACCAAGGCGGTAAACTTATTTATACAACTTGGAAAGACGGAATGCACCCGATTAAATAAATATACTTTCAATAAAAATGGTTCCTTTTTGTGAGGAACTTTTTTTATTGAATAAAATCGTTCACCCTAAAAATTATTATCTAATGTTTTATATTGTTTGTTAAAGTTCGATATTTTGAGATTAATTTTTATTTTTGGTAATATGTGGATATATAGGTGCGTAGACATTAATAAAAATTTATACAAATAAATAATTGGGGGTCTATTAATGAATTATGTTGAAAATATTAGAAGAAAAATTGGACATGATCCATTAATTCTAGTGGGTTCAAATGTCATTATAGAAAAAGATGGGAAGATTCTATTACAGAAAAGAAGTAATGGTAATTGGGGATTACCAGGTGGATTAATGGAAATTGGTGAAACTTTAGAACATACAGCAGTTAGAGAAGTGTACGAAGAAAGTAACCTTGAAATTTCTAATTTGAAATTAATAAACTTATATTCAGGAAATGACTATTCTTTTACTTTGAAAAACAATGACCAAATTAATGTAGTGACTGCTTTGTATTATACAAATCAATTTGAGGGTGTTATGAATACTAATAATGATGAAACATTAGACTTGAAATTTGTTGATCCAAAAGAACTACCTTTTGAAACTGAACAAGAGTATGTTACATATATTAATGATTATATAAAAAAGGTTGAAAAGTTTAGTTAATATTTTTTAGTCACTAAACAAAGGTATTACTGAGAAATTTCAAACTTTATATCAAATAAATAATAAAAGACTGGGACAATGTAATGTCTCAGTCTTTATTAGTATCTAGTCAGCCTTGCCGGGAGAGATTACGAAATCTTTTTATACAAATTAGATTTCTGTCCTGCTCCCTTTATTTATTTAACATATTTTTTAATTCGATTAGCTAATCTTGTTACGGTTTGTCATCAGAAAAATTGTAGAAACGAAGAGAAGTGTTGCTGCTAATAAAAATGTGAACCTCACTCCAAACATATCAGTCAAGTTACCTAAAACTAATGAAGAAACTCCAAAAGTCGCAGTTACTAGAGCGTCTTTTGCAGAGTATATTTTGGGAAGAAGTCTATGAACAACACTCTTTTGTACAGCCGTCTGTTGAGCTACATCTTTAATTTGATTTACTATTCCAAATATCAGAGATATTACTAGTGCAATCCATGGAGTCGATACTAAACCAAACATTAGAGTAGTCAAACTAGCCCCAAAAGAACCCACTACAATAACATAACTAGAAAGTCGAGTTACTAAATGTGACCATTTTAAACTACAAAAGCCACCTATCATTAATCCAGCAAAGAAACTGGCATTTATATATCCCCACCATTGTTCACTCGTTTGTAAGACTTGCTCAACATAAATATACATAATTGCAGCTACCCATACCACGTTTGCTATAGATTCAAAAAATTCAACAATACTTATGGTACGTAAAGTAGGCGTATGCCATATGGTTATCCAGCCTTCTTTTAATATGTCCCAATTCGAAGGCTTTTTTTGTTTTTCTTGACTAAATCCGTTTTTATCGACGTTTTGAATTAGAAACATCATGATAGTAGATGCTACAAATAAGAAAAATGTTAACCATATAACATTTTCACCACCGATAATAGCAACGAGTATTCCCCCAACTGTCCATCCACCAAGACGAATCGTTTGGTCAAGAATGGCAAGAAAACTATTAGCCTTCACTAGAAAATCCTGTTCAATAAATATAGGGACTAAAGCATTTCTTGCTGGGTTTGCCCATCCATCTAAAAAAGAAATAGCAATTACTAATAAAAAAATCAAGAAAATGGTGCTAGAAGAAGGAAAAATTTCTGTATAACATCCAAGAATGAGAATAAGAATTGTCTTTCCAAATTGTGAATATGCCAACAATGATTTTAATTGGACGCGTTCAATAATTAATGGCGCAATCATGCCACTTAAAAATCGCGATGTTGTGATAAAAAAGGGCACAAATGCCATATAAGTTACAGATCCTGATATTCCATATATGATTGCTATTAAACCAACCATATAAAAGACATCTCCACTATTTGCGAGAGATTGGCCAATCCATAAAAAGCGAAATGATGATTTATGCATAAAAATATTACTCCCTTTAAAGATTTTACTATTCAATTGTTTTTATTAAGGGTTAGTAATATTACATCTTTTCGCCATCCTTTTTAATTTGGTATTTGAACTGTTAAGTACAGTAAGAAATTTTCTTTGAAATTCCTACTTAATATTGCATCATCATTTCCTTTTTATAAAATTACAAAATAAAAATAGCATACGGTTAAGGAAATAACAAGTCGGATAATTCCGAAAATTAATGATTTATACTTATAAATGACAAATTAAAATGAACATCCTAAAAATCTATATATAAATGGAAGGAGGTTATTATTTAGTAAAAATGATTGTTAGTTTTTCCTTTTTTATATTTTTACGTTCTGTATTTTAAATTTGTGTTAACATACTTAACAAATATTACATTTCTGTAGGGTTTTCGGGTATAATTAAGTATTCTGAATATTATAGTTTTTAATATATAAATGATATAATTATTTATAACGTGAGATATAAAGTTATTTAAAATGTGTACATTAGAACATTATTAAACGGGGATTTACAAACTTAGATTAATAGACATCATGAATTGACGATTGATGTGTAAGGTAGATAGAGGAGAGATATTTATGGCAAATGTAAGAAAAGCAACAATTGAAGATTATTCAGGTATTAAAAATGTAGCGTCTAAGGCTTGGTATGACACGTATACCAATATTTATACTGCGAGCACTGTGACGGCATTTTTAAATGCGTCTTATTCTAAAGAGATGCTTCAAAAGCGCATTAATGATTCTGATTTCTTTGTTGCAGAAGATGAAGATAAGATTGTTGGTTTTGCTAATTTTATCAAAGGAACTGAATTGTATTTATCTTCTCATTATGTTCTACCTGAAGCGCAACGTGAAGGGTATGGTAAAGCTTTATTACAAGCAGGTTTAGATCAATACAAAGATTCATATCATGAAGTTTATTTAGAAGTGGATGGCAAGAATGATATCGGTATAGCCTTTTATAAAAAGGAAGGTTTTGAAGTGATACGTGAATATGAAGAATTACTTTTTGGTGACACAATGCGCACGACGTTAATGAAAAAAACTTTTTAGGAGGTTGATTGTAATGGAACAATCACTAAATAAATGGATTTCACAATTTTATGAAGCTTATGAGAATCAATCAATTATTCCAAATGGTGTTTTACCATCGAATATAACTGAACATGCTGCATATGATATTCAAGAAGGTGTGTTGCAGCGTAAGGAAGAAACTGAAATTCATAAAGGTTATAAAATTAGTTTAACGAGTCAAGAAACAAGAGATATCTTTTCTTCAACAACGCCATTATATGGTGCAATGGGAGAAACAACTATTCTGGACAAACATATTTATTTAAATGATTTAAATGAGCCTTTAGCAGAGTTAGAATTAGTCTTTATTGTTCAAGAAGAATTAACAGAAGAAGATAGCCTTGAAGATATTATGAATAAATGTTTGATTGCACCAGGGGTAGAGATTCCGGATTCACGTTTTAGTAACTGGTTCCCTAATTTATCTGTAACAGAAATTATTGCTGATAGCGCAGTAAGTGGTGGCGTTGTTTACGGTGAACCTAAGAAATTAAGTTATGAAGATATAGATAACATTAAAGGGACATTATATTTAGACGGTAAAGAATTAGCTTCTGGATTTAGTACAGAAGTTGAAGGACATCCTGCTAAAGCTGTTAAGTGGTTGATTAATGAAATTAAAGAATATAATCGTTCATTAAAACCTGGCATGTTTATTTCAAGTGGAACATTTATTTTGCCTAAACCTTTATCACAAGGGGAGTATAAAGCCGTATATGAAAATGTCGGAGAAATAGAATTTATTGTAGAATAATTGGATGAAATGGAGGGAACAAAGTGACACAGGAAGCTTATGGAACAAAAAAATTACCTGAAGAGAAAGTTTTTAAAGACCCTGTTCATCGTTATATACACGTAAGAGACCAATTAATTTGGGATCTTATCAAAACGAAAGAATTTCAACGCTTAAGAAGAATTAAACAACTTGGAACACTCTATTTGTCTTTCCATACAGCTGAGCATAGTCGCTTTGGACATTCTCTAGGTGTATATGAAATTGTACGACGTATGATAGACGAAGTATTTGAAGGACGTGCACATTGGGATAATAAGGATAGACCACTCGCATTATGTGCAGCACTTTTACATGATTTAGGGCACGGTCCATTTTCACACTGTTTTGAAAAAATCTTCCTAACGGATCATGAAAAATTTACACAGCTGATCATTAAAGGTGATACAGAAGTTAATGAAGTA
This sequence comes from Mammaliicoccus sp. P-M59, assembly GCF_022386135.1. Classification (NCBI taxonomy): domain Bacteria; kingdom Bacillati; phylum Bacillota; class Bacilli; order Caryophanales; family Staphylococcaceae; genus Mammaliicoccus; species Mammaliicoccus sp. P-M59. The sequence goes on along the minus strand of NZ_JAJNJJ010000004.1, from coordinate 149,253 downwards.
TTGAGTAGAGTGTCGCCTGATTTTCCAGCTGAAGTAGCAGAAGTGATTAATAAGACACATGAAAATAAATTAGTCATATCAATGATTTCATCTCAAATAGATGCTGATCGCATGGATTATTTACAGCGAGATGCTTATTTTACAGGTGTGAGTTACGGTCAATTTGATATGGAACGTGTGCTGAGATTGATGCGTCCGTCTAAAGATGAAGTGTTGATTAAAGAAAGTGGTATGCATGCAGTTGAAAACTTCTTAATGAGTCGTTATCAAATGTATTGGCAAATTTATTTTCACCCGGTGAGTCGAGGTGGAGAAGTGTTGCTTAATCGCTGCTTTAAGCGTGCGAAAGTACTTTATGATCAAGGGTATTCATTTAAAGAACAACCCAAATATTTAATTCCATTTTTTGAAGAAGACGTTTCAATCGCTGATTATATTCGTCTTGATGAAGCGGTCGTAATGTATTATTTAGAAGAGTGGACTGAAGAAGATGATCCAATCTTAAGTGATTTAAGTAAAAGGTTTGTTAATCGTGATTTGTTTAAATACTTACCATTTGATGGATCTATTATTACGATTGGTGAACTGACAGATCTATTTGAAAAAGGCGGCATTGACCCAGAATATTATTTCGTTTGTGACTCGTTCTCAGACTTACCGTATGATTATGACCGACCAGGATCAAATAGACAGCCGATACATCTATTACAGAAGACAGGTCGTATTAAAGAAATTAGTAGCCAGTCAGTCATCATCCATAGTATTACAGGGATTAAACGTTTAGACTATAAACTGTATTATCCTAAAGAATTAATTATAGAAATGGAAGACGAAACGATTAAAGGCGATATTATCAATATATTAAATGAACTCGTGTAGATTACAAACTTGAATGTCAGTCTGATACTCTAGTATGATGTAATCATGAATTAAATGAGGTGAAACAAGTGGCTGAAAAGAAAGGATTTCAATTTAATATCATTAAAAATGATCCATTAGATGGGCATAAAGGTACAAATATAGGCTCTATAAGTTTAGACAACGTTGCGCCTGTATTTGTCGATGTATCAGAACAAACTGCATTTATCGATATTGGTGCCATGCATGCTAGAGCTGAAGTAGAAAAGCGTGTGAAATGGGTTAAAGATATAGAAGAAGTCAAAGGTGAAGAAGCAAAAGAATATTGGCTTTGCTGGGTTACAACTGAACGTGGCGAACAAGGTCCATATTATGCAGGGCTAACAGGTTGCTATTTAATGGTTAATAAACCTAAGAAGCGTGGATATAAAAGTATGCCAGAACATGTGAATATGATGGATAAATCTATGAAACATCAAGTGAAGATTGACCAAATTGGTGACGAAAATAGAGCAATTCTTAAAAAATTCCTTCAAGAACATAATTCTGAAATGTGGCATAACAGCAGTGATGAACTAAAATCATCTTTAGAGATAAATTAAATATGTCTATTTTGTGACTTAATTGTGAATTATCACAATTCAACTAAATAGCTATTGTCTTTTCACAATATCATAAGTAAAATAGTTGATAGCTACTATAGCTAGGACACTAAAAAAAGCAGGCGCTTTTCGCCCTGCTTTTTTTAATTTTAATAGTCAAATATGCTATAATGATATACGTTCTTAAACGGTGAGGTGGCCAATTATGAAAGAAAATATTAATATAAATATTAAACAAGTCGTGAAACAAAATGGCGAGAAAGAAACATTTCAAACAAAAACATCAGGTACATTTCATAGAAGAAATAGCGATATAATTAGATATGAAGAAACGATTGATGAACAAATCGTAAAAAACATGCTTAAAATTGAAGATGATGGCGTGAAAATCCACCGTACAGGCGCGGTCAAAACAGTCTTTCATTTTGTTGAAGGACAGGAAACGATTAGTTATTATGATACTGAAGCAGGACGCATGACAATGCACGTTAATACATTATCAATCAAACATTTTATAGACGATCAACAAGGTAAACTCAGGATACATTATCAGCTAAGTGATCAAACTGGGTTACTTGGAACATACCAATTTCAAATTAATTATAAGGAGATAAATGAATGAACATTATTAACCAAGTTAAAGAAACGTTAATTGAAGAAATTAAAGCAAGTATCATTAAGTCTGAACTTGTAGAAACAGTTCCAGAAATTAAAATCGAAACACCTAAAGACCCTGCAAATGGAGATTACTCTTCAAATATTGCGATGGTATTAACAAAATTAGCGCGTAAAAATCCTCGTGAAATTGCGAATCAAATCGTTGAAAATTTAGATACAAATAAAGCGAATGTTAAAAAAGTAGATATTGCAGGTCCTGGATTTATTAACTTTTATTTAGATCAACAATATTTAACTGAAATTATTAAGACAGCTTTATCAAAAGGCGAAACATTTGGTCAAACAGAAGAACGTAAAAACGAAAGTATCATCGTTGAGTATGTATCTGCAAACCCAACAGGAGATTTGCATATTGGACATGCACGTAATGCAGCAGTAGGTGATACGTTATCAAACGTGTTAAGTGCAGCTGGTTATGATGTAACTCGTGAATATTATATTAACGATGCAGGTAAACAAATTGAAAATTTAGCGCATTCTATTGAAGCGCGTTATAACCAAGCGTTAGGTTTAGATGCTGAATTACCTGAAGATGGTTATTACGGTAAAGATATTATCGCAATCGGTAAAGACTTAGCTGAAAAACATCCTGAAATTAAAGATCAAGCTGAAGAAGAACGTATTAAGACATTCCGTAAACTTGGTTTAGATTATGAAATGAAAAAATTAAAACAAGACTTAGCAGATTTTAATATTCATTTTGATAATTGGTTCAGTGAAACATCATTATATGAAACAAACAAAATTTCAGCTGTTTTAGATAAAATGACAGAATTAGGCTATACTTATGAACAAGATGGCGCAACATGGTTAAAAACAACAGAATTTGGTGACGATAAAGACCGTGTGTTAATTAAACAAGACGGTACGTATACGTATTTCTTACCAGATATCGCTTATCATTACGATAAAGTAGAACGTGGTTTTGACAAATTAATTAATTTATTTGGTGCTGATCACCACGGTTATATTAATCGTTTAAAAGCATCTCTTGAAACATTTGGCGTAGATTCAAAACGTCTTGAAATACAAATTATGCAAATGGTACGATTATTACAAGACGGCGTTGAAGTGAAAATGAGTAAACGTACAGGTAATGCTATTACATTACGTGACATTATGGATGAAGTGGGCATTGATGCTGCTCGTTACTTCTTAACGATGCGTAGTCCTGATACGCACTTTGACTTTGATATGGAATTAGCTAAGAAAGAATCACAAGATAACCCAGTGTATTATGCACAATATGCACATGCGCGTATATCATCTATTATTCGCCAAGCAGAAGAAAAAGGTATCACGATTGATCAAAATGTTGATTTATCATTAATTACACATGAAAAAGCATTTGATTTATTGAAGAAAATTGCTGAATTTGAACCAACAATTGTTTCTGCTGCAGAATCACGCAGTCCACATCGTATTACGAATTATATTCAAGATTTGGCTGCACAGTTCCATAAGTTCTATAATGCAGAGAAAGTATTAACAGATGATGCAGAGAAGACTAAAGCGCATTTAGCTTTAATTGAAGCGGCGCGTATTACACTTCGCAATGCGTTAGCATTAGTAGGTGTGTCAGCTCCAGAATCTATGTAATTTAATCATTATTTTAATTGAGGTGCAGCTCAATCTTATTTGAGTTGCGCCTTTTTGTGTACCATTTTTTAATTAAATATATGGAGGGATTAAGTATGAAAATAAACAAAATATTTTATTTGATCTTTGCTGCTATGATCATCGTGACGGGTTGCCAAAGCGGAGATAATACGGATAACAAGAAAGAAACGAAACAAGAAACAACAGATAAGAAAGAATATAAGCGTATTGTGTCACTTATTCCAAGTAATACAGAAATATTATACGCGTTAGGACTTGGAGATAAAGTCGTTGGTGTATCAACTGTTGATGATTATCCTAAAGATGTGAAAGATAAAAAACAATTCGATGCCTTTAAACTCGATACAGAAGCGTTATTAAAAGCAAAACCTGATTTAATTTTGGCGCATGAGTCGAACAAATCTACACAAGAAAAAGATTTAAAAAAATTAAGTGATGCAGGCGTGAAAGTCGTCTACATAGATGATGCAAATTCAATTAATGAAATGTATGATACATTCAAACAAGTTGGAAAAGTAACAGGTAAAGAAAAAGAAGCGGATAAATTAGTAAGTAAAGTGAAGAAAGAAATAGAAGACGTTGTAAAAGATGTTCCTAAAGACCAACAAGGTAAAAAAGTATTTATGGAAATTTCTTCTCAACCTGACATTTACACTTCAGGATCAAATACGTTTTATGATGATATGTTAACTTCTATCAAAGCTAAGAACCTTTATCATGATCAAGAAGGATGGATTAAAACGGATAAAGAAAGTATTCTTAAAAGAAATCCTGATGTTATGATTACAACAAGTGGACAGTCTGAAGCGGAATATCAAAAATTAAATAACAATAGAGACGGTTTTGACCAAGTTAAAGCTGTTAAAGAGAAACACGTTCATGCACTCAATGCAGATATGATTTCTAGACCAGGACCAAGATTAGCGAAAGGTCTAAAAGAACTTTCTGAAAAAGTTTATGACTAATAATCATAACGTTTATCGCCATGTTGTGATATGGTTTCTCGTTCTATTGTTTGCAATTGGCATTTCTTTATTCGTAGGATCTACGGGTATAACATGGAAATTTGATAATCAACTTGAATGGACGATTTTTTACAAGTTAAGAGTACCGCGGACACTTTTAGCATTAATTGCTGGTATGGGGTTAGTCATGAGTGGTCAAATCTATCAAACGATATTGAATAATCCACTTGCGGATAGTTTTACGTTAGGATTAGCAAGCGGGGCAACATTCGGAAGTGCACTTGCCGTATTTATCGGCGTATCCATTTGGTTTGTGCCACTATTTTCTATATTCTTCAGCTTGTTAACGCTTATCGTTGTTGTACTGATTACAGAAACGATGGTTAAAACATTTCATGTAGCAACAATGATACTTTCAGGTATTTTTATTGGTGCGTTCTTTAGTTCGGCACTCTATATCCTTTTATTGCTTAAGCCGGATAAAGTTAATAGCATGGTGTCATATATGTTTGGTAGTGTTTCATCTGCCGAAAAAATAACTGTAGAAATCACTGGGATTGTTACTTTAATCTGTATCTTAATCTTGTTTATGATGAGTCATTATATTAAAATGATTCAATTAGGTGAAGATAAAGCAACTACACTGGGTGTGAATGTTCGATTGATATCATGGACATGTTTGCTATTAGCTGCTATAATGACAGCCGTTATTATTAGTTTTACGGGTATTATTGGATTTATTGGTATGATTGTACCTCAAGTTGTTAGAAGGGTGTACAAGGTACCTATTAACGTTCAAATGATATTGAATTTATTAATCGGCGGCGCACTTTTATTAATTGCAGATACTGTTGGCAGAATTATCATAAGTCCGATTCAAATTCCGGTTGGCATTATACTCTCAATTATTGCCATACCGATTATGATGTATTTAATGATTACAGAACAGCGAAAAAAAGAAAGAACTTACTGAATATTTAAGGTATCTATCAGTATTAAATCACAACCAATAGCATACGGACACCAATCCTTTAAACTTTATGATAGAGGGTTGGTGTTTTGTATGTAAAAATTGTATTGCTTTCTTTATGGAATAGTTTAAAATGTTTCTATGAAAGGGATGATGACATGTGTTCGTGTGATATTCAAGCGATTATTTTTGACTTAGAAGATACGCTTGTAGATCGTGAGAAATCGCGAATGAAGTTTTTGGAAGAACAGTTTGAGAGATTTCATGAGTTAATGGTAACAGTCCAAAGACGTGATTTTGAAAAGGTATATTTAACGTTAAATCCCTATGGTATAGAAGATGTTGAATGGGTATATCAAGAACTCGTAAAGAGATTAAATATAGAAAGGATATCGTGGAAGACATTTTATAACGACTATAAAATGCATCATTACAGATACCATTTTCCTTTCTATGATACATTGGTAGCATTGGATAAACTACGCAGCATGGGTTATAAATTAGGTGTTGTAGCGAATGGTAAGAGTGAAGAAATTACACACGTTATGAATGCAATCGGTATTTATCCATACATTCATTATGTTTCAACTTCTGATGAGGTGGGGGCTATGAAGCCAGACCCAATCATATTTGAAGATATATTGAAACATCTTGGCATAACGGCACATCATGCATTATATGTTGGAGATTGTCCTTTAAATGACATCGCAGCAGCACATGCTATGGGCATGAAGACTGCATGGATGGCTAATTCAGTCATTGGCACACCAGAGGAGCACGAATTAGATTATACAATCGAAAGTTTAAGTGATCTCATAGATGTTTGTAAACAAATCGAAAGAGGTGAAGCATGATGAACTTATTTTTAACGAAAGAAAATGTTGCCATACACTATAAAACAAAAGGTAGCGGCTATCCAATTATTTTGTTACATGGTGTTTTTCAAGACATGGATGTCTTTGAACCACTGATTAAAAAATTAAGTAAAAATTATCAAGTTATATCTATTGATTTGAGAGGTCATGGCTTAAGTGATACACCACATGATAGTAGAGTAGATGACTATATTTCAGATATTCAGCAACTATTAAATGCATTATTCATTAACTCCGCATATGTAATTGGCCTAGAACTTGGCGCAACAATTGCAACAGGTCTCACATATAAGAATCCTGATTTAATCAATGGCATGGTGTTAATTAATCCTACAGACGATCATTCAACGTTTCCAGATAACCGTATTTATGATAGACATGCTGATGAAATTAGAACGATGTCTGATGAGGACAAAGAAAAATATTTATTAAGATTCAGATATAAAAATATTAAACAAGCTAAAAAGTTTGTAAAGTCACATATTCCGTCGAATGACCTTCAAACGATGGAAGAAGAAATTGCTGTTAAGCGCTCTTTTAAAGACTTTGATATTATATCGTTACTTCCAGATATTGAAACACGTACGCTCGTCATTTCTGGACAATACGATGGCAAAATATTATATAGCGAAGGTAAAAGAATAAGTGAACTGTTGCCGAATGCTGAATTTAAACTGTTTGAAGGTTCAGGAGAATTACCTTTTATTGAAGAAAAAGAGAAATTCATTAAAGTATTGGAAGAATTTTTAAGTTAATCAAGCGATATTTCACGGTTTTGTTACATGATTGTAATAAAAGTGGTCAATTTGTAATCTTTATGTTATAATTAACGCAGTTCAATGCATAGCATATAAGACACAGACTGAAGGAGAACCTCATATGAAAAAATGTCTCTTAATAATTGCAATGGTACTTATGGTTCTGCCATTTTCAACTTTTGCTGAGGCAAATGCTGCAACTAAAAATCAATTAAATATTAACGAAAATAATGTGCAGACCTATAAAGACGGTACAGTAACAATCGAAGGTATTAAAATTGGTGATAAGATTTCTAAAATTAAATCAAAGTATCCTAATTTAATGTTCTCATATTCTGATGATAGTAATGATAGAGAAAATTATTACGAATTTGATACTAAAAATGGACATATGATTATTACTGCCAAAGTTAAAGGTAATAAAGAAACAGTTAAACGCGTTACAATGATTTATGACAAATTAACAAATGTGAAATTAGATTCGCTTGTCTCAATTCTTGGTGACAATACAACTAAACGTGTACAAAATAATAAGTACACGGGCGGTTATGCTTACGTGAATAATGGACAAGCACACTTCCAGCTTTCAAAAGCAACACCTGATAGTAAACAATTTAAAGTATATCGTGTTGATATAGGTAAATACTAAATCAATAACGAATTTAATCCCCTGTTATGTTATATACATATTGCATAATAGGGGATTAATTTATACAATATTATAATGAAGGTGGTGTATTTATTTGCGTCCGAACAATAATGTATTGCTGGAAAATGTAAATGACTATTTACAGCATGTCGGTGTATTACCTAAACAAATTGATAAAGTACAACATTCATTAAAGAAGGATATGAAAAAGTCAGATGAGAAAGATATAGACTATGCAGAATATCGACACAAATCTCACGCTGAAATACTTCAAATCATAGAGAGAAATATTGTGGTTGTAAATTATAATCCAATCATTTTTTATACACTACACTTCTTATTATTAGCATATTTATTTGATAAAAAGCTCATTCCGTTTAATGCCGTAACGGGATTGTATATATTTTATTTTGTAATTATATTGTCTATTTCACTCGTTATATATTTAATTATAAAAAAACATAGTTATCTCTATCCTAATCAGAAATTGATGATGACCAATATTTTCTTATTTAGTATAGGCATTGTTCTATGTATGCTTAAAATATTTAATGTTACGTTAGGAATGTATGTATTACCGTTACAAGTATTTCAAGCCATATTTGGCATAGGGATTCTTCTCGTTATACTCGCAATATTTATGAAAAAGCTCGAAGTTGGTGCAATGGGATTAGCAGTTATTCAAAAAACAATCGCATCCATAACGATGAATGAAACAGTAATTATGATTGTTACATTTGCAAGTTGGTCTATTATCCTCGTGATTATCCTTTATTTTGTAATGATGTATTCTACAAGAAAATATGTATAACATAAATGCAGAAAATGATGTATTGGCTACAATCATTTTTTGCATTTATTTTTATGGCATTAACTTAATATTATAAGTGTGAAAAATTGTTAAATGGGTATATTATTACTGTAAAGTAGGGAGGTACTCATTATGGGAGAATTATTAACAAGGGATGGGACTCATATAGTGTATGAAAAACACGGTAAAGGGAAACCATTAATTATGTTACATGCATTAAATATGAATTTAGCGACATTTAATTCAACAGTACAGCTTCTGAAAGATCAATTTACAATATATACAATGGATTCTAGGGGACATGGTAAATCAGATAAACAACAAGAAATTTCCATCCAAAATCATATAGATGATATTGTAGATTTAATGGATGCTGAAGACATAGAATCAGCTTATATATTAGGACATGATATGGGTGGCGTCATTGCACAAGAATTTACAAACCAACATCCAGATAAAGTAGAAAAGTTAGTACTCGTATCTTCAATTTCCAATCAAGGTAAACAACCACTTATTAAATTAATAGCTAAACATAGAGATAAAGTCGCAGGATTTAGTAAAGAAGAAGCAATGTTAATATTGTTCAATGAAATATTTCATGATGTTAAATCGACTTTTAAATGGTATCAAGAAGTGAAAAAATATTATCGAATGACACCAGAAGAAGATGCAATTTCTGTTAGATCTATAAATGGTATAAATATCAAAATAGATCATATAGATATACCAACACTTATCGTGAAAGGTAAACATGATCCTTTTGATATTGATAATGATTCGGAAAATATTAAGAACGCTCAAACAGAAATATTTGAACATTCAGGGCACGCACCATTTATTGAAGAAAGTGAAAAATTCAAACAAGTCGTATCATCTTTTTTAAACCAACCAGTAAGAGATAAACAAGTCATATAATAAAGCGAGCTAGGGCATTTGATGATGTCTTAGCTTTTTATTGGTAAGGTGAGGAAGGTGTGTGGTTTGTGAAAGATGTGAGTTAAAGAGGTAATAAACTCACGAGATCATGAAAGATGTGAGTTAAAGGAGCAGTAAACTCACGAGATCGTGAAAGATGTGAGTTAAAGACGTAATAAACTCACGAGATCATGAAAGATGTGAGTTAAAGTCGTAATAAACTCACGAGATCGTGAAAGATGTGAGTTAAAGTCGTAATAAACTCACAAGATCGTTAAAGATGTGAGTTAAAGAGGCAGTAAACTCACGAGATCATGAAAGATGTGAGTTAAAGAGGCAATAAACTCACGAGATAGTAAAAGATGTGAGTTAAAGAAGTAGTAAACTCACGAGATCGTGAAAGATGTGAGTTAAAGAGGCATTAAACTCACGAGATCGTGAAAGATGTGAGTTAAAGAAGTAGTAAACTCACAAGATCATGAAAGATGCGAGTTAAAAGCGTAATAAACTCACGAGATAGTAAAAGATGTGAGTTAAAGAAGCAGTAAACTCACATCTTTTCCAAGAATACCTAGTTTACCAATCGCCCCAGATCACCCACACCCCACAAAAAAGCGGAGACATCATAGAATGTCTCCGCTTCGTCATATTATTCGTTAATTTCAGTTTTAGCGATTTCGTTATCGATTTTTTCAAGCACTTCAGAAATTGATTTACGTTGTTTTTTATTAACTAGAATTAAAACTGTACGCTCGTCATATTCATTTCTTCTTTTTGTAAAGTAGTCTTGTTGTGATAAGTTTTTAACTGCTTTTACAATTTGTGGTTGTTTGTAGTTTAACTTGCTAATGATTTTTTTAAGATGATATTCTTCATCGTCTGTTTCATTAATGTAAGTTAATACAGCGAATTCTTCAAAGCTAAGTGAAAAATCCTTTTTAATGATTGATTTTAATTTGTCCACATATGTTACAAGTGCTAATAAATCGGAACAATTTTCTATTTTAGAAATTGCCATTTTGAATCCCCCTAGAAGTGAGTATTTTGCTTCTGTAATTGAAATAATACAGTTTGGTGGTAAAGCCTCGCATTATCAACATGGAAGCGTTTTAAATTTTTAATTCATAAATACAGTTTATCAATTATTTACTTATTTTAGCCTAAAAATAACTGTATGTAAACTAATAAGAGTAGGATTTAATTAAATAATAATATAAATAATATAACTGTCACAAACGAAAGGTAGGTATAATATAATCTCAAAAAATTAAAGTGCATGGTTATTATTAATTCTATCAATAAAATAAATTGAAAATTACGAAATATGCCGATATTAAATGAGAATATTATAAAATTAACCATATAAAGAAGTCGTATTTAACATACGACTTCTTAAAAATTATTTATTGATTGAAGTATATTGAATGATTACTTCTTCGATAATATCTGATTCTAATTCTGCATATTTACTTAAGAATTCCGCAACGCTATGTTCCTTGATGTAGTCGTTTTTCTCTACTGTTTCTTTATCGTTTTCATCTTGATATTCTAATAAATAGCAAAGTGCTTTAACGAGTTCAGAATGTTTTTTATTCGTTTTAGATAAAGCTACTAGCGGTTTAACGATACGATCGTTTGGTCCAACTTTACGTAATACGCCACGACCAACTCTTGTTACATCATCAGATAAATATGGGTTTTGGAAACGACCAATTATTTTATCAACATAGTAAGATTGATCTTCTTTTGTAAACTCATCGAAGTTAGAAACAAGATATTCACTTGTTTCTTTTAATACTTCACGTAAACCTGCATTAATTTCTTCATCTTGAATCGCTTCAAGAATTGTGTTGTAACCTTTGTATTGACCAAAGTAAGCTAAATAAGCATGACCTGTATTAACTGTTAATAATTTTCTTTCGATATAAGGTGTTAAATCATCAACATAGTGTACATCTTGTAATTGTGTACCTTGCCATTTTGAAGCTTCTACAACCCATTCAAAGAAAGGTTCAACTAATACGTCTAATGATCCTTCTTTTTGACCTTGAGGTACGATACGGTCAACTGCTGAGTTAGGGAAGCTAATGTCATCAGATAAAGGACCTGTAATATCTAAAATGGCTTTTTTCAATTGATCTGTTGCCATAATAGCATTTTCACAAGCGACGATATTTAATGGTTTACCAGCTTCACGTTCTTTTAAGAATGATGCAAATGATTTAGCGATAATAGGTAAGATGTTTACACCTACAGCTGTCGTAATGACGTCTGCTTCTAAAATCGCTTCTTTCAATTTGTCTGTTTCAGTAATGCTATTGATACCTTTAACGCCTGAAACAGGTTCTTTAGTATTTTCTTCATTTGCGATAACAACTTGATAAGCTTTTTCTTCATTAATTTGATTAATAATTGTTTCGTTAACATCGACGAATGTCACTTCATAGCCATTATCATTTAATACTTTACCTATGAAGCCACGTCCGATGTTACCAGCACCAAAGTGAATGGCTTTCATTAAAGTTCAACCTCCTCAAAGATTGCAAGAATTTCATCTTTAGATTGTGCATTGATAACACGTTCAACATTTTCTTCTTCACTAAATACAATAGCAATTTGTGAAAGAATATCTAAATGCTCGCCATCTTTACCAGCGATACCAACAACTACTTTAGCTTCATTGCCGTCCCAATCTACGCCATCTGGAATGTGAAGTAATACTAGACCTGATTTTAATACTTCAGTTTTAGCTTCATCTGTACCATGTGGGATAGCTAAGAAGTTACCCATATATGTTGTAACGATTTGTTCACGTTCTTTCATTGCAGTAATATATTTGTCAGTTACAGCACCTTCTTCAACTAATGCTTGGCCAGCTTTTTCGATAGCTTCCTCTTGAGAATTTACTGAAAGATTCATAAAAATGTTTTCTGGATTAAATAATTTTGTCATGTTAATTCACTCCGTTTTCGTTAGTTTTTGTTTTAATTTATTTAAGAAAAATGATTTGAGTGTGTTCTCTATCTTTACTCTATCATTTAACAACTGATCAATATCATCCAAATGTTCTGTAATTAAGGATGACACTTCGCTCATAAGTTGTCCTTGTTCCGAATTTCTCGGAATAAACATACATACAAGCCAATTTACTTCTTGTTGTTCATTTTCAATCGTTTTTAGCATTAATGGTTTTGTTAATTCCGTAATAATCAATTGTGGCTTTTTGATTGATTCATCAGAAAGATGGGGAATAGCAACTGGATAACCGGTTAATGCAAAGCCTTGTAAATTCATCCGGCTGTTAAGCTTTTCACTGAACGTATGTGTATTGTCAATCACACGATGCTTCGACAATGTTTGAATGAGATATCGTTCTAACTGTGTTACTTTTTTCTTTTCAACGATCATATTTTGAATTAGTGCCAAACTTTCTTCTATAAAAGTTACAGTGCGATCATAATCTTCATATGATAGAGGTTGTTCTTGATTCTGCGTATTTTGAGGATCATGGACAACAGATTGCTGTAATTTCAAAAAGTATTTCACATTTTCAGCGTCTTGCTTTGGTAATAAAGGATTCACTGTAATGTGCGGATACTTTGTGTCTACAGCTACAGTTGAAATCATGCCATCATACTTTGAAAAATCAATCGACTTTAAACTACTGACAGAAACTTCGGTAGTTTGCGTGATTTCAGAAAAATGCTGTTTCAAACGATTGGATAGAATACGGCTTGTACCAATTCCACTGCTACATACAACGAGAACATGTAATGAACGTCTTTGTTTGGCTTGTAACATGCCACCAAAGTGAAGTGCGATATAAGCAACTTCGCTTTTTGGAAAATGATAATTCATGAATACAATCTTTAAACCTGATGAAACAGCTTCAAATAACTCTTGATCATAGGTTTCTATCATTTCGGTAAGCGGATTGTAGGTTTCAATGTTTGCCTCAAGTCTATTAATCGCAGGTTCTAAATGTAAATTTAATCCTTTGAATAGGGCATCTTCATCTTTAAATGAAAATCCTTGATCTTTTACAAATTCTATAAGTTCGGTTACGCGCTGCTTATGAATGTCATTGTTTTCATAAGTTGTTTCGTGGCGACGTCTTGCGCCTCTTAAATGCATTGTAATAAAAGCAATTTCAGAATGATTAAATGTTACATCATATATATCGCTTAATACATTGGTAAGTCTCTCTGATACTTTAAATTCATCAGTCGAAATCAATTCATTTAAAATATCATCCTCAATTTCTACATGTCCATCTTGCTTAATACGTTCAATTGCTAAAACGATATGAATCGTTAATGTGAGGTAACTTGCTTCAGTTAATGTATAAGGTAATGTACCGAGTTCATCCATTAACAAGCGTTCAACATTAAACAATCTATCTATATCAACAATACCTCGAAGATGTGTTTCGTTTAACGTATGATATACGAAATGATCTTCTACTACAGAGTACACGCTGTCACCATCTAATTTTTCTAACATGATTCTAGCAAGTAACTGCCTTTTGTTGACTTCTTCACCATTCAGAATCAAACCTTCGCCACGTCTTCGTTCTAATGAAAGTTCAAATGTGTGTAATTCAGGTTCCAATTGTTCAATGATTTTGTTAAGTGTATGTGTAGATGAACCAATTTCATTCGCAAGACTATATAATTTTACTGGATCTTTAGATTGAATAAGGTTGTATAGAATAATAACTTTTCTTTCTTCATCAGATAAATCAATAGTATTTTGTTCAGTCAATGATTGTACAAAATTGTCAATGTCTTCTGGTTCTCCTTCAATACGTAATCCTAATTTAGGAACTCTTGTCAGAGATAAGTGATATTTATTCAGTGTATCTTCAACGCTTTTCATCTCTCTATGAACAGTTCGAGAAGAAATACCAAGTGCTTGTGCAATATCATGAATTGTTAAAAAAGAGTGAAGACGCTCAGATAGTAATTTGAGAATACTCTTTTCCCGGTTACTGATCATCATCGTTCTTCACTCCTTTGTGTAAAATTATTTTTTCAGTTCGTTAATTAATTCTTCATATCTTGGTGAATTTAAGAAATTATCTACTGAAATATGAATGGCTTTAGGATTTTTCTTAATTGCTCTATCTGTTAATGTTTTTTGCGTAATGACAACATCAGCATCATCTGGTAATTGGTTAATAGCTGTGTTTGTAACTTCAATATCAGTTAACTCAGCTTTTTTGAATTTATTTCTTAACATACCAGCACCCATAGCACTTGAGCCCATACCAGCATCACAAGCAAAGATAACTTTTTTAACATTAGAGAAATCATGTGCATCAATATTTTCTGTGTCATATTGATCTAATAGTTCTTCAGATTCATCTTTTTCTTCTGTTTCTTCAGAAGCTTCACCTTTTTCTTGTTCTTTAGAACCAGTTAAAGCACCGCTAACAGAAGATTTTTTACCTTTACGAGCTTCCATATCAGCAGTAGCTGATTCAATGTCGCCTTCAGGATCTTTAGTGAATTTTAAAATGATAGATGCAACTACAAATGAAACTAATGTTGCTAAGAAGATACCAAGTAACATAATTAAGTAACTTCCTTTAGGTGTAATAGCGATATAAGCTAAGATTGAACCTGGAGATGCTGGTCCAGTAGTACCGAAGTCAAACATACTAAATGTTGCAACACCAGTCATACCACCTAAAATAACGGCAACTAGTAATAAAGGACGCATTAAAACATATGGGAAGTAAATTTCATGAATACCACCTAAGAAGTGGATGATACCAGCACCATATGAAGTTGCTTTTGCAGTACCTTTACCGAATACCATATAAGCTAATAGAATACCAAAACCTGGTCCAGGATTTGATTCTAAAGTATAAAGAATAGATTTACCAGCATGAGCTACTTGTTCAGATGCAAGAGGTGTTAAGACACCGTGGTTAATTGCATTGTTCAAGAATACTGTTTTAGCTGGTTCAATAATAATACTTACTAATGGTAATAAGTGATGAGAAACTAAGAAGTCAACACCCATACCTAAGACTTTCATAAGTCCTTCAACTAATGGCGCTAATCCTTTGAAACCAACAATCGCCATGATGAAAGCTAGAATACCAGCTGAGAAGTTATTGAATAACATTTCAAAGCCTTGAGGTGTTCTAGGAACTAAGAATTGGTCAACTTTTTTCATTAACCAACCAAGTAATGGACCCATAATCATTGCACCGATTAACATCGGCGTATCTGGGAATGCCGCGATAACACCCATAGTAGCTGTCGCACCAACGACACCACCACGTAAACCGTGAACTAAACGACCACCACTAAATGCAATAAGTAATGGAATTAAATATTTAATCATTGGATCAACCATTGAAGAAAGTTCTTCGTTAGGTAGCCAACCATCTTTGATAAACAGTGCTGTAATTAGCCCCCAAGCAATAAAAGCACCAATGTTTGGCATAATCATACTACTTAAAAATGAACCAAAAGCTTGAACCTTAGGACCAATGCCTTTTTTCTTTTCAGCTTGTTCTGCCATATTGAACACACCTTCCCTTATATAAAAAGTATTTTGTAACTTAATCATACGAAGATGTATGTACATATACAATGATTAGTAAATGCAACTTTGTCACATCCATTTTGACATGCGTGTCATAAACATTTATTTTGGGGGATTCAAATAGCTTATACACACTTGTAATGTAATTATACACTTTTAGAGAGACGCTTCATACTGTTAAGGAATATAAAATAGGAAATAAAAGTGAAATAGAAGAAGAGTGAGGAAAAAGAGGAGGTTTCTGGACCGATGCGTGGGAATTATCGGTCCAAAAACGGGAAATATGGACCGATAAAAATAATTACCGGTCCAGAAAAGATAAATATGGACCGATAAAAATAATTACCGGTCCAGAAAAGATAAATATGGACCGATAAAATAAATTACCGGTCCAGAAACGGGAAATATGGACCGATAAAATAAATTACCGGTCCAGAAAAGATAAATATGGACCGATAAAAAAATTTACCGGTCCAGAAGTGAGAAATATGGACCGATAAAAATAATTATCGACCCGAAAATGGGATTTGCAGGCCGATAAAATAAAAATATAGACCCGAAAACCTTGTTTTCGGGTCGCTCAATCTTTAAGATTCAATCAATTTTTCGTTATGTAAGTTAATATAATATACTTCGTTATCTGTCCATTCATCAAATTCATAAATAAAGTTCTTTCTTAATACTTCAAATTCAAATCCTAATTTTTTAATGAGTTTTTTAGAAGGTTCGTTATCTACATTAATATGTGCTTCTATTCGATGTAGTTTTAATGTTTTATAACATTGGCTGATGACTTCTTTCATAGCTTCAAATGCATAACCTTGATTCCAAAATTGATTGTGTATGAAATAGCCGCATTCTCCCCATTGGAAGTCTGATCTGCTTAATACTTTAATATCCAGCATGCCTACATGTTTGCCATTTTCTAAAAATATTCCAAATATAAAAGTATCGTCTTGTTTAATGAGCGCTTGTTGTTTATCAACGAGTTCTTTAAACCAAGTTTCGTCGCATTCTTCCATATTGATTTTCCCTTTGTCGTGTTTATATTGCGAAGGATATCGATTTTCAAAACCTTCAATCCAACCTTTGTGGTCATCATAGTTTAAAGGTCGAATCGTCAACCTGTTCGTACGAAAAGTTAATTCTTTATCTGTATACATTAAAAATCCCCTTTGTAAAAATATGTGTAATTTATTACATTATATCATTACAAAAGGGCTGTATAAAATATTGAATTAATAAGCTTTCTCTATATCATCTAATTGTTTAATTGTTGAACTAATGCCACCAGAACCGAAGAACCATGTGTTGGAATCGAATTTCAGTATATCTTTATTTTTGATTGCACTGACATTTTTAATGACTGGATTTTCAAGTTCTTGTGTTAATCCTTTAGAATCATCATCTGTTCTATTTATATAGAAGATTTTGTCTGGATTCTTTTCAGCGATATATTCATATGACACTAACTGTCCGCTTGAGTTCGCTGGCATATCTGGATCAATATGTTTAATACCTAAATCACCACTTAAAAAGCCACCATATCTACCAGTTTTACCGTATGTCTTAATGCCTTTTTGGTCAATATTCGCAAACATAACGGTATCATCATTCACTTTACTTATTACAGATTTAACTTTTTGATCAAGTTTCTTTATGAGTGATTCAGTTTCACTTTCTTTATCGAATATTTTTCCAATATTTTGTGCATTTTCCTTAATAGATTCTATGTAACGATCATCATCAGGACTCACGTAAAGTACTTTTGCGTTAGGTGCGGCCTTTTTAAATTCTTTTAAGTTTTTAGTGTAAGCTTGCCTAAATGATATTAAAATTAAATCCGGATCTTCTTCAGCGATTTTTTCAAAATTCGGTCTGCCGGGATTCCCTAAATTGGTATATTTATCATCTTTAAACTCTGATAAATAACTTGGTAAGAAATCACCATTTGGACCTTTAGGAATAGCCGTTATATGATTTTGTAATTTCAAATCTTTCATAATATCTAGAGCGCCATAATCCATGACAATAACTTTTTTAGGATTCTTAGGTATTGTTACAGTTTCAGTTTTTTTCTTGCCTCTATTATGATCTTTATTCTTTTCTTTATATTCAAAAGTCTTCTTAATTGTGACAGTATCTTTATGACTGACTTCATCTTTACTATTACTACACGCAGATAATAATAAAAGTACACAAACGATGACGGTAATATACTTTTTCATAATTGCCTCCCATTTTCTAATTGATAACATTTCTCAATTATACAAAATTATTTGAGAATAACAAGTGCTAATCTTAAAAATTGGAAATGTTTTAGAGGTTGCATATTTACTTATTCCACACATAGGATAATTTGTATATAATTAAAGTAAGTCATGATATGGTGGTATGCAATATGAAGAAAAACTATATATTTATTATTTTATTTACCTTTTTTAGCATTATTGGCAGTAAATTATTTACCTTTGCGCTTTCATTTCATGTTTTAAAGATAACAGGAAGTGTACAAGCCTTTTCTAATATTATGATTATATATTCGCTCATATTTATATTGGGCAGTACTGCTATCGGATATTATATAGATAAGATTAATAAAAAAGCATTTATCATATTTATGCAGTGCATTTCGATTTTATCAATTATAAGTATTTACTTAATACCAAATAGTTTAAACCAACTTCTATACATATACATAATTGTAATCATTTTGACAGTTACAGATATGGCTGTATCACTCACTTTTAACAGTGGTTTATTAAGTTTAGTTAGTGAACGTTTTATAGATCAAACAGTTTCATATAGAAATGTCATTCAGAATGTATTACAAATTGGTGCTCCAATTTTAGGTGGAATAGTATACGCTTATTTCGATATTAAGACTTTTATGATTATTATGTTTGTAACTGAGCTCATTTCATTAATAATAGTGCTTAATATTGCGTTTAATAAAGTTCTAGAAAATAAAGTCTATGAAGAAGTTAAGGATACATTCTTTAACAGTTATAAAGTTGTATTTAAATTTTTGAAATCAAATAAAGATATATTTTTAATACTATTATCAGGATCTATCATTAACTTTATGTTTGGTTTCGTTACGGTAGGTATTCCAGGAAGTTTTGTCACTATATTTAATATGAATTCTAAACAGTTAGGAATCATTGAAACAGGATTTCCGTTAGCAGGTATATTGTTTGGTTTGATTTATCCTAAATTGAAGAATAAAGGAACACTTGTAGCAAATGTGCAAGTTGCCATGATTACTTTAGCTGTAGGAATACTCATATTATGTATTCCGTTTATATCAGATTTATATAATTTATCGATACTTGTAATATATTTTATAAGTATATTTATTATCGGAAGCGGCGTTGTACTGAGTAATGTACCGATAAACATTTATGTACAAAAAAATGTGCCAGAACATATAAAAGGTAAATATTTAGCGTTGTCGCAAACAATGTCACAAGTAATGATGCCTTTTGGAATTTTAGTTGCAGGTATACTTTTTGACATTAATTCAGTATTCTATATTATTTCGTTCAGCATTACAGCAGTATTATGCTTTATCTTGGCATATCTTTACACATTTATTAAAAAACATGACGGTGTAATTTGAGACATTATTGATAAAGCAAAAGAAGTATATATTAACCCCCAACTCGAAAATATCGGGTTGGGGTTTTTAAATTTATTAAAATGATTACTATTAAACAAAAGTAATAAAAACAAATAAATGTTTTATTTAATATTCCTTGTAATTGGAATTTAAAAGTGTAGGGTGAAGGTGTATCATCTTATGATACATAATCTATATAAAGGGAGAGTAATCGAATGAACAAATTTTCAAAAGTTTTTGTTTCAACCGGTTTAGCAGTAGCGACAGTATTTACGGTAGGCGCGGCGGGTAACGGTCATTCCGTTGATGCGGCGAGCAACAGTAATATGGATAGCCAAGCTTCTCAACCTTATACTTCTTATTACAATGGATATGTGAGTTATGACCCTGGATTTTTCATAACGGATACATTCAAAAAAGGATTTGAGTCAGGTAATTTCACGTTAAATGGATATGAAACACCTGCACATGAGGATTATGCTAAAGAACATCAAGATGAAGCTAAAAATATAAATTTATATGATCAAAATTTAAATGTATATAGTAACTACGGTTTAGATGCTAATGCACAACCGACAAATGCAAATCAATTTAATTTATCAATAGATGATGTAGTTGATTCATACGGTACAGATTTCAGTAAATCAGGCAGTCCAAGAAGTGTTGAAGGTCAATATTCTTGGAGTTTAAATGGTTATAAAATTGCCTTCACTTCTGATGAAACAGGTACTGTAACGAGAATTGATTTCTATACGATAGTTGAATAGTGTTATAGATTGTTAAATTGTTCTATACGATATTGAAGTTCATCAAAGGCTATTATACGGGCTTGTCGGTGAACTTCTTTTTGTTTGTAATAAAGTAATACGACAGGTGAAGTGAATAAATTTAATTGTCCGACTGCTTCTGGCATTTGGTTAGCAACAATTTCGTATGCTGGAATGTCATATTCCTCAACCATTTTTTGTACGATTGGATAATCCGCTTTACATACCGAACAATTCTCGCTAGATACATAGATTAATGTGAATGTATGTGCATCAATCTGTTTATTTAATTCATCAAAAGTTGTGATGATTTTCATGAAATTTAGCTCCTATCATTTAATTATAATGGCAAATATTATACCATTATATGAGAAAAGGAGGAAAAAATATGTTTGGTAATAAAGATAATGATTCAAAAGATAATAATCGATTTTTTGTTAAATCGGTAGATAATGTTAAAGGATTAGGTCGCATTTCGATTCTTGTTGATCGTGAAACAGGCGTAAATTATATTAATGCTTGGGTAGGTACAGGCAGTGGTTTAACACCATTGTTAGATGAGAATGGAAAACCTGTAATAGATAAAGTTTAATAAAATATACATCAAAGACAAGGAGTATTTAAATGTCTAGAAGATTTCTAAAAATGATGATAACAGTCGTGACGATGATGTTTATCATTAATGTATCATCAGAAGAAGTAGAAGCGGCCCAAGAAGAAGGTACGATGGGTCATGGTTATAAGAAATACATAGAAAATGAAAATCAAAATACTTTTAGAAACAAACAAGAAATAGAGGAATCTTCGACAGTAGCTAAAGATGATTCGATACTTGATTTATCAGAATGGCAAGGAGAATTAACGTCAGCTCAAGTTAAAAAGCTTAAAGCTAATTATGATTTTATTATTATAAGAGCACAGTATGGTTCAGACTATAAAGATGCAACATTTGATACAAATTCAAAATTACTTTCTGCCAATAATATGAAGTATGGTGTATATACATATAGTATGTATGAAAATGCAAGTGAAGCAAGAACAGAAGCGAAATCGCTATATAATAGAGCACCTAATGCAAGTTTCTATATCAATGATTATGAGGAAGAATCAGTTGCTTCAGGAGATACGAATGCAAGTACACTCGCTTGGTTGAATGAAATGAGGAAGTATTCAGGTGATAAGAAAGTATTATTATACTCTTATGAAGACTTTATGGTTAATCATACAGCGAATGCTGTTGGCTCTTATGATGGTTATTGGTTAGCCTCATATCAAGAAACACAACCTGAAAGAGAACATGTATTATGGCAATACACAGATAGTTACTATTCATCAGAACTTAATCAAAATGTCGATGCCAATGTACTAGGACCAAATGTGCAAACAAGCTGGTTTATAAATTGATGAGCATAAAAAACTTAGAACAGTTCCTAAAATTATTTTGGGAACTGTTCTTTTTCCATTAATGGAACGGGACCATTATTGACGATGGTTGTGAAATGTTTGATTAAATGAGATTTATCGATTCTATTTTCGTCTTGTATCCAATGTTTAATAAATGAAATACCTGCACCTGATACATAGCTTGTGAAATATAGTAAAGGAATATCACCAATAGTGTTGTTGATATTTTTATATGAACTTAAATGATCAAATATCAATTGGTAAAGCTTTTCTTGTAACATGGAAACTTGCCCAATGTTAAACATCGTTTTATAAAACTCTAAATGATGATCAATATGTTCAATTAAATACGCCATAATATTATGGACTACATCTTTAGGAGAATCAGAGACAGCATTTTTATTTTGCTCAGTAATAAATGTTTGAATATCGTTTATCTTTTCGTTCTCCATTTTTTCTAATAAATCATATTTATCTACATAATGAAAATAGAAAGTACCTCTATTAATATCAGCAAGATCAGCTATTTGTTGGACTGTAATGTCATAAAATGAATGCTTTTGTAGTAAATTTAGAAAAATATCTTTAATAGCACTTTGAGTTTTTCGGTTCCTTCTATCTTGTGTCATTCACGACATCTCCTCTTATCAAGACTTGTATATTTAGTATAAAGAATTATCTTAAATAAATCATAAAATGCCATTTCAAGCATAAATAATGAACAATTTTAATCAGTTTGTTCATTTTCGAACACCTTTAGTTGTCGTGATTATTGTGTAATATGTGTATGAGGATTAAGCTTTGCATGTATTCAAAGTAACACTATATAAAGAAAGGGTTTGAAATATATGACTAAACAAATGCTAGGTAATCCAAAATTAACAGTAACACCAATTGAAGATATTAAAGAAGGCATCAATCATATTGTTGTTGATAGTATTCAATATGGTAATCAAGAAATGATCATGGAAAAAGATGTAGCAGTACCAATGTCAGACGGTGCAGTATTATATGTAAACGTCATTCGCCCTAATAAACCTGGGAAATTCCCTGTTGTCATGTCAGCTGACACATATGGTAAAGATAACAAACCAAAAATTACAAATATGGGCTCATTATGGCCAACACTTGGTGCAATTCCTACATCAAGTATTACACCAGAAGAATCACCAGATCCAGGTTTCTGGGTACCAAACGATTATGTTGTCGTAAAAGTTGCTTTAAGAGGTAGTGCGAAATCTAAAGGTGCATTATATCCTTGGGGTCTTTCAGAAGCGAAAGATTATGCAGAAGTTATCGAATGGGCTGGACAACAAGAATGGAGTAACGGCAATGTCGGTACAAATGGTGTTTCATATTTAGCTGTAACACAATGGTGGGTAGCTTCATTAAATCCATCACACTTAAAAGCGATGATACCTTGGGAAGGTTTAAATGATATGTACAGAGAAATTGCTTTCCATGGTGGTATACCAGATACTGGTTTCTATAGATTCTGGTATGAAGGTATTGTTGCAAGATGGCCAGAAACAGAAATTGAAGATTTGAAAAAAGAACAAAAACTTCATACGGTGTTTGACGAATATTGGAAAGGTAAACAAGCAGATTTATCAGCAATTAAAGTACCAATGTTTGTATGTGCAAGTTGGTCAACTCAAGGATTGCATAATCGCGGTACTTTTGAAGGATTTAAACAAGCATCATCAGAAGATAAATGGCTCAAAATACATGGCCGTAAAGAATGGGAATCTTATTATGCACGTGAATCTCTTGAACAACAAAAAGAATTTTTCGATTATTATTTAAAAGGTATTGAAAATGATTGGAAAGATACACCTAAAGTAAGTTATGAAGTAAGAGATAAATTTTATAGAGGTAATACTAAAACAGCAACAAACTTCCCATTACCTAACACTAAAGAAACTGCTTTATATTTAGACGGATCAGACATGACTTTAAAAGATTTGAAACCAGAAGCATCAACTAAAGTTTCTTATAATAGTGAATCAGAAGGCAAAGACGAAGTAAAATTTAATAAAGTATTTAATGAAGATACTGAATTAACTGGTAATATGAAATTGAAATTATGGGTATCTGCAGAAGAAGCGGATGATATGGATTTATTTGTAGGCATTAAAAAAATCAATAAACAAGGCGAAGAAGTAAATTTCCCAGACTTCAACCATATTGAACATGGTCAAGTCGCATCAGGTTGGTTACGTGTATCACACAGAGAATTAGATACTGAAAAATCAACACCATTACAACCATGGCATAAACACGAAACTGAGCTTAAATTAGCTAAAGATGAAATCGTGCCAGTAGAAATTGAAATCTTACCTTCAAGTACATTATTTAAAAAAGGTGAACAACTTGAAGTAGTCGTAAAAGCAAGTGAAGTCGTTAAAGGTAATAGTACACCAGGTCTCAAAACACGTTATGAACACGAAGAAACAGTTAATAAAGGTGTTCACAATATTTATGCTGGTGGAAAATATGATTCTCATATACTCATTCCTGTTATAAATGGTTAATAGATAAAAATCGAAAAAGAGCTTTTTCTGACAGACAATAATGAAAAATATCTCGAATTTTAGAGTGAAAATTATTGTATAATTTAACATGAATTAGTATAATCTCATTAATAAGTAATCGGCGTTGTGGCGCAGATATAAAAATTAATACTGCACAGAAATATTAAATGAGACTGAGACATTACATTGTGTCCCAGTCTTTTTTATATGGAAAAATCAATGTAAACGTGAGCCTCTATGTTGCTTGTTTGATGAGTCTTGCAACATACGAAGCGTCTATGTTGCTTGTTTGATCAGTCTTGCAACATACGGAGGTTCTAAGTTGCTTGCTTGATGAGTCTTGCAACATACGAAGCGTCTATTTATCTTGTTTGGTCAGTCTTGATAAATACGAGGTCCTCCAACATTGCTTGTCACGCTCCACTAGCAATATTCAGCCCTCCAACATTGCTTGTCACGCTCCACTAGCAATATTCAGCCCTCCAATATTGCTAGTCACACCTCACTTGCAATATTCAGCCCTCCAATATTGCTAGTCACACCTCACTTGCAATATTCAGCCTTTATTTCTAAAAATATGAAAAAGCGTCTAGAACATTTCTGTCCCAGACGCTTGTATGTCTTAAAATCTATATAAATAGATACTTTAAAGCTAGGATTTTATATCCCAGCGTTATTTTTTATGTTCTTCTATAAATGCTTTTGTCTTACCGGTGATGAGTGGTCCGCCTGTGTATATGTCTCTAGTTGATGGGTTTTTGACTTTTTCTGTTGGACGAATGCCGTGTGCATGTATACTGATGACATGGTTGTCTTGATTAAATACTGGAGATCCTGAAAATCCTATTGTTCGATGCATGTGTCCGATATATTCGATATAGTCTTGAGTTGGTTTAAGATAGAATCCTTTTGATTGATACATATATTGACCGTCATATGGTTCTTCATTTGGATAACCTGCCATAAATAATGCTGAATTAGGTTTCAAATGTTGAATTTCACGTTCGGATGCTATAGTTAAAGGTTTAATTTTAGGTGTTAATGATTTTTCAGTAATGAGTACTGCGACATCTCTTTCGTTTGATTTATAAAATTGCTTAATCTTGAATTTCATCGGTGTATATTGATTAGATTTAGCTGGAAAGAAATAAAATTGTTTCTTTTCCTTATTTCCATCATCATCACTTGCGACATGTGACGCAGTGATAACTGTATGATCATCGACGACAAACCCTGTTGCGCCATTTCCTGACTTACCTGTTTCATCAGATGTGACTTTACCAACTGCTTGATTGATAGTTTTATCGTTTGAATGAAATGGTTTGATTTTAAGATGTTCATTTGGAATTTGTGAACCTAATTTAAAAGCTTCTTGATAATCATGATGTGTTGCTTTAGTAAATGTATCTTTATAGGTTGCAGGGACATCAGGCTGTATAAATAAATAATTGAACATGGAAATTATTAGTATTAAATATAATTTAAGGTATAACAGCATCTAATCACAATCTTTCTCAAAATTGAATCATCTCTATGTTATACCCTGATATTGCTATTATAAAAATCCAACGACAATAAATGTTAATACTGATAACACGATTGACGTTATAAGCATTGCTATCATTGGTTTGAATGCTTTTGTTTTTAAGTCACTGAAAGATACATTTAGACCGATACCGACCATTGCCATAATTAAGATGAGTGTTGTAAATGTACTGATTACATTTAATATGGCTTCAGGAATAGGAATGAACGTATTCACAGCGCTCATGATTAAAAATCCAATTAAAAAGTACGGAAAGTCTATTTTTTGTGACACTTTATGTGATCTCTTTCTATTAACGATGATTAAGAAAATAATACTTAATGGTATTAATAGAAATACTCTACCTAACTTAGTTAACAAACCAATACCTAGTGATGACTGACCACCGGCATCTGCTGCTAAAATAACGTGTGCAATTTCATGTAAGCTTGAACCTGACCAAATACCATAAAATTCAGCATTCATTGGAAAAATAGCGAATAATAACGTGTAAGTTAAAGAGAATATTGTACCCATTATGGCCACTAAACCTACACTAATCCCAACATCACTGTCTTTAGATTTAAGGATAGGTGATATCGCGGCAATTGCAGCTGCACCACAAACACCAGTTCCAACACCTAATAACAAGACTAAATTGTTATCTCCTTTAATGATTTTATTTAAAAACAAAATAAACAATATCGCAAAAGCGACGACACCAACATCTAGTAATAATAATGTGCTACCTTGATGAATAATCGTCCATAAATTTAACTTAAGTCCGTATAGAATAATCGCAAATCTTAATAATTTTTTTGATGAAAATGCAATCCCCGATTCGATTTGCGTTGGATATCCTCTGAAATGTCTATATAAAATAGCTGTAATAATCGCAATTGCGAGTGCCCCGACTTTATTAAATACCGGTAAATACGATAAAAGTATACTGACAATAGCAACTAAAAACGTAAAGCCAATACCGAGTAAAAAACGTTTATTAAATCTCTCCCCCATAATGTTCACCTCAACGTAAGTTTAAGCGCAAGATGAATATTTGTGAAATGCTATTTTTAAATATATAATATAACAAAAATGATATGAGGTGGTTGCAGTGGAAGATAAATTACAAATCTTAAAAGTTATTGTAGAAGAAGAGGGCTTTACGAATGCTGCCGAAAAGTTATATAAATCACAGCCATCAATAAGTAGAGATATCAAAACACTTGAAGAGAAATATCAAATTAAGATTTTTGAAAATACAAGAAAGCATATTATTTTGACAGAAGAGGGAAGAGAGTTATATAACTATGCATGCCAATTAGCAATATTAGATGAGCAATTGCAGACGAAAATTAATCAGCATAAAGAAGATGTGAAAGGGAAGTTTGTCATAGGAACGAGTCACACATTTGGTCAATCGATGTTATTAGATTTAACAATCTATCTACAAACAAAATATCCGAAACTCAATATTCATATTTATGTCTATAACTCAGCTGATATATTAAGTAAGTTGAAAGATTACTCACTAGACCTAGGCATTATCGAAAAGCCAGTACTGGACGACAAAATCAATAGTGAAGTCCTAACAAGAGATAAATTATTACTCGTGAAAAATAAACAAACAAACCAAAATTTAAATCAATTAAGATGTTACGTTAGAGAAACAGGATCAGGAATAAGATATTATCAAGATATGCTATTACAGCAATTGAATTTAACATCCCGTAAAGTCGTCATTAACGATAACCAATTAATTTTAGAACTCGTTAAACAAAATATGGGCTTTACGATATTATCTAATTTCTCTATAAAATCATTTGATGAAGATTATATCGTTACAAACGACCTAGATTTAAATCGGAATTTCTTTATAGTGTCTAACAAATCAAGATACAAGACAAATAAATATAATACGATCGTAAATGAAATTAAGAACTATGAGTTTAGATAAATACAAAAAATCCCCTCACTAATATTAAAAGTGAGGGGGTTATATGTAACAACATTTATTTATTATTTTCAATTTCTTTGGCCAATACTGTATCTGCAGGATTTTCACTTTTATTAAGTTCCTCAACAATATTCTTTTTATCAATGTCACTACGATTCTGGCTTAGTTTATAAGCAGCATCAATTTCTTCAATTTCCATTTTAAAACCTACAATACCTTTAACTTGTTTTTTCGTTTGATCTGATAAATTGTTCCAAGTAGCACCATTTTGTCGATGACTTTCATATTTATTTAAAAGGATCGTCAAATCATCTACTAACTCTGACTCACTTAACAAATGCCCTTTACCATACGCATGTATACTTTGGTAATCCCAAGTTGGAACATCTTCTTTTTCATACCATGTAGAAGAAATGTAAGCATGAGGACCTTGGAATATGATAAGGATATGTTCGTTTGATTCGATTGTTTGCCATTGTTTATTAGCCTTTGCAAAATGTCCAGATACATATAAGGTATTATCTTTTTCTTCAATATTAACAGGTAAATGTGTAGCAAGTGGTTTTAATTCGTCATAAGTAATGATGGTTACAAAATTATTATGCATCATAAAATCTTTGATTTTTTCATAATCACTCATCTGATAATATTTTGGTACATACATGTAAACGCCCCCTTATAAATCATTCATCATAATGCACGAAGACTGAGAGATATCGTGCGCTAGGGTATAAAAACAGGGTGTAACGCACGAAGACTGAGAGATATCGTGCGCCACCCCCGCTCTAAAATTACTAAATTTCTTAATGATACCCAAGTAATCTCGAAATTTTGTTGGCACATGTTTTTAATTCATCTACAAAGAACTCTTTCTTATCTAATTCTGTTGTAGGGAATGAAAGGCTGATAGCGCCTTGGACTTCGTTTCGATAGTTTACGAAGTAAGTACTTACGCAATATATGCCTTTTTCGTTTTCTTCATTATCTACTGAATAACCTTGTTCTCGGATGACTGCTATTTCATCAATGAATTGATCATAGTCTGTGATTGTATTTTCGGTTAGTTTAACTATATTCGATTGATTCCATATTTCTTGGATTCTTTCATTGTCATACGTCGAAAGGATAGATTTACCTACTGCTGTGCAATACATAGGTGCTCGTTTCCCAATTTTTGATGCCATCGATCGATTGTTATTACTTGGTATAAATTTATCTATATATACCACTTCGTTATTGTCTTCCACTACTAAATGACATGTTTCCCCAACTGTTGTCATCAGCTGACTTATCATACTTTTAGCTACATTTAAAAAATCAATGTTTTGTACACGTTTATTCCCAAGTTGGAACATTTTAAAAGTTATTTCATATTGATTGGTCAATGCGTTTTGTTGAACGTAGCCATTGCTAATCAATGAATTAACAAGTCTATGTACAGTTGCTTTAGATAATTGAGTTTCATCTACTAAGTCTTTTAATGATATTTGTTCTTTTTCAGATATGATTTCTAAAATGCTTAATGCACGGTCAATGGATTGAACGTTA
Organism: Mammaliicoccus sp. P-M59; assembly: GCF_022386135.1. Classification (NCBI taxonomy): domain Bacteria; kingdom Bacillati; phylum Bacillota; class Bacilli; order Caryophanales; family Staphylococcaceae; genus Mammaliicoccus; species Mammaliicoccus sp. P-M59. Next base: position 119,634 of record NZ_JAJNJJ010000004.1, on the reverse strand, counting down.
GAAGCCATAATCATCACCTCTTTGATAAAAATATAGCATAAATTAATCTATGAATTAAGTAACATAGATGAAAATAAATAATTGACAACGTTTTCACAAACGTTATAATAATACTAAATATTACTATACAATACATTGTATCATAATGTGGAACGGAGGGCTATTTTGAAAAAGTATAAAATTTTAAATCAGTTACATGAAAATTACCTCGTTGCTGTTGTTAGAGGGAATGACGAGGATGAAACAAAGAAAATTGTGGATGAAATCATTAAAGGTGGATTTAAAAATATAGAAATTACGTTTACTGTACCGAATGCTGAAGAAGTGATTAATCAAGTACATAAACAATATGGTGATGATATCGTTCTAGGTGCAGGAACAGTGTTAGATGCTGCTACAGCACAAATTGCGATTAATAAAGGAGCTCAATATATTGTAAGTCCACATTTAGACACCAATATATCTAAATTATGTAATGTATATTCTATTCCATACTTACCAGGTTGTAGTAGTGCAACAGAAATTATAGAAGCGTTACGCAATGGCTCTGATTTAATTAAACTGTTCCCAGGAGGACAATTAGGTGCCGGATTTATTAAAGATATTAAAGGTCCAGTACCTAATGTTGAATTGATGCCTTCTGGAGGCGTGAATTTAGATAACGTATCAGATTGGATTGAAAAAGGTTCATTCGCTGTAGGTATTGGTGGCGACTTAACGAAAGAATTTACAGGAAATAATTTTGAAGTTATTTCAGAAAAAGCTCAAAAGTATGTAGAAGCTGTTAGAAATCGATGAAAGTGAGTGGTAGAAATGAGGCTTTTCACAATAGGTGATTCCATGATAGCCATGAATCCTAGTAATAAAGGACCTTTGAAATTTAATCATACATTCCATAGAACAATTGGAGGCGCGGAATTAAATGTAGCAATTGGTGCGAGTAGATTAGGGTTAGAAACAACTTTTTATTCAAAAGTGGGTAAAGATGAATTTGGTCAACACATTATCAATAATTTACGTGGAGAAGGTATTGATACAGAGCATATCGAACAAGTACCAGGTAAAAACACGTCCGTTTATTTTAAACAAATCAATGCAGATGGAAGCGGTGCTTCATTTTATTATCGAGACAATGCACCCATTAAAGACTTAACAGAAGAAGATGTCGCACATATTAACTTTGATGATATTGATTATTTCCACGTCAGTGGTGTGTTTGTCGCATTATTACATCATAAAATTGAACTGATACAATCAATGATGAAAAAAGCACAAAAAGCAAATACAACTGTAACTTTAGATCCAAATATAAGACTAAAAACTTGGTCTAAAGAAACAGCAAGTGAAAGTCTAGGCGCATTATTACCTTATACAGATATTCTGTTAACAAGTGATGAAGAACTAGAAATTCTTAAAATAGCGACACCATTTGAAAATATTGAAGATTTATTAAAAGAACAAGACTTACAAGAAATCATTGTCAAAGGTGGACATTTACCTACACAATTTGTAAGCAATGAAGAACAATTTGAAACAGAAGTCTTTCCAGTAAGTCCAATCGATACAGTAGGCGCTGGAGATGGCTTTTCAAGCGGATACTTGTTCGCTTTAAGTAAAGGATATACAGCAAAAGAGCGTGTAAGATTCGCAAATGCAGTAGGCGGAATGGTTACAGAAGTAATAGGCGATAACGAAGGATTGCCATATTTAGAACAAGTAGAAAGTTTCTTGAGTGGTAAAGGTATAATAGAAAGATAATCGGCAATTAGGAGATGGATAAAATGGAAATGACATTTCGTTGGTACGGAAGAAACAATGACACAATTACATTAGAAGATATTAAACAAATACCTAATACAACTGGGATTGTATGGGCACTTCATGAAAAGCCAGTTGGTGCTGTTTGGGAAAAAGATGAAATTAAAGAAGAAGTTGAATATATTGAATCACATGGATTTAATGCAAAAGTTGTTGAAAGTGTGAATGTTCATGAATCTATTAAATTAGGTAATAGTGAACGTGATGAATTAATTGAAAACTACAAACAAACTATTGAGAATTTAGCTGAATATGGTGTGGAAGTTATTTGTTATAACTTCATGCCAATATTTGATTGGACTAGAACAGATATGTTCCATCCATTAGAAGATGGTTCTACAGCACTATACTTTGATTATGAAAAAGTTAAAAATTTAGATCCGAAAGAATTAATAGAAACTGTTTCAAGTGCGAGTAAAAATCTAACAATGCCAGGTTGGGAACCAGAAAAATTAGATCAAATTTCAGAACTATTTGAAGCATATAAAGATATAGATGAAGAAAAATTATGGGAAAACTTTGCATACTTTATAAACGCAATCATTCCAACTGCAGAACGTTGCGGTATTAAAATGGCAATTCACCCAGATGATCCACCATATTCTATTTTCAATTTACCAAGAATTATAACTGGTGCAGATAGCTACGAAAGAATGTTTGAGATTAATAATAGTCCAAATAATGCGATTACGTTATGTACGGGCTCTATGGGTGCTTCTAAAGATAATGATATGGCAGAAATTGCTTTGAAATACCATGAGCATGCACCATTTATGCATATTAGAAATGTTCGCATCTCCGAAAATGGCAGTTTTGTAGAAACTTCTCATTTTACAGAAGACGGTAATATTGATATTGCACAAATTATGAAACATTTATCAGATGCAGATTATAAAGGATACATTCGTCCAGATCACGGTAGACATTTATGGAATGAAGAATGTCGCCCAGGATACGGATTATATGATAGAGCATTAGGCATTATGTACTTAAATGGATTATGGGATGCATATCAACTTGAAAAGGAGTCTGGTAAAAATGTTTAGTAAACATGAAAGTTTAAAAGATAAAGTCGTTGTAATTACAGGTGGAAGCGGAGTGCTTTGTAGAACAATTGCGAAAGAATTAGGCAAACAAGGCATGCAAATCGCCATTTTAAATCGTACTTATGATAAAGGTGTAGAAGTTGTTAAAGAAATAGAAGCTGAAGGTGGTATTGCTCGTAACTATTCAGTTGATGTTACGAATGAAGAATCGCTAACGAAAGCTAAAGATGAAATTTTAGAAGCATTTGGAAAAATTGACTATTTAATTAATGGTGCAGGTGGTAATAACCCTGACGCTATTACAGATTCAGAGTCATACAATGCTGAAGATAAAAAGAACTTTTTTGATTTAGAACAAAGTGGATTTGAACATGTATTTAATAATAATTTTATTGGCTCATTTGTCGCTGCTAAAGTATTCGGCAAAGAATTACTGAAGTCAGAACATGCAAGCATTATTAATTTCTCTTCCATGAGTGGTTATGCACCATTGACTAAAGTGCCAGCATATAGTGCTGCAAAAGCTGCTATTAATAACTTTACGCAGTGGTTGGCTGTTTATTTTGCAGAGGAAGATATTAGAGTTAATGCGATTGCACCAGGATTTTTCTTAACAGAACAAAATAGAGACTTATTATTAAATGAAGACGGAAGTCTGACGGCACGTTCAGAAAAAATATTAAGTCAAACACCTCTTGGAGAATTTGGGAAACCAGAAGCACTTATCGGTACGATTTTATGGTTATTAGATAAAGATTATTCATCATTTGTAAATGGCATTACTGTACCAGTCGATGGCGGATTTATGGCGTATTCAGGCGTTTAATAGAACTTTAATTTCAAACTCATTTTAGCAATTTTGCTAAAGTGAGTTTTTTTGTGCGCAATTTTATTTGGTATGCAGACTTTTTACAGATGTAGAAGTGTAAAAGAGGTTAATTCATTACTTTAGTAACGCGATAGTTTATAATGAATGATATTTTAATGTCTATTGTAATGGACAAACAAAAGTAAAACGCTTACATATATTTGTTTTATGATAAAGCTACAGGGAGGTTGTAAAAGTCATGGAAGGTGATAATCAAGAGAAGTTAATTCATTACTTATTAAATGCGCATTCGTTTGTCGATTCGAATCGATTGGCGAAACATCTAAATGTTTCTACTAAAACGATTTATCGACTTGTTAAACGTATAAATGATTATTATAAAGAGCCTCTTATTATATCTGAAAAAGGTAAGGGCTATCGTATTGATGATAAAGAATATATTGAACAGCATGAAACGGGGCATCTTCATCAAAATGATTTGTTTTCTCCTATTGAAAGACGAAATATGATGACAAAAGATTTATTGTTAATCTCCCCTAAATCGATATCTATCTTTAATATTATCGAACGTTATTATATTTCTGAAAGTGTACTGAACACAGATGAGAAAAAAATTGAAGAGATGTTAAAACGTTTTAATTTAAATTTAGAAAGAAAGAATCGTCATTTATCTATAAATGGTGATGAAAGTGATATTCGAAATGCATTGTTAGAACTCATTGGAGATGGGCAACTGTCTAATTTCTCTGCTTATAATGTTATGGATCAAAATGAGGATAAAGATGCACATTTTGTGCAAGAACAAATCAATAAGATTGAGAGTTATAAAGATATGATTATTCCTTATCCTTATAATGTGAACATTTTCTCTCATTTATATATTTTAATCATGCGCTTTAGAAAAAGAGGTGTGATCAAACAAAACAAAGATAGAAAGACACCTGAATTGATAAAGTTAAAAAATGAGTATCAATCATTTTATAGAATGAGTGACATGGTAATTGGCAATGTTGAACAATATCTTCATACTCAATTACCTGAAAATGAACGGATTTATTTGTTTGAATATCTTATTTCTTCGAGATTTGAAACGCAAAATGTTCAGCATAATCAAGAAGACATGCAATATTCACAAGAAGTCATCGATATAACAAATGCATTGATAGACGGTGCGAGTCAAGAATTAAATCATTCATTTAAAAATATTGATTTAGAGCAGCAACTTCTTAAACATATTAAACCGATGCTCAATCGAATTGAACATGGGTTAAATGTCAGGAATGCTTTAATAGAACAAATTAAAATTGAATATCCACATGTATTTACAGTTATTCGACAGATTTCAGATCTAATTTCTGAAACATATCATATTAAAAAAATGAATGACGATGAAATAGGCTTTTTAACATTGTATTTTGCGAAAGAACTTGAGAGAAACCCGAAGAAAATACAAACACTGATTACTTGTACTACAGGCATAGGTACTTCTGAATTATTGAAAACCAAAATAGACAGAAACGTACCAGAAATTGAGATTGTAGATGTTAAATCTTCTTTTGATATACAAGAAGAAGACTTGCATAAAATAGATTTGATTATTTCAACTGTTCATATACCTGAAGTAAAGCAAATTCCAATCGTGGTCATCAGCGCAATGTTTAATAAGAATGATCAAATTAAATTGCGAAAGATGATAGAAATGTTAGGTGATAACAATGAATGAATCGTTATTTTATGAAATTAAAACAACTAACATAATGTATCAAGATGTCATTGAAGTAATAGGTAGTCAGTTAAAGAAAGATCAGTACATTCAGTCTGAAAGTGTTTTTATTGAAGAAGTACACGAGCGAGAACAACATGGGAATATTGAAATTTTTCCAGAAGTGATTTTACCGCACATTCAAAGTGAGAACATTTTAAAGACTAAAATATTTTTAATAAAAAATGAGACAAATCTTATGAACTGGCATGACCAGCCATTGAAATTGATTATTTTGCTAAATCTTAAACCACAAGAAGATCAAGCAGTATTGCAAGACATTCAAGCATTTATGAGGAATTTAGCAGACGAAGACTTTGTAGAGTCATTATTATAATTGGAGGAATGAAATATGAATATCGTGAGTATTTGTGCTTGTACAGTAGGTATTGCACACACATATATCGCAGCTGAAAAGTTAGAAAAAGCAGCTGAAAAGAAAGGTCATAATATCAAAATTGAAACACAAGGGACAATAGGTGTAGAAAATGAATTGTCACCTGAAGATATAAAACAAGCTGATATCGTGTTGCTTGCTGTAGATGTAAAGGTAAGCGCTAAAGAAAGATTTGAAGGTAAAAAAGTCATCGAAATACCGACAGATGTCGCAATAAAATCTCCAAATAAATTAATAGAAAAAATCGAACAAATTTCACAACAATAAAGGAGATGCCATATGAATTTAATAGATGTATTAGATGAGAACACAATCTTAACAGAACTTGAGACAAATAATAGAGAAGAAACTTTAGAAACACTCGTTCATTTATTTGATAAAGAACAATATATAGACAATTCAGAAGCATTTTTAGAAGCTGTTTATAAAAGAGAGTCAGAAGGCGTAACAGGTATAGGTAACTTTGTGGCGATTCCACACGGGAAAAGTAGTAGCGTTAACAAAGTTGGTATTGCAATTGGCGTCTTAAAAGATGAAGTAGAGTGGCCATCTTTAGATGATACAGGTGCGAAAGTCGTTATTTTACTTGCAGTTGGTGAAGATAGCGACAATTCTAAAGAGCATTTGAAACTCTTATCATTAATCGCAAGAAAGTTGAGTAATGATGAAGTGATTGAGCAATTATTAAATTCTAAAAATAAAACAGAAGTTGTAGCAATTTTATCTAACTAACAAAGGGGGAGATAACGTGAAAACATTTTTTAATCAGTTGAATTTAAAAGGTCATTTACTTACGGCAATATCTTATTTAATTCCAGTTGTATGTGGAGCGGGATTCATGATTGCAATTGGGATGGCGTTAGGTGGAGATTCATCAACAGATTTAACGAAGACTGGCTATTCATTCTGGGATGTACTTGCAACACTTGGCGGTGCTGGACTAGGCATGTTACCAGTTGTTATTGCAACAGGTATCGCTTATTCAATTGCTGATAAACCAGGTATAGCACCTGGCCTCGTTATTGGTTTAACAGCTAATGCAGTTGGATCAGGTTTTATCGGAGGATTAATAGGTGGCTTCTTGGCAGGTTATCTTGTTGTATTAATTATTAAATATATCAAAATGCCAAATTGGGCTAAAGGCTTAATGCCGATGCTTGTAATTCCGTTTATTGCTTCACTTGTAGGTGGGCTCATTATGGTCTATGTAATCGGAGCGCCAATTACACAATTTACGCATATTTTAACTGAGTATTTACAATCTCTTAGTGGTACTTCTAAATTGATTTATGGCATTATCATCGGTGTATTAGCAAGTGTCGATTATGGTGGTCCAATTAATAAAACAGTATTTGCATTTGTATTAACACTACAAGCACAAGGTATTCATGAACCTATAACAGCATTGATTGTCGTTAACACAGCGACGCCAATTGGATTCGCATTTGCATATTGGATTGGAAGATTAATGCGTAAAAATATTTATAAAAAAGTAGAAGTAGAAACATTAAAAACAGCATTTCCAATGGGCATTATTGAAATTGTAGAAGGTGTCTTACCGATTGTCTTAAACGACATTATTAGATGTATTATTGCTACAGGAATCGGTGGTGCAGTAGGTGGCGCGATTTCAATGGTGATGAACGCTGACTCGAAAGTGCCGTTTGGTGGCATGTTAGCAATTCCAACAATGTCTCAGCCATTAGGTTTCGTCATCGCTATCGTAGCAAATGTTATTGTTACAGCTCTAGTACTTATACTACTTAAGAAACCTGTAAATGAATCAGAAGAAATGATCGATGAAATCGAAGAAGATGACATAGAATTAGACGATATTAAAGTATACTAATGGAGGTTTAATACATGGAGAATGTAAAGTTTTCACCATCATTAATGACGATGGACTTAGATAAATTTAGCGAGCAGATTACATTTTTGAATGAGCACGTAGAATCTTATCATATAGATATTATGGACGGTCATTATGTCCCGAATATTACACTGTCACCTTGGTTTATTGAACAAGTTAAGAAAATTTCTGACGTACCCATATCTGCGCATTTAATGGTCACAGAACCTTCGTTTTGGGTGGATGAATTATTAAAAGTAGATACAGATTATATATGCATACATGCAGAAGTCGTCAATGGTGTTGCTTACCGATTGATTCATAAAATCCATGATCAAGATAAAAAAGTAGGGATTGTATTAAATCCAGAAACACCCATTGAAGTGATTAAACCTTATATTCAATATTTAGATAAGATTACAATTATGACGGTTGACCCAGGGTTTGCTGGAGAAAAATTTATCGATGAAACATTAGATAAAATAGTAGAATTGAGAAAGTTAAGAGATGAACATCAATACAAATATTTAATTGAAATGGATGGCTCTTCAAATAAGAAGACATTTAGTAAAATTCAAAAAGCCAATCCAGATATTTATATATTGGGAAGAAGCGGTCTATTCGGTTTAGATGAACGTATCGATGAAGCATGGCATAAAATGAAAGCAGATTTTAATGATGCATTAACTGAAGTATAATAAATAAAACCGCCACATGAGTTGGATGATAACTCATGTGGCGGTTAAATTATATTTAAACTATTTAATAATATCTATTAATTCTTTCTTAGATGCTGACCTTGCTGGTATCCAACCAAATACAATACCAATTAATGTTGAAACGCCGACAGCAAGTAAAATAGAACCTAGACTCACAACACTTTGAACCATATCAGGCGTAACGGCTTCTACAAGTTTAGAAATCAAAATACCTATGATTAATCCGATAATGCCACCGATCAGACATAGCACGATACTTTCTATTAAGAATTGTATTTCAATGTCTCGACCTTTAGCTCCAAACGCACGTCTTATCGCAATTTCTTCTGTACGTTCAGCGACTGAAATATACATAACGTTCATCACACCTATACCCGCAATGAATAATGAAATACCTGCTACTGCTGCAACAAAGTACGTAATGGCATCGAATACTTGTGTGATACTTTTCATGATTTCTTCCATATCTGAATACTGATAACTACCTTCGCTCATACCTGAACCTCTTTTGTTTAAGAGCTTAGCTGCCTTATTAGCAATTTCTTTTTTGTTATCATCGTTATCTACTTTTAATTCAAGTTGTGGAAGGTCCTGGCTTAAGTCACCCATATATCGATTGAAAGTTTCGCTTGGCATATTCACTGTATTTTCATACATAGGATTATTGACAATACCTACAATTTTAAATCCTTGGTCATCTATAAATAACGTCTTACCAATCGCGTCACCTTTGAACGCTTTTTTAGCAATTGTTTGATCGATTGTGACGACTTTTTCTTTCAATTCATTATCTGATTGTGTGAATCCTTTACCTTCAGATGCATTGTCGACATAGTCTTTTTTAAAGATATTGATGTCAGATTGCTTTTGTGAATTGGTCATTTTTGCCCCATAACTTTGACTGTCATCTTCTTTAATTTTAGCGTCTGTGACACCGTCTATTTGTTTGACGAGATCAATATCTTGTTTGTCGAATGGATTTTCTTTAGAGCCTTCCATATTTTCAGGCATGAAGCTAATCATAGCTTGTCCTTTACTCGCACCCGTATCAGCAAATTCATCAGATGCTGTCTTTTTAAAACCATTACCTAAAGACATAATGGTAATGACTGCAGCTATACCGATAATAATACCAATCATCGTAAAGATGTTACGGCGTTTATTCTTCATGATAGATTTGAGAGAGACTGATATGATATTCGGTAAGTTCTTCATTCTATCACCTCTTCTCGCTGAACACGGCCATCTAATATGTGTATCACGCGATCAGCTTGTTCAGCTACTTTACGATCATGCGTAACAATAATCATGGTTGTATTTTGTTCGCGATTAAGTCGCACAAATAAATCCATAATATCTTTAGAAGTTTGAGAATCAAGCGCACCTGTTGGTTCATCAGCAATAATGAATTTAGGTTTATTGACAATCGAGCGCGCGATGGCGACACGTTGTTGTTGACCACCCGATAACTTATTCGGTACAAGATGTTTTTTATCTGCTATTCCAACGTCTTTTAAGACAGATTCAACACGTTGTTTACGTTCTTTTGAAGACATACCTGAATATAATAGGGGGATACTAACATTCTCCATAATCGTATTATTTTGTATCAATTTAAAATTTTGAAAGACAAAACCGACTGTTTTATTTCTAATAAAGGCAAGCTTATTATCTGAAACTTGTTGATAATTCTCACCATCAAACAGATATTCACCTGTGTATCCTCTATCTATAAAACCTAAAATATTAATCAATGTACTTTTCCCTGAACCAGAAGGGCCCATAATCGCGATAAATTCACCTGTATCAATAGATATATTAATATCTTTCAATATATGATTTGTTTCTTCTCCGTTTTTAAAGTGTCGATTAACATTTACTAAATTAATCATGATGCTATCTCAACCTTTTCACCATTATTTAATGTTTTCTTAGGTGAAATGATCAGTTTATCTCCAGATTTAAGTCCTTTCTCAACATATATTTCACCATTTTGTCGTTTAATATTAATATGTCGTTTATGAACTTTATGATTTTTATCGACAACAAATACATGATTGCCTTTTGTTAATACAGACTTAGGTAATTTAATCGTATCTAAAGGAATCTCTCCTTCAGTTGAGAATCCACTACGTACAGAAATGTCTAATTTACCAATCGTTACTTGATATTTAGAATTGCCTTTTCCAACGCTTGGATTATTAGAAACAGGATTAGATGTCTGAGTTGTTTCACTTTCTGGATCAGCAGTATTCATCGATTCACTTTGGTTACTATCATCATAACTTGTAGGTAATTCAGAAATCTTTGTCACTTTCCCTTTACCTTCTTCACCAGTACTGTTCACCGTCACGTTAACTTCATCGCCAACTTTAATTTTAGTAATATCAAATTCTGATACAGAAGTTTTGATTTGAGGTTCACTTGCGACTAATTTTAAAATCGCTTCACCACTGTTAGCGTCATTATCATTCTCCATTTCGACTTTACCATCAAATGAAGCATACATACTTTCATTTACTTGACGATCATACTGTGATAATTGCTTGTTAGCTTCACTTAATGTATTTAAATCTTTAGATAAAGTGTTTTGTAAATCATTATTGTTCGGTTTCTGATTAATATTTTGGTAGTCTTGATTCACCTTGTTTTGTGCAGCATTTACTTTATCTTGTAAATCTTGGCGCTTTTGATCATTCACATTATAGTTAATCAATTGATCACCTTGTTTAACAGATTGACCATCTTCAACAACAGTACTCACAAATTCACCTAACTGATCATTATTGTTATAAGTTTTAATTTTAGTAGGTGCAGCCTTACCAGAAATACTTAAAGGGGATTCCTTTTTAACTTTATATGTATCATAACCGTCTTTTTTATCGTCTGTGTCATTTGTCGTTTGTTTTACAATAAGCGCAACAACAACTAACAAAATGATAACGACAATCCCGATTATCCAAAATAATTTACGCTTCAATTTATTCCACTCCTATATATTTTTATTCTCACATGGGAAATGTTATCACAGTTAGGAACAATAAAAAATAATACTTATGAGATTTAAGAATATTAAATTTGTAATTAATTATTCATGTTTTTTTATGTAATTCACAAACAATAGTGGAATCATACATGATTGATAGAGCGTAAAATTAAAAATATCCATAAAAAAGCACAAAAAAATAACCATCGCTAACTTTGAAAAATCGATGGTTATATGGTGAATCCCCCCTTTTAAAGAAGGTGGGTGACACCTGTGAAATTGGTTTAGTACTAATTAGTAATAATAGCCATAAAAAATAATTGTTTTTAACTTTGGAATGTTTCGATGGTTATTTTTAACGGCATTTATATAAAGCCACCGTCTTTTTGACGGGCTCACAGGCAACGTGTTACAGCACGTTACCTTTTTATGCACATATTATACAATAAATACGAATATTTTGTCTATAACAACCTAAAAATAATGTTACAAATAATGGGAATTTGGTATAATATAACAGAGCAAGTTAGATAGATGGTGGCTAATCTCTTAAATGAAGGGGTGATGCCTATGATAATGGTTTCAACTCCTAGAAAGGAGTAATATGACTGATTATGAAATACTAATGATTGTTATATCGATCATTGGTTTAGTATTAATAAGTAAAAGTAACCATAAAAAATAACCATCGCTAACTTTGGAGGAGGCGATAGTTATTTAATAACTAATAAATTTTCCACCGTCTTTTTAACGGGCTCATAGGCAATGTGTTGTAGCACGTTGCCTTTTATGTATATATTATAAAATAAATACATATATTTTGTCTATTATAATACTGAAACAATGTTACAAATAATGGGAATTTGGTATAATATAACAGAGCAAGTTAGATGGATGGTGGCTAATCTCTTAAATAAAGGGGTGATGCCTATGATAATGGTTTCAACTCCTAGAAAGGAGTAATATGACTGATTATGAAATACTAATGATTGTTATTTCGATCATTGGTTTAGTATTAATTAGTAAAAATAACCATAAAAAATAACCATCTCTAACTTTGGAGGTTTAGATGGTTATTTTTAACCTAATCAAAAATCCACCGTCTTTTTAACGGGCTCACAGGCAACGTGTGACCGCACGTTGCCTTTTTCATTTACATAATAGCATAATTTGGTATATTTTGTCTATTTCTGTTGAGTGATCATATGAATATTTAATTTGCATAGTTCTTTAAGAAGTACATGAATATCATATTCTATGCAAAAATTAAATAACGATTATAAAATTTAAGAATATTAATTATATAATTAACTATTTTATTAATGCTTTATGAATGTTAACCTTAAATTATACAAAAAGCAAAGGAGTATAGTGATGAAACATTCAAATTTATTATTTGCACCAACTTTAAACAACTATAGAGAACGACCTAAGTGGTTGTTAAATATGATTTTGGTCATTATTTTATCAGTTGCTTCAATATGGATTACATCAATAACAACGGATCTTACAGCTGATTTAAAAGAAGCTGGATTAAGTGAAACTGAAATTGATCAAATGTCTACTTTTACTACAGTATTTGCATACATAGGTGGTATTTTAGCACCAATTATAGGCATTGCTTTTTCATTTCTAATTTTTCTTATCATCTCAAAAATTATGAAATCTGATGTTAAAGCTTCAAGTTTATTTGCAGCTGCAACGTTTGTAAAATTAATTACAACAATCTTTAATCTCATCGTTTTAGCTATTATAGCAATTGTTGGTTTAGATCCAGTTAAACACTCTATTACAAGTTTGGCAGTATTTAGCCAAAGTAATGATTATCTCGGTGTATTTGATTTATCAACATTATTGGCAGCCTATTTATTTGGAGTTGTATTATATGCAACAAGTAGATTTAAAGGAAAGACAGCAGTAATATGGACTGTGATTTATCTTGTTGTCGTAATTGTAATAGGTTTAATTCAAGCAAGTATATAATGAATTAATCAATAAAGCCCGTTTCCTTGAAAACGGGCTTTAAATATTATTTATAATTTTTTAAGTAATATGCGCCACCTAAAAGTCCGACAGGAATCCCAAATAAAGGTGTGATTAAGACGCTTAAGACAACAACCGCAACTAGTACAACTGCTATATTATAGCTTGTTAATTCTAACTCTAATAAGTCATCGTAGCTTTGCTTGATTAATTCTTTAACTTTCATACGTAACACTCCTTAAACTTTTTTCAAAGCGTTATTTTTCTGATTATATAACATTATACCATTTATGACATTTTATGGTAAAATAATATACTAAATGAGGAGGTATGTCATATGGGTTTTTATATAATGTTACTTTCATTTATATTAGGTTTAGTGATTGTAGTAGTTGGCATAAAACGTAGAAAAGAACATAATATTTATAAAGGATCTATAGTTGTTGGTGCGGTTCTTATTATCTTTGCTATTTATTTAGGATGGCCAAAATAAAGAATAGTGTACTAAAGGGTGAATCTTTATGAAACAAATTATTTTATTAATATTAATAGCAGGTATACTTCCAGTTATCGCAACTAATTTAGAAGGAAGTTTAACCAATTTATCTGCAGTATTATGGGGAGTTTCAATATTTCTCTTTATAATAGCTGCATATAAAGTAGCAAAAAGGGTCAAGAATTGATATAGCTCTTTTAATTAAAAACAAACGATACACTCTATGACTTTATCTTTTATCTAAGTGAAAGTGACGGAGTGTATCGTTAATTTATATTTACATATTTTGATTTTGAGCTTTTAACTTTTTAGAAGTGATGAGATTGACGATTAACCAAACGAGTTGTGTTAAGAATGGAATGATAAAAAGTGTTGCCATGATACCGATAGAGAACCATTTTATTTCTGTTGTTTGCACAGCTCCAGTGGCATCAACTTCTCTAAACCATAAAAAGATTGAGAACGTTAAAAATGCACCAACTTCAATGATTGTTAAAATCCACCACAATATCCAAGATACTTTCATGAGAATACCTCTTTTCAGTATAATATAATAATGTAATATTATCATTTAAATATTAAATGAGCAATAAAGGGAAGAATGCTTGAATATATGCTATCGTTTGAATAACATGTAAATAATAATATGAGTTTGAGGAGGGTTACAGTGGTTAAGAATTTAATGGAATGGGTTGCGTCTATCGTTGTCGCTATTGTTGTGGCGTGGCTTATTACGACTTTTTTATTTAGTAGATATGAGGTGCATGGACAGTCAATGTATCCTACGTTTAATGATAAAGACAATTTGATTGTTAGTAAAATTTCGAAAACGCTTGGTACGATTGATAGAGGTGATGTGATTATTTTTCATGCGAATGAAGAAAAGGATTATATTAAGAGATTAATAGGTGTACCTGGTGATACTGTCAGTTATAAGAATGATCAATTATATATTAATCATGAAAAAGTTGCAGAACCTTATTTAGATTTTAATAAGAAGCATAAATTCACGGAGTATTTAACGGAAAACTTTGATGTATCAGATACAAAAAATTCTGATGGTGAAAAAGTAATTCCAGAAGGTAAATATTTAGTCCTCGGTGATAATCGTTTGAATAGTAATGATAGTCGCCAAGATGTTGGACTCATTACCGACGAACAAATTGTAGGGAAAGCTAAATTAAGAATTTTACCAACGAATAATATGAAATATGACTTTTACGCTGATTCGTTTGATCATGTAAATGAGAATTGATTGGAACAATATGCTAAACTTTAACTAACTGCATGTACACTTTATAGAATAGGATGAGGCTAATGTCATTTGAGATTGAGACTTTAGATAAAGAGAAGAATATAGATTTGATTACAATCTATGATGAGCGTTCAAAGATTCAATTTACGAATTTTGGTATGCGGATTGTCGATTGGAAAATTGATGGTAGATCCGTTATCCTTGGTCCGACTGAAAGTGATGATTTAATAGAATATTATGAGCAAAATCCTTATTTCTTTGGTGCGACTGTTGCAAGATATGGTGGCAGAATTGAAAATGGTCAGTTTGTATTAAATGGTGAATCCTATCAGCTTGAACAAAATGATGGTGTTCATAATTTACATGGTGGCTCTAACGGTTTATATACTCAAGTGTGTGATTATGACATTGTTAATGAAGATGATATTGTTCGCATTGTATATCATGTAGAATTGAAACATTCAGTTGATCATTTCCCAGGTGATATTAACATGACCGTAACACATCAATATGATTTAACAAATTTGAAATGGACAATTATATATGAAGCAACGAGTACTGAAGATACTTTATTGAATCCGATGAATCATGTGTATTTTAATTTGAATGAAACAAATGCATCTATTGAAAATCATCAACTTCATCATAACGTTCAATTCTATCCGCTTAAAGATAATCAAATTGTGGAATCTCTTGATACAGAGAATATTAATGTAGAAATTGGGAAAGATAGTATAACTTTTAAAGATATATTCGACAGTGGATTTCAACAAATCAATCAATTTAATGGTATTGATCATCCAGTGACATTAGAAGATGGTACTTTCAAAGTGTCGAATGATGAATTGGAACTTGAAATGACGACTGATCAGAATGAAGTTGTCATATTTACATTGAATGATGTAGATTGGAATGATCATGAAGACTCTATTAATGTACATAGTGGCTTTACATTAGAAACGCAATCACTACCTAATGATATTAATTTATTAAATGAAGCAGCACCATCAATTTTAAGAAAAGGCGACACATTTAATAGTGTCACAAGTTATCAAATCAATTATAAGAAATAGTATATATAATAGAAGACAATCATACTTTCATGACCAAACTTGTTTAGAAGCGTTGGTTATGAAAGTATTTTTTTTATTTATCAATGACTTTCATAAATAATGTCTTTTAATTTTAAAATAGCAGGTTCGATATCTTCTCGATTTATTTTCGCAAACCCGATAATGAGTGTCTTAAATGGTGTGTTTTCAGGTTCATCAGCCATGAAACGTCTAATCGTATATAATTCTATATCGTGGTCATGCGCCTTTTGTTCAATTTCTTGATAACTTAAGTCCGTCTTAATATTAATTAGAAAATGTAGTCCTGCTTCCATGTCGTATATCGAGACGTCTTCTTTAAATGCTTTTTTTAATACTTTTAGAAAAAGCTCTCTCTTTTCAGTATAAGTATGATGCATCTTACGAATATATTTCTCATAGTTTCCAGATTTAATAAATAAATGAAGCGCGTAAGCATTGATTAAGCTTAAATCTGTAATGGATGTATCTGTTATCGCATCGAATTTATATAAGAGTGGATAAGGTAAGACCATATAGCTTATTCTTAAACTTGGCATTAATGTTTTCGCGAATGTACCCAAATATATGACACGTTCATTCTTATCTAAACTATATAATGAAGGAATATTGTCTGTACCATATTTATATTCACTATCATAATCGTCTTCTATAATATATTTATTATGTTCAGTTACCCAGTTGAGTAATTCAATTCTTCTTGAAATTGGCATAATCGTGCCTGTTGGAAATTGATGTGAAGGTGTTGTCACGACAAAATCCGGCTTTGCCTGTTTCACATGTTCAACAGATAACCCTTTGTTGTCTAGTGGAATATTAACGACATCCTGTCCCATGCCGATAAATAGCTTTCTCATCCTTGAATAGCCGGGATTTTCGATAGCAATTTTTTGATTGTTTGAGAATGCTTTGAATAAGCTACTGAGTAAGTTCGCTGTACCTGATCCGACAATGATTTGTTCAGGGTAACAGACGACACCTCTTTTGTATGAAATCAATTGAGCGATTGATTTTCTTAGTTCAAGCGGTCCTTTATATACAGGGATTTCTGACATTTCATGTTTGAAAAGGTGAAAAGCTTCTTTCACATATTTAGACCATAAGTCTATTGGAAATTGTGAGATGTCGGTTGTCATATGCGATAAAGAATAACGATATGAAGATTTAATTTGAGTTGGGTTATTGTTTAAAGGTTGCGTAATATGTTGATCTTGAATGATTAACTTATTTAATGCCTCAACAAAGTAACCTTGTCTTTCCTTTGTGTAAATATAACCCTCAGCAAAAAGTTGTTCATAAGCATTCTTAACAGTGTTAATACTGACATTTTGATCAATTGAAAGTTGTCTTTTAGATGGTAATTTTTCGTGACTGTTATATTTCTGAGAGAGTATATCTTGTTTTAATTTGAGATAAATTTCTCTATATTTGTAAGTTTGAGTCATATCGTTCGCCCCTCTGGTACTATTAAAAATTAAAAACTGGTACTTTTCATTATACCAATCTTTTTTTAATATGTACTAAATAAACAATAGGAGGGATTTTGATGGGTAAGACTCAAGAACAATTAGAATCTTTACGTAACGAATATGTAGCAAGAGGTGTCAGTAATGGTAATACACATATTGCTGATTTTGCAAAAGGGGCAACAGTTACAGATAAAGACGGTACAGAGTGGATTGACTTTGCAGGAGCAATCGGAACATTAAACGTTGGTCATTCACATCCTAAAATAACTGAACATTTAAAAAACGAGCTTGAAAGATTTATTTTACCTGGTTTCAATGTGATTATGTATGAAAGCTATATTAAATTAGCAGAGAAATTAGCAGAAATTACACCAGGTGACCATAAAAAGAAAACAGTATTACTAAATTCTGGTGCAGAAGCAGTAGAAAACGCTGTGAAAATCGCTAGAAAATATACAGGTAGACAACAAGTTGTATCATTTATTAGAGGTTTTCATGGTAGAACAAATTTAACAATGTCTATGACAAGTAAAGTAAGACCATACAAATTTGGGTTTGGCCCATTTGCACCAGAAGTATATCAAGCACCATATCCTTATTTAGCAGATAAACCTGAAGGATTAAGTGATGAGGCATACATAGATTCAGTCATTAAAGATTTGAAGAATTTCTTTATCGCAACAGTGGATCCTTCAGAAGTGGCATGTGTAGTGATTGAGCCAGTACAAGGTGAAGGTGGATTTATCATTCCAGATAAGAAATTTATTCATGCATTAAAAGATATTTGTGAAGAACAGGGTATCGTATTTATTGCAGATGAAATTCAAACAGGCTTTGCACGTACTGGTAAGACATTTGCAATTGAGCATTTTGATGTTATTCCAGATTTAATGACTGTATCAAAATCTCTAGCAGCAGGATTCCCATTAAGTGGTGTTGTTGGACGTAGTGAAATTATCGATAGCCCAAATCCAGGCGAAATTGGTGGTACATATGCAGGAAATCCACTTGCATGTGAAGCAGCATTAAAAGTAATTGAAATTATTGAAGAAGAAAACTTAAATGCTAAAGCTGAACAACTTGGTGCAACGATTCAATCAAGATTAGAAGCATTTAAATTAGAACATTCATTTATAGGAGATATTCGTAGATTAGGCGCAATGGTCGCAATGGAAATTGTTGATCCAGAAACGCAATCACCTGATAAAGTTAAAACGTCACAAATTGTTAAAGCAGCAAATGAAAATGGTTTATTATTATTATCAGCTGGTATTAACGGAAATGTGATTAGATTTTTAGCACCATTAGTCATTACAGATCAAGAATTAAACAAAGGATTATCAATCTTAGAATCTAGTCTTTAAGAAATTTGACTAATAAAAATGGGGTATAATTATGAATTCTCAATTTAATAAATCAATGAACATAGCAGACGTATTATTTCTCGCGATTGGCGCCATGCTTGGATGGGGCTGGGTTGTTCTTTCGGGAGAATGGATTTCACAAGCAGGATTTCTAGGTAGTATTATCGCATTTGTAATTGGTGGATTATTAGTAATTTTTATTGGATTAACATATGCAGAGCTTGCCTCTGCAATTCCTGAAACAGGTGGCGGATTTGTATTCGTTAAGAAAGCATTTAGTCCTGGCGTAGCATTTATATCTGGTTGGTCAGTGTTATTTGGCTATGTATCTGTTATTACTTTTGAAGCAGTCGCATTGCCAACTGTTATAGACTATGTCATACCATTTGAACATTCTGGCTTATTGTGGAATTTAGCTGGATGGGATGTTTACTTAACTTGGGTACTTATCGGTTCTATAGGTAGTGTTATATTAACGTCATTAAACTACTTTGGCGTTAAACCAGCTGCAGTTATGCAGACTGTATTTACAATATTTATTGTAGGTGTCGGTTTATTATTATTCTTTGGTGCAGGATTCAATGGTGACTTTACACATCTTAAACCATTATTTAATGGTGGTGTAGGCGGAACAATGTCTGTACTGATCATGATTCCATTCCTATTTGTAGGGTTCGATGTTATTCCACAAATAGCTGAAGAAGTAAAAGCACCTTCTAAAAAAATTGGTGGTATTTTAGTTATCTCTATCATAGCATCGGTTATCTTCTATTTATTAATTGTGTTTGGTGTTGCAACTGGTTTAACACCAAGTCAATTAAATACAAGTGAATTAGCTACAGCAGATGCAATGGTGAATTTATTTGGATCAAGTGGATTTGGTATATTACTCGTATTAGGTGGAATTGCTGGTATTATCACAAGTTGGAATGCATTTATTATCGGTGGTAGTCGTATTTTATATGCGATGGCGAAAAATAATATGATTCCTAAGTGGTTTGCATACATTCACCCTAAATACAAAACACCAACACACGGTATTATATTCCTTGGTGTATTAGCATTTGTTGCACCATTATTAGGTCGTCCTGCATTAGTATGGATTGTTGATGCTGGTGGCATCGGTGTTGTATTAGGTTATTTCTTAGTTGCTTGTGCATTTTTGAAATTAAGAAAAAGCGAGCCTAATTTAGAAAGACCATATCGTATTAAAAGTGGTAAAGTAGTCGGTTGGATTGCTGTTATTTTAAGTATTGCATTTATCGCAATTTATTTACCAGGAATGCCGTCATCACTTATTTGGCCACATGAATGGATTATCGTATTCGTATGGTATGGTATAGCAGCAGTCTTATATTTAACAAAATCAAAAGGGGATGAAGTATTTGAAACAGCTAAAAGTATACAATCCAGCAACGAATGAAGTCGTTAAGACGATTCCTTATACTTCAGAGGAAGAAGCTATTCAACAAATTGATAAAGCGCAAGTTGCATATGAATCATGGCGTGAAAAAGATGCACATGAACGTTCATCTCTTTTATTAAAATGGTATCAATTAATTGATGAACATAAAGAAGAATTATCAGAATTAATTACATTAGAGAACGGTAAACCTTATAAAGAAGCATTAGGCGAAGTTGCTTACGCAAATAGTTACATTCAATGGTATCAAGAAGAAGCAAAACGTATTTATGGTAAGACTATACCTGCTAATCAAAAAGGTAAAAAGATTATCACTGATCCGTTCCCAGTAGGTGTTGTTGGTGCAATTACTCCTTGGAATTTCCCAGCAGCAATGATTGCGAGAAAAATGGCGCCAGCATTAGCAGCAGGTTGTACAATTGTTTGTAAACCAGCTTTAGAAACACCATTAACGACGATAAGAATGGTTGAATTGGCACATGAAGCGGGTATTCCTGAAGATGCCATTCAATATGTTGTATTAAGCGGTAAAGACGCAGGTAGAATATTTACTGAAAGTCCAATTATACAGAAGATAACATTCACAGGATCTACACCAGTCGGTAAACATTTAATAAAAGATTCTGCAAATACAGTTAAAAATGTCACGATGGAATTAGGTGGATTAGCACCAGTTATTGTTCATAAAGATGCAGATATTGAATTAGCAGTTGATCAAACAATCGCGACTAAATTTAGAAATTCAGGTCAAACTTGTATAAGCGCAAATAGAATTTATGTACACCAAGATATAGAAGAAGCTTATACAGAACGTTTAACTGAAAAAGTAAATGCATTAAATGTAGGAAATGGCTTAGAAGAAGGCGTTGAAATGGGACCTCTCATTAATCAACAAGCTGTAGATAAAGTCATTGACCAAATTGAAGATGCTGTTCAAAATGGTGGAGAATTGTCATTACCATTAGAACAATTAAAATTAGGTGGAAATTTCTTAAAGCCAGTCGTTATTAGACAAGCTAATCTTGAAATGAAAGTGATGCACGAAGAAACATTCGGACCAATCGCAGCAGTCATGGCATACGAAGATTTAGATGAGATTATTAAAGTTGCCAATGATACAGAATATGGTTTAGCCGCTTATTTCTTCACGAATGACTATCGTACAGGATTTGATATTTATAAGAAGCTTGATTTTGGTGTGATAGGTTGGAATGATGGTGCGCCATCAGCAGCGCATGCACCATTTGGTGGATTTAAAGAAAGTGGATATGGTCGTGAAGGCGGTATCGAAGGTATTGAACCTTATTTAGAAACTAAATATTTATCAATCGGTAATATGTAAGAAAAGAACCCCCTAAAAGTGACAACTTTTAGGGGGTTCTTTGTATCTATTTCTAGAATACATTTTTAAATACTATGATATTATCTAATGTCTTTGACGATTTGACCGTCTATTGAAACAACTTTAATGTTATTTGGATCTCTTAATACTTTGATATCTTCTAAAGGATTTTGATCTAGTAAAATAAAGTCTGCTTTCTTGCCTACTTCAATTGTACCTAAGTCTTCGTCATAACCTAAACATTCAGCAGCTGTCTTAGTAGACGAAACAATGGCTTCCATTTCTGTCATGCCGTGTTCAACCATAAGCTCTAATTCTCTTAAATTAGTTCCATGTTTGAAGACACCTGCATCAGTACCCATTGCTATTTTCACACCAGCTTGATGGGCTTTTTTAAAGCTATCAATATGGTCTTGCATGACTTGTTTAGATTTCTTAATAGAATTTTCACTCATACCTAGTTCTTCAGCGAATTCTATAACGGAAAGAGGTGCGAGTAATGTAGGTACGAGGTACATTTCTTTTTCTTTCATTAATTGAACAGCTTCATCATCCAAATAGATACCATGTTCAATTGAGTGAATGCCTGCTTCTATACATTGTTTAACACCTTGTAAACCTTGAGCATGCGCCATAACTTTTCGATTATTTCTAAATTGAGCTTCTTCTACAATGACTTTTAATTCTTCTAATGAGAATTGCGTATAATCTGGATGGTCAGTTGCACTTGTTACACCACCCGTTGCATGTACTTTTAATACATCAGCACCAGCTCTTAACATTTCGCGTGCTTTTTTACGGACTTCATTCACACCATCACATATACCACTCGGTAATCCAGGATAGCCATCTTGCAAAATAGGTAGTTGTATACCAGATTTAGTATAACTGTCTCCATGGCCACCTGTAATGGTTAATGCGTTAACACTTATTTGTAAACGTGGTCCGAGTATTAAACCATCATTCACAGCTTCTTTTAAACCTAAATCTGCGCCTAAAGCATCTCGAACGGTTGTAACACCTGCATCAACTGTTCGTTTTAAATGATCAATTGCTTTGTAGAAGTTATATGAAAAAGGTGTCGCTAATCTTCTCTCTAAAGGTTCCATTTCCAACATAACATGTACGTGACTATCAATCATACCAGGTAATAGATATTGACCATTTCCTTCTATTATATTGTCGCCATTTAAATGAGTACCAATTTCAGAAATGACATTATTTTCAACCTTTATATCAACACCTCGTTGAATGTCTTTTCCAGTACCGTCTATTAAATTGATGTTTTTTATAATCATATCTAAGTCCTCCTCAATTACTTAATAAAGTTCATTAATATAGATGTTAAAATAACAGATGCAACTGTAACTGTTGTAAACCCACCAATAATCATTGGGCTCAATAACTCATTAAATACATCTTCTCTGTCTTCCTCATTATCAGTAACAGATCGACTGACTTCTTCACATAAAATAAAATCACCTGGGAAACCATATAATGCGGTTAAAGCAACAGGTAATGCTTTAGTTGGTTTCCATCCAATTAATTTAGCACCGATAAATCCACCAATTAAAATACCAATTGTACCTATAACAAGAATAGATAAAATAGCAGGTAGGTATTCCCATAAATCATGTGGTTTAATGCCGCCCATAGAACCGATAACGATTAAAATGATAATAACCATCATAATTGTGAATGATTGATTACGTTCCAGTTCTTTTTGTTCAAATAATCCAATTTTCAAACCGATGACACCAAATAATAAACTGACGAGCGTGAAATGAATGCCTGTTACTTCGCCAATCATGAAGGCAATACTTGCTAAGAAGAACATAATAAACAGTCTGATAACATTGTTTTGAAGTAACGGATTCTTATTAAATATCGTTTCTTTCTTGGATTCATTTTTATTAGAAATATTAGCGACATTTTTATCTGAATGTCTATTTGCTAAGTAATATTTTGAATAGCGCTTCATAAGAATAGAACTTAATGGCATACCAATAACACCTTGAAGTGCCTGCACGATAGCTGGTAAAACAATGAGATTGGCCAATCCTAAATCTTGAAGCTTTTCGACTGTGATGAGCAGCGCGACGATACCTCCAGCAATAGGTCCAACACCTGAAGCGGCAGTACGGAAATCAAATAGGAGCGTAACGAAGACTAATATTAAGGTTGTTGAACCCAATATACCTAAGATTGATATAACAACTGCTTTCCATTGTGATTTAAGTATATGAAGCGGCATCATTGTACCCATATGCATAATAACTGGTGCAATAATAAGCGCGCCTAGCGAAGGTAAAATGGCATTATCTAATATCTTTTCAGGTAAGACGCCTGCCCAAGATAAAAGCAAGTAACTGACCATTGCTGTTAAGAGCATTGGTACACGAGCCTTTGTAAGATAAGATATAATTTCCCCGAGAACGATTAATGCGAATAGTATTGTTGCTGAAATAAGCGGTTCACTAACCATTAGCATTCCCTCCTTTTTAAAGTTAATAGTCAAACTTTAGCATATCTAAATCAAGAAGTTAATAGTATTTTCTAAAAATTTAGAATATATAGATAAATATTACACTATTAATTGCATTCAATATATAACAAGAATTTAAATATTATTCGATGGTATATAACATTTGTTCAATAAAAAAACAGTAAACATGTCATATGACGATGTTTACTGTTTATAAGATTTATTCATTTGAAGTAGATTGCTTGCGCTGATTCAAATAATAAACAACAAGCAATAGTATAATCCATAATGGTGAGTACATTAATGCTGTACGTGTATCATTTGCAAAGAACAAAATAACTAATACAAATACAAAGAATATTAATGCAAGGTATGATCCAATCACACCAAATGGGTTTTTGAATTTAGATTTTTCATGTAAAGATTTATCTTCTTTTCTAAATTTGATATAGCAAATTAAAATGATAGACCAAATAAAAATAAAGAATATCGTAGCCAATGTCGTAACGAGTGTAAATACGTCATCCGGTATAAAATAATTTAATATCGCAGCGAAGAATAATACAACACCTGAGAATATTAATGCTGGATAAGGGACACCACGTTTATTTGTCTTGCTTAATCCTTCAGGAGCATGACCTGTTTGACCTAAACCATAAACCATACGACTATTACTGAATAATCCACTGTTTGCAGCACTAGCAGCTGAAGTTAACACAACAAAGTTAACAATACCCGCAGCAGCTGGAATACCAGCTAATACAAATAAATTAACAAATGGACTTTCAGCAGGATCAATTTTATTCCATGGTGTAATACTCATAATGATTAATAAACTTAATACATAGAAAATTAAAATACGAATACCGATAGAATTAACTGCTTTAGGTAAATTCTTTTCAGGATCTTTCGTTTCACGTGCTGTAACACCTACAAGTTCAATTCCTACAAAGCTAAATACCGCCATTTGGAATGCCAGTAAGAAGCCCATAGCACCATTTGGGAAGAAACCATTATGACTATATAAATTATGAAATCCGGATTGAATACCTGTGCTAGATTTAAAGCCATTAAATATCATCCATAAACCAATAACAATTAATAATATAATGGCGATAATTTTAATAAGCGCGAACCAGAATTCGACCTCACCAAATAATTTAACAGTCATAAGATTTAAACCTAAGAGAATAACAACAGTCGCAATTGCAGAAACATATGCAGGAACATCCGGATACCAAAACTGAATATACTTAGCAACAGCCGTAATATCCGCTATACCCGTTGCAACCCAACAAAACCAATACGTCCATCCAGTTAAAAACCCGAATAAAGGACCTAAATAATGTTCAGCAATATCAATGAAAGAATTATAGTTACTATTTGAAAGTAATAATTCCCCTAAAGCTCTCATCATAATAAATAAGAAAAAACCAATAATAATATAAACTAATAAAATAGATGGACCCGCTAATGAAATACTCTTACCAGCCCCAAGAAAAAGACCGGTACCAATCGCGCCACCAATAGCAATTAACTGAATATGCCGGTTAGACATACTTCTTTTTAACTCATGATTTTCCATTTTCTATTCGCTCTCCTTAGATGCAATAAAACATATGTAAACAATAAGATTTAAAAAACAATATAAAAAGCATTATACTACGATTATTTGTATTTTGCATATTAATATAAATAAATGTTTTTAAATGTAAGACAAAGGTGAGGATATATAACACGATGAGTAATGTAATATTACTCATTTTATGTACTTATAATTATTTGATATAGAATAAGAATAACTTAAACAAAGGAGGAGGTTTCTTATGTTAACAAGTATCTTACAACCAATCGTAGATTTGATTACAGCTTTAGGTCTTTAATTTAAATTCGATTTATTTTTTATCTTTATATGCAAACAAAGGGGTCAGTACATAGTGCTGTAAGTACTAAAAAAGCCACCAATTCGTATTTTGCGAATTGGCGGCTTTTTTATTTAGTAATAATAATTGACCAATGTGGTCGATAGCGTTATGATGTAGTCGACCGAACTGGTCTAATATGTTTTGGAAGGTGTATATGATGAATGATGCATTCTATAATTTAGATGAAGAAAAGCGTCAAAAAATAATCAATTCAGGGCTGATGGAGTTCTCTAATTATGGCTATCAACAAAGTTCTACGAATCGTATTGTTGAAAATGCTGGTATTGGTAAAGGGATGCTTTTTTATTACTTTAAAAATAAAAAAGGACTATTTAAATTTCTTGTGGATTATTCATTAGATTTCATTGAGGAATATTATTTTAAACAGATTGATACTTCTGAGAAAGATATTTTTAATAGGTTAGTTAAACAAGCGAAAATAAAATCTAATTTAATGACGATTCATCCTCATATGTCGAAGTTTTTAACGAAAATTGTTCTGGAGGAATCTGAACATCATTATATATCTGGAGAACAAGACCAACATATTAAACAATTACAAAGTAAAGTTCAAAATGCACTATTTGAAGATTTAGATAAGGATCTTTTTAAAGATAATTTAAATGTTGAAATGTCTATCAATATTATAAAGTACTCGATTGATGGTTTAGCAGAATCTATGAAGACACGAATAACGCATCAAATGATCGAGCAGAATGATTATCAAAGCTTTTATGATGAATTTGATTTATATATTAAAGAAATGCGTAAAATCTTCTATAAGGATCGTGATTAATATGACATTGTTAAAAGTAAATAATGTTACGAAGACGTTTGGTAAATTTAAAGCTTTAAACGGTGTAAATTTCACTGTTGAAGAAGGAGAAATATTTGGATTTATCGGTCCAAATGGTTCTGGGAAATCTACGACCATTAAAGCAATTTTAGGGATGCTTAAACCTGATTCTGGTTCTATTGAGGCATTTGATAAAGATGCCTGGAAAGATGCGGTTCAAATTCATAAACAAGTTGCCTATGTTCCAGGTGATGTGAATTTGTGGCCAAACTTAACAGGTGGAGAAGTGATAGATTTATTTCTGAAATTAAGTGGCACTAAAAATAATGAGAAAAGAGATGAACTAATTAAAAAATTTGATTTAGACCCTACTAAAAAATGTGGGTCATATTCTAAAGGTAATAGACAGAAAGTTGCACTTATCGCTGCATTTACTACTGATGCACAACTGCTTATATTAGATGAACCGACATCTGGATTGGATCCTTTAATGGAACAAGTATTCCAATCATGTGTATTAGAAAAGAAAAAAGAGGGCAAAAGTGTACTATTATCAAGTCATATATTAAGTGAAGTAGAAAAACTATGTGACCGAGTCGGCATTATTCGAAAAGGTGAAATCGTAGAAATGGGCACGTTGGATGATTTGAGACATTTAACGAGAATGCATTTCGTCGTTCAGTCTAAAGAAGCTTTAACAGATTTAGAAGAGCAAGATGGTATACATGATATTACTAAAGAAGGTGAGATGTATCATTTTCAAGTGGATTCAGAGAAAGTTTCTAATATTATTAAATATTTAAGTCGATTTGAGTTGCTGAAATTAGAAAGTATGCCACCTACATTAGAAGATTTATTTATGAGACATTATGGTGTGAATATTGAAAGAGGTGAGTAATATGAATAATCTCTTTAGCGGTGTTGGACAATTAACGTTATTTTACCTCAAGACTCATAAATGGAAAATGGTGTTTTGGATATTAGGTATTGTCGTTTTAACGGTTATTATACCACCAACATTTAAAAGTATGTATCCACACCAATCAGATATGCAACCAATTGTTGAAACTTCTAAAAATCCTGCAATGGAAGCAATGTTAGGACCAGGACAATTTGAACACGTATCAGTTGGCGTGTTATTTACACACGAGATGTTACTATTTACAGGTATTCTCGTTGCAATAATGAGTATTTTACTTGTTTCAAAAAGTACAAGAGGAGATGAATCTGCAGGTCGTATTGAAATGATTCGAGCATTGCCAGTTGGAAAAGTATCTCCTCTCGTAAGTGCACTTATTGAGATGATAATTGTGAATATCATGATAACCATTTTGATTATGGTGATATTACCTTTAATGAATATTGATAGTGTGGATTGGCAAGGTTCAATCGTTTATGCAGTTTCATTAGGATCAATTGGTATTCTATTTGGTATGATGACAGCTATATTCGCACAGTTAACTGAAACAAGTAGTAGTGTTACAGGCTATAGTATTACAGTATTACTCTTAAGTTATTTAGTGAGAGCGGTTGGTGATGTCATAAATGAAGATATTTCTATGATTTCACCTCTAGGATGGATTACAAGAACGTTTGCTTATTCTGAAAATAATTGGTGGCCAATCGTCTTAACTTTGATAACGGCTATTATATTCTTAATGATAGCGATGATACTTTATTTTAGAAGAGATATAGAGTCTGGCTTACTGCCTTCTAAACCAGGTAAAAGAACTGCACATAAAATATGGTTATCTCCACTAGGTTTACAACTTAAATTGTATAAAGTAGGGCTTATTTCCTGGGCAATAGGAATGTTTGTATTTGGCGCTTCATATGGATCAGTATTTGGTGAGTTAGATGATTTTATTAAAGATAATGAAATGTTGCAGCAAATGGTAGCTGGGAAAGGTGATCATTATATAGAAGCATTCTTACCGACTTTAATGATTATAATGGCTATCGTATCAACAATACCTGCACTATTAAGTTTATACAAAATAAAAAACGAATTAGATACTCATCGAATAGAACTTATAATGTCTCGACCTATTTCAAGAATTAAATTGTTGAGTAGCTATTTAGTTGTTTCATTATTTAATGCTATTTTTATGATTTTTATCGCTGCATTCGGTTTGTATATTGCCCAAGCATCTGTGTTAGATGATCCATTTAGTTTTTGGACAATAATAAAGGCAGGGATTGTGCATATACCAGCCATTATATCTTTCGTAGCACTCGGTGCTGTACTTTTAGGATGGTTTAATAAAGGACACTTTATCGTTTATTTATATTTAACTTATACATTTTTTGTCGTTTACTTAGGACAATTGTTAAATATTAAAGACTGGTTAAAAGATATAACGCCATTTCATCATATTCCTGAAATACCTGTTGAAGATATGAATTATTCGGGTATAAGTATATTAATCATAATATCTATAGTGCTCATCATGATTGGATTTATAGGGTTTAAACGAAAAGACATTTCATAAAGGGAGCTGTGTTCGGATGACAAATTTGCCGAAAATAGGGAAACCAGCAACAAATGCTTTGAATACGATCAACATTACGACGTTAGAACAGGTTGCTCAATTAGATGAACATAATTTGGCGAAACTACATGGTATGGGACCAAAAGCAATAGGCATTTTGAAAGAAGCATTAGTAGAACAAGGGTTATCATTTAGTCAATTAGATGATGATTTAAAAAATGTAAAATTCACTGTACTGGGAGATTTAAAATGTGATAATGCACCAAAAAGAAGAATTATTAGAGACATTGTGATTGCTTCACTAGTTGGTGATGAAAAGTATCTCACTGAATGGCTAACAGATGATTTAGTATGGAAAGTACCGGGTTCTTTTGAATTAAAGGGTAGAAAAGCATTTTTAGAAGAAATAAATGAATACTTGCAAAAAGTATCTAGCCTTGAAATTAAATCAATGCTTACGCACGGTAAAGAAGCTTCTTCACATGGCACAATTATATTGAATTCTGGTGAGGAAATTTATTTTGCTGAAATGTATGAATTTGAAAATCATAAAAAAGATGCTAAAGTAAAAGCGATTACGTCATATATCATCATGAAACCTTAAATTTATGAAAAATCCAATACCAGTATTTATGAAAATGTGATAAATTATAGAGGTTATTATAAACTTTCGGAGGTTGAAAGATGGAAGCAACATTACCAAATTGCCCTAAATGTGATTCAGAATATACTTACGAGGATGGACAATTTTATATTTGTCCTATGTGTAATCATGAATGGTCTATAAACGACGAAGATGCATCAAATGAAGAAAACACAGTTATTAAAGATGTAAATGGTGTTGAATTAAATGATGGAGATACTGTAACGGTCATTAAAGATTTAAAAGTAAAAGGATCATCTAATTCTATTAAACAAGGTACAAAAGTTAAAGGTATCAAATTAGTAGACCCAGAAGATGGTCATGACATTGATTGTAAAATACCTGGCTTTGGACAAATCGGATTGAAGTCATCAGTTGTTAAAAAAGTGAATAAATAAGCGTATAAGAGTCTGAAACATTGAAATTGTTGCAGGCTCTTAATTTTTTAGAAAGTATGTTGATATAAATATTAACGAAATGCTTATTATTTTTTGTTAAAAATAATTAATTGATTATTTTAAGTTTTTGAAATATTAATTCGTTATATACATCAAATGTTTTTTGTGGTAAATATGTAATAGAGATTACGTTTCCAACAAATATATAAGGGGAGAAAAATATGAAGGCTTATATGCAAAAATTTGCACAGTCTCTAATGCTACCTATTTCCATTTTACCGGTAGCCGGGTTACTTTTAGGTATCGCATCTTTTATTGATTCAGGTGCAATTAACGGGGAAGGAAATAGCGTTGCGAACTTTTTAGCAAATGGTGGTTTAGCCGTTATTAATAATTTACCAATACTATTTGCGGTAGGGTTAGCATTCGGTATGTCTAAAGATAAAAATGGAGCAGCTGCACTTAGTGGACTTGTATCATTTTTAGTGGTTACACAAGTACTAAAGCCAGAAGCAATGGCGAAAGTATTGCATATTGCTGAGGATAAAGTTGATATCGCATTTACGGGTATTAGTAATGTATTTATCGGGATTATTTGTGGTCTAGTTACAGCTGCAATTTACAATAGATTTAAAGATACGAAATTACCAACAGCGTTTGCTTTCTTTAGTGGTAAACGTCTTGTGCCGATATTATCAGCGGCGGCAATGTTAGTGATTTCTATCGCGCTTATGTTTATTTGGCCACCAGTATATAATGGATTAGTGTCATTTGGGGAAATGATTTCTAAACTTGGTCCTCTTGGGGCAGGGTTATACGGATTCTTTAACCGTTTATTATTACCATTTGGATTGCATCATGCGTTAAACCAAGTATTCTGGTTTGATATTGCAGGTATTAATGATATTGCAAACTTCTGGTCTAGTAAAGGTGAAGCGGGTATAACTGGTCGATACCAAGCAGGCTTATTCCCAATTATGATGTTTGGATTACCAGCTGCAGCATTAGCGATTTGGAAAAATGCTGAAAAGCGTAATAGAAAAGTAGTAGGTTCTTTAATGGTTACAGCAGCGATCGCTTCATTCGTAACTGGTATCACAGAACCATTAGAATTCTCATTCTTAGTAGCAGCACCGATGTTATTTGGAATTCATGCGTTATTAACAGGTATTTCATTATTTATAGCAGCAACATTCCATTGGACTGCAGGATTTACATTTAGTGCAGGATTAATAGATTATTTATTAAGTTTAAGTATTCCAATTGCGAATAAGCCATTAATGTTACTTGTCCTTGGTTTGATTATGGGTGTCGTATACTTCGTTGTATTTGATTTTGCGATTCGTACATTTAATCTTAAGACACCAGGTAGAGATGGCTTAATGGAAGAAGCGGCAAAGCAAGATCCTAGTCTTGAAGAAGATGAAGCGGGTACTTCAACAAACAATAGTGGTGTGAAAGTATCTAATAAGACAAAGCTTATATATGAAGCAATTGGTGGTAATGATAATATAGAAGTTATCGATCACTGTGCAACAAGATTACGTCTAACATTAAAAGATACAAGTGTTGTTGATCAAGATAAAATCAAACAATCTGGCGCATTAGGAAACAAAGTAATTAGTGATAAAAATATCCAAATTATTATTGGAACTGATGTACAATTTACAGCAGATGAATTGATGCAAATGCAACAAAATCAAGGTCAGTAATTGAATATATCAATACTTAGACAGTAGACATTCATTTTTATAATTTGAATGCCTACTGTTTTTTTATTTATAATAATAACAATTTTGAACAAATATGAACAAAAAAATAATGATAAATGTGTGATTTTTTACTTTTATAGTAGTAATATGAAACTATTGAATGATAAAGGGGGACGATTCAATGGGTATAAAAAAAGCGATTTTGTTAGGTGCAGGTGACCGTGGGGGAAGAGTTTACGCGAATTTGATAAAATCTTTACCTCATAAAATTAAATTAATTGGGGTAGCAGAACCTGTTAAAGAAAGAAGAGAACGTGTAAGCAGTCACCATAATCTTGATGAACGATACGTACAAGAATCATGGAAAGCATTATTGGACTTAAAGCCAGAAGCTGATATAGCAATTATATGTACTCAAGATAAAGCCCATTTTGAACCAACGATGAAAGCATTAGATTTAGGATATCACGTGTTGCTTGAAAAGCCGATGTCTCCTAGTCCTGAAGAGTGCATTAAAATGGTAGAAAAAGCGAAAGAAATGGATAGAACATTAACGATTTGTCACGTATTAAGATATACACCATTCTGGAGCAGAATAAAATCTATCGTTCAAAATGGAGATATTGGTCAGATTGCATCTATCCAACTCAATGAAAATGTAGAATATATGCATATGTCGCATAGTTTTGTAAGGGGAAATTGGAAAAGTAAAGAACAGTCAAGTCCAATGATATTAGCTAAATCTTGCCATGATATGGATATTATCAGTTATATCATGGATCAAGATTGTAAAAGGATCAATTCCTTTGGTTCATTGATGTACTTTAATGAAGCTAACAAACCAGAAGGCGCACCATTAAGATGTTTAGACGGATGTCCAGCAGAAAATGAATGTCCATTTCACGCTGGAAGGTATTATTTAGGTATCGGTAGAGGATGGGCGATGAAATTTACAGAAGAAAATTCTAACGAAGCGATCATTGAAAGATTAAATCATACGGATTATGGAAAATGCGTCTTCCAATCAGATAATGACGTTGTCGATCACCAAGTTGTGAATATGGAATTTGAAAATGGCGCAACAGCAACATTTAGTATGAGCGCATTTACAAGAGAACAAACAAGAATAGTTCAAATAATGGGAACAAAAGGTGAAATAAGAGGGAATATGGAAACAAATGAAATAAGCATATTTGACTTTTTAACAAGAGAAGAAAAAGTCATTAAATTCCCTGAAGTGAGCAGTGGACATGGTGGAGGAGACGAAGGTATTATAAGAGATTTTATAGATGCAATTAATAGCTCAGACAAGAATGTATCTAAATCCATAGCAAGTAAATCCTTAATCAGCCACTTAATGGCATTCGCAGCAGAAGAATCAAGACTGAACCACGGCCAATCGATAAATATAGACGAATTCTATAATGAAATAGCCTTAACATCTTAATATAAGATAAATAAAGACGTGATACCGCTAGAAAATAGCAGTATCACGTCTTTTTGTTATGCGTGAAAACGAGGCGCTAACGCTCAAGAGTCGAAAACAAGATCGTTAGAAATTCTAACGATCAAGAAAGTAAAACAAGATCTTTAGCGGTCAATAAATTTAAAAAAATGCACGAAAACGGGGCGCTAACGCTCAAGACTCAAAAACAAGAGCGTTAGAAATTCTAACGCTCAAGAAAGTAAAACAAGATCGTTAGCGGTCAATAAATTTTAAAAAATGCGCGAAAACGAGGCGCTAACGCTCAAGACTCAAAAACAAGATCGTTAGAAATTCTAACGCTCAAGAAAGTGAAACAAGATCGTTAGCGGTCAATAAATTTTAAAAAATGTGTAAAAACGAGGCGCTAACGCTCAAGAGTCGAAAACAAGATCGTTAGAAATTCTAACGTTCAAGAAAGTAAAACAAGATCGTTAGCGGTCAGTAAATTTTAAAAAATGCGCAAAAACGAGGCGCTAACGCTCAAGAGTCGAAAACAAGATCGTTAGAAATTCTAACGTTCAAGAAACAGAAACAAGATCGTTAGCGGTCAATAAATTTTAAAAAATGCGTGAAAACGGGGTGCTAACGCTCAAGAGTGGAAAACAAGATCGTTAGAAATTCTAACGCTCAAGAAAACGAAACAAGATCGTTAGCGCATCAAGAATCCACGCGTGTTATATTTATTAACTAATATAGTACCTTAATATCATTTTCATCGCAGAACTGTTGTATTTCTTGAGGGAGTACTTTATTAGTAATTATTTTGTCTACGTCACTTAAATTGCAGTATGTTAGTAATGTTGAATGTCCTATCTTACTATTATCCGCTAAAACATAAGTTTCCCGTGCTTTTTTTGTAATAAGTTGTTTGATTAAATTTTCTTCCATCTCTGAATTAGATAGACCATTTGGAATATTAACACCAGTAGCTGCCATAAAGCATTTATTAATATTAAATTTATTCAATAAAATATTAGTATCTATTCCTATGAATGATCGTGTACGTGGTTTGTATTTTTCGCCAATGATAAATAAAGTTACATTTTCAAATTGTGAAGCTTTATTCATGATATCAAGACTGTTCGTAATAATTGTAAATGATAATTTTTTGTCGACATAATCTAATACATGTATTGTTGTTGTTCCTGTATCAATATAAATAATGTCGTTAGTTTCGATATGTGCAGCAGCTAATTGACCGATATGTTTTTTTGATTGATAATTCTCAACATTTCTTTTTTGATAATCAACCGCTTTATATTCATCCTCGATAACTTCAATACCACCATAAACTTTTTTAACTACATTCATATCTACTAAAAGGTTGATGTCACGCCTTATTGTATTAACAGATACATTAAATGTGTCCTTCAATTCATCAATTGAAGCTGTTTTGTTTTTTTTTATGAAAGATTCTATTTCATAAATTCGTTTAGATTTCATATACGATTCCCCCATTTCTTACAATATACCCAAAATTTGCTTATATAACAACTATAAAAAATATAAGTTACTCAAAATTTGACATATTCTACTCGTTATTATAATATTATCTCAACAAGTAACCAATAGTTAATCAATATATACTCATTTTTTAAAAGGTGATGAAAGCGGTTACTTTAATATTTATAACTGGAGGATATGTAAATGGTAGAAATCTTAAAGAATTACGTTAATGGACAATGGCAAGCGTCAAAAAGTAAGGAAACAATAGATGTATACAATCCAGCTACTAAAGAAGTGATTGCTAAAGTACCTGTTTCAACTAGAGAAGAATTAGATGAAGCGGCAAAAATTGCACATGAAGCGTTTCAAGAATGGAAAGAAGTTGCTGTACCTAAACGTGCTCGACTTTTATTCAAACTTCAACAATTATTAACAGACAATAGAGAAGTATTAGCTGAAATTATTACAAAAGAAAATGGTAAGAATACGACAGAAGCTTTAGGTGAAGTACAAAGAGGTATTGAGAATGTTGAATTCGCTGCAGGTGCTCCTTCTTTAATGATGGGTGACTCACTTTCAAGTATCGCTACAAATATAGAAGGAACAAGCTATAGATATCCAGTAGGTGTTGTAGGTGGTATCACACCATTCAACTTCCCAATGATGGTGCCTTGTTGGATGTTCCCAATGGCTATTTCATTAGGTAATACATTTGTGATTAAACCTTCTGAAAAGACACCATTACTTGTTAATAAACTTGCAGAGTTAATTGAAGAAGCAGGTTTCCCTAAAGGTGTATTCAATGTTGTACATGGTGCACATGATGTTGTGAATGGTATTTGTGAAAATGAACATATTAAAGCTGTATCATTCGTTGGTTCTAAACCAGTAGGTGAATATGTTTATAAAAAAGCAACTGAAAACTTAAAACGTGCGCAATGTTTAACAGGTGCTAAAAACCATACAATCATTTTAAATGATGCGAACATTGATGGCGCAGTTAAAGATGTAATTGGTGCAGCATTTGGATCAGCAGGTGAACGTTGTATGGCAGCAGCTGTAGTAGCTGTTCAAGAAGGTGTTTATGACGAATTTAAAGAAAAACTTGTACAAGCTTCTAAAGATATCGTTATCGGAAATGGCTTAGAAGATAATGTTTTCTTAGGTCCAGTTATTAGAGAAGAAAATGTTGAACGTACATTAAATTACGTTGATCAAGGTGTCGAAGAAGGTGCCAAACTCGTATTAGATGGTAGAGAAGACAACAACAAAGATGGTTTCTTCGTAAAACCGACTATTTTTGAAGATGTTACAACTGATATGAAATTATGGCAAGATGAAATATTCGCACCGGTGCTATCACTTGTTAAAGTAAAAGATCTAAAAGAAGGCATTCAATTAGCGAATCAATCTGAATTTGCGAACGGTGCATGTTTATTTACAGACAGTGCATCATCTATTAGATACTTCAGAGAGTATATTGATGCAGGTATGTTAGGTATTAATTTAGGTGTACCAGCACCAATGGCAATCTTCCCATTCTCAGGATGGAAATCATCATTCTATGGTTCATTACATGCAAACGGTAAAGATAGTATTGATTTCTACACACATCGTAAGGTCGTAACTGCAAGACATGGTAATCCACAATTTTAAGGAGTGAAAAATAGAGATGGCTCGATTATTAAATAAACCTGTACATCATCCATTAAGTGATGATGTACAAGTGATACATGATTTGAAACCTGAAGATATTGATTTAGCTTATATTGGTTTTAAAGTTTTAGACATAAAATCACAAGGTACTTACACAGAATCAACAGGTGATTTTGAACTATGTATTGTCGCTTTAACTGGCAACATTGATGTGTCAGATGGAGAAAGTTCTTATGAAGATTTAGGAACAAGAGATTCAGTATTTGAAAAAATACCAACAGACAGTATCTATATTTCTAAAAATCATGAAGTGACAATTAAAGCGAATAAAGATTCAAGAGTTGTATTTTGTTATTCACCAGCAGATGAAGAAAGAGCAACACAATTAAACCCAGCATCTGAGAACTCAGTAGAAGATAGAGGTAAAAATTCAAATAAACGACATGTTCATAATATTTTACCTGATACACATACAGCGAGTGAAAAATTACTTGTCGTTGAAGTGTATACAGATCAAGGTAATTGGTCGAGCTATCCACCACATAAACATGATGTTGATAACTTACCAAATGAATCATTACTTGAAGAAACTTACTATCATGAAATGAATCCAAGTAAAGGTTTCGTCTTTCAACGTGTGTTTACAGACGACCTTTCATTAGATGAAACGATGACAGTAGAGAATAGTGATGTTGTTGTTGTGCCTAAAGGTTATCATCCAGTAGCTGTACCTGATGGTTACGATGGTTATTACTTAAATGTTATGGCAGGACCTAAAAAAGTTTGGAAATTTTATAATCAACCAGATCATGAATGGATTATTGATAGAGAATAAGGGGTGTACGTGAATGTCTAATAAAAAACAAATTATAGCAATAGGTCGTGCAGCAATAGATTTAAACTCAATAGAAATTAATAGACCAATGGAAGAAACAGAATCATTTCGCAAATATGTTGGTGGCTCACCAG
Organism: Mammaliicoccus sp. P-M59; assembly: GCF_022386135.1. Classification (NCBI taxonomy): domain Bacteria; kingdom Bacillati; phylum Bacillota; class Bacilli; order Caryophanales; family Staphylococcaceae; genus Mammaliicoccus; species Mammaliicoccus sp. P-M59. Next base: position 81,797 of record NZ_JAJNJJ010000004.1, on the reverse strand, counting down.
CTAATATCATGATTGGTACGGCAAAGTTAGGATTAGATGTGGGTATGATTGCCAATGTATCAGATGATCAACATGGAAGATTTATTACGAATTACTTTGAAGAAGTAGGCGTTGATACTTCTCAAATACATGTAGATGAAGATGAACATAAAATCGGCTTAACGTTTACAGAAATTAAAAGTCCGAGTGAGTCTAGCATATTAATGTATAGAGAAGAAGTAGCAGATCTATATTTAGCACCTGAACATGTAGATGAATCATACGTTAAAAATTCGGAATATTTGCTTATTTCAGGAACTGCTTTAGCTAAATCTCCATCAAGAGAGGCAGTATTAAAAGCACTGTTACTAGCGAAAAAACATAATGTACAAGTAATCTTTGAGTTGGATTATAGACCTTATAGTTGGAAAAACGAAGAAGAAACTTCTATTTACTATGAGTTAGTTGCTGAACAAGCTGATGTCGTAATTGGCACACGTGATGAATTTGATATGGTCGAAAGATATAAGGCATTATCAGACAAAGAAATTAGTGAGCTATTATTTAAAGCTAATCCACATTTAGTTGTCATTAAACACGGTGTACAAGGTTCAAATGCGTTTGATAAAGAAGGCAATACTTATGAAGGTAAAGCCTTTAAAGCCAACGTCGTTAAAACATTTGGTGCTGGTGATTCATACGCAGCCGCATTTATTTATGCATTGGTTAAAGGTAAGTCAGTTGAAGAAGCATTGAAATATGGTGCAGCATCAGCAGCGATTGTTGTAAGTAGTCATAGTTCATCTGAAGCGATGCCTACAGTTGATAAAATAGAAAATTTAATTAAAGAACAATCTTAAGGTGGTATTAAACATGGTTAATACAGTGAAGTTAACAACTGGAGAAGCAATTGTTAGATTTTTGACGAAACAATATATTTCGATTGATGGAAAAGAGACAAGATTTGTTGAAGGTGTCATGAATATTTTTGGCCACGGTAATGTCCTTGGTTTAGGAGAAGGACTATCAAATTATCAAAAAGAATTAAAAATAATCCAAGGCAAAAATGAACAAGGTATGGCACATACAGCAATTGGTTTTAGTAAACAAAGTTTACGAAAAAAAGTATTTGCAGTGACAACATCTGTCGGTCCAGGTGCTGCTAACCTTGTAACGGCAGCAGGTACAGCCGCAGCAAATCATATACCAGTATTATTTTTACCAGGAGATACATTTGCAACTCGTCAACCAGATCCAGTATTACAACAGATTGAAAACCCTCAAAGTATTGGTATTACTACAAATGATGCGTTAAAACCAATTTCGAGATATTTTGATCGCATAACGAGACCTGAGCAAATCATGTCTGCCTTAATTCGTGCATTTGAGGTCATGACAAACCCTCAAACAGCGGGTCCTGTGACATTAGCATTGAGCCAAGATGTTCAAGGAGAGTCATACGATTTCCCAAAAACATTTTTTGAAAAGCGCGTACATTATGTTGATAGACTTCAACCTTCTAATAGATCAATAGATGTAGCAGTTGAACTATTGAAGACAGCTAAAAAACCACTATTAATTGTTGGTGGTGGTGCTAAATATTCAGAAGCTCAAGATGCTATAAAAGCATTTATAGAAAAAACGAATATTCCTATTGCAGAAACTCAAGCAGGTAAATCAACAATAGAAGCCTCTCATCCATTGAATCTTGGTGGTCTTGGCGTTACAGGAAATTTAGCAGCCAATCTATATGCAAAAGAAGCTGATGTCATTATTGGTATTGGAACAAGGTATTCAGACTTTACAACTAGCTCAAAGACAGTAGCTAACTTTGATAATGCAAAATTTATAAACATTAATGTTAATAGAGTTGATGCTTATAAATTAGATGCGATACAAGTAGTTGGAGACGCAAAAATATCAATTAGTTTATTGGATAAAGCATTAAGTAAATGTCAATTTAATATATTAGATGAAGTAAATGATTTAAAAAATAAATGGTCAGAAGAAAGAGAAAGATTATCTCATGTAGATATTAATAAAAATGATTTTGAAGCTGAAATATCAGGTCATTTTAGTAAAGAAAAACTTAATCAATACATTGAAGCCTTAGAAACGGAATTACCACAAACAAATGCGGTTATTAAAGTTAATGAAACAATCGATAATGATGCAATAATCGTTGCCGCTGCTGGATCTTTACCAGGAGACTTAGAAAGATTGTGGGAGACCGATATATTTAATACTTACAATATGGAATATGGTTATTCTACGATGGGGTATGAAATTGCAGCTGCACTTGGTGCAAAAATAGCAAATCCTCAAAAAGAAGTATATGCATTAGTTGGTGATGGAAGTTTCTTGATGCTGCACACTGAATTACTAACTGCATTGCAATATAACTATAAAATTAACATTGTATTATTCGATAACAGTGGATTTGGTTGTATCAACAATTTACAAATGGGTAATGGTAGTGAAAGTTTTTGTACTGAATTTAATGATTATAACGGCGAAGTCATGAATGTAGATTATAAGAAAATTGCAGAAGGATATGGTGCTGTTTCATACAAGGTTAACAGTCTTCAAGCTTTAGAAGATGCAATTAAAGATGCTAAAAAAGAAACAAAATCTACATTAATAGAAATTAAGACTTTACCTAAAACAATGACTGACGGATATGAATCATTCTGGAATGTTGGTGTATCCGAACATAGTGAAAAATCAAATATAAATACATCATATCAAGAAAAGGTTCAAGCTATGAAAAAAGCAAAACAATATTAATAAGGAGATTCATAACATGACAAAAATAAAAATTGGTCAAGTTGGTTTAGGTAGATTAGGAAAAGTGCATGCAGAAAACATTGTTAATCATGTGAAAGGCGCAGAATTATTCGCTGTTGCAAGTGTTGTTGAGCAAGAATTAGCATACGCCAAAGATGAATTAGGTGTAAAAAATTGCTATACATCCTATTCAGAAATGATAGAAAACGATGAGCTAGATGCAGTTGTAATTGTTTCACCAAGTGGATTTCATGCTGTTCAAATTTCACAAGCATTAGATAAAGGTTTGCATGTCTTTTCAGAAAAACCTATTGGACTTGAGTTAGATAATATCAAACAAGTTGTTGAAAAAATAAATAGTCACTCAGACAAAGTGTTTCAGTTAGGTTTTATGCGTAGATTTGATGATTCATACCAGTTTGCTAAAGACGTTGTTCAGAATGGTGAACTAGGCAAAATTACAGCAATGAGATGTTATGGAATTGATCCTAGTGCAGGGTTAGATAGCTTTATCCAATTTGCGAAGAACAGTGCGAGTGGTGGCATATTTTTAGATATGTCGATTCATGATATTGATCTAGTACGCTGGTTCACAGGTTCAGAATTTAAAACTGTTTATTCACTAGGTAATAACATAGCAGCACCTGAATTAACAGAATGTGAAGAATTGGAAACAGGTGCATGTCTGGCAGAATTAGATGACGGTACAATCGCATACTTATTAGCAGGAAGAAATGCACAACATGGATACCATGTTGAAACAGAAATCATAGGAACTGAAGGCATGATAAGAATCGGAAATGCACCTGAGAAAAACTTAGTTACACTTTATGACAAAAACGGCGTCGTTAGACCGACTTCAGGTCATTTTCCTGAACGATTCAAACTAGCATTTATTAATGAAATTAATGCATTTATAGAATCTATCAATAATAATGTTCCTTCATCAATAACAGGTATTGATGGATTGAAAAGTACAGAGGTTGCAATTGCAATGCAAGAATCTTATGAAAAGAAAACAATCATTAAGTTGTGAGGTGAAGTAAATGACTAAAAATATTCGATACGCATGTGCACCGATAGCTTGGACAAATGATGATATGCCAGAACTAGGGCGTGAAAATTCATTTGAGCAATGTATAAGTGAAATGGCACTCTCTGGGTATGAAGGTACAGAAATTGGTAACAAGTACCCGAAAGATCCTGAAGTTTTGAAATCATATTTGGAACCAAGAGGACTATCAGTCGCAAGTGCATGGTTAAGCTTATATTTAACTTCCGAACCATATGAAGTAACAGAAGAAGCATTTATAAAACATAGAGATTTTTTACATGCATTAGGCGCTAACGTTATTGTTGTGTCAGAACAAGGCAATAGTATTCAAGGAGATTTAACGAAAGCATTATTTAAAGAAAAACCTATATTCACCGAACAAGAATGGCAATTATTAATAGACGGATTAGAGAAGCTAGGACAATTAGCACATGAAAAAGATATGGAAATCGTATACCACCATCACATGGGTACAGGTGTACAAACGACAAAAGAAATAGATGAATTAATGGAAAGAACAAACAAAGATAATGTTTCTCTCTTATTTGATACAGGACACCTTGTCCTTTCTGGCGAAGATCCGATAGACATATTTGAAAGATATGAAGATAGGATAAAACATATTCATTTTAAAGATGTTCGACAAGATGTTAAAGAAGCTGTAGATAAAGAAAGTAGTTGCTTCTTGGATGGTGTAAAAAAAGGTATGTTCACAGTACCTGGAGATGGTGTAATAGATTTTAAACCTATCTTAGATTTAATTTATAAATCTGATTACAGTGGGTGGATTGTAGTTGAAGCTGAACAAGATCCAGCGATTGCAAATCCATTTATATATGCAAAAAAAGCAAAAGAATATATAGCACAATATCAATAAAATTTTAAACAAAATGGTATAGGAGTTAAGGGCTCCTAAAGGGAGAGAATTATCATGAGTATGTTTGCAGCAATTTCATTTGTTTTAGTTGTTATATGTGTCGGTGTATATGCTTACTTACGAAGTAGAAAGATTAATACTCAAGATTCAGATGGATTCTTTATGGGTGGTAGAAGTTTAACAGGTTTTACAATTGCTTCTACAATTATTATGACTAATTTATCTACAGAACAAATAGTTGGTCAAAATGGTCAAAGTTTCGTTGCAGGTATGGAAGTTATGGCATGGGAAGTAACATCATCAGTAGCCATTGTAATATTAGCACTTGTCTTTTTACCTAGATATTTTAGGTATGGTGTAGATACAATATCAGATTTTATTGAAATGAGATTTGATACTTTCACGAAACGACTCGTATCTTTATTATTCATATTTACTTATGTTGTTTCATTCTTACCAGTTGTCTTATATTCTGGTGCACTAGTGTTTAATAAAATTTTCAATGTAAGTGAAATGCTAAATATAAGCGATATGACTGCAGTTATTTTAATATCAACAGTAATAGGTATAGTAGGAATTATATATTTATTCATAGGTGGATTATCTTTAAGTGCACATAGTGATTCTATCTACGGTGTCGGTTTAATTATAGGTGGACTTGCTATACCAACTTTAGGTCTCATTATTTTTGGAGATGGAAACTTCTTACATGGGTTTGATAAAGTGGTTCAGAACACGCCGGAAAAACTCAATTCACTGGGTGCGATTGATTCTAAGATAGTACCATGGCCAACGTTGTTCTTTGGTATGTTCTTCAACAATTTATTCTTCTGGTGTACTAACCAAATGATTGTTCAAAAAGCACTTGCTGGTAAAAGTTTAAAAGAAGCACAAAAGGGTGCTATGTATGTAGGTACATTTAAAATTTTTGGTGCTTTATTCTTAGTATTTCCAGGTGTATTAGCATTCAATATGTTAGGAGACAAAGTTACAAATCCTGATAATGCTTATCCAATGCTAGTTAATGAAGTATTACCAGAATGGGCATATGGTCTATTTGGAGCAGTTATTTTTGGTGCTATTCTAAGTTCGTTTGTTGGATCTTTAAATAGTACAGCAACTTTGTTCTCTTTAGACTTTTATAAATCAATTATCAACAAAGAAGCTAGTAATAAACAAGTATCAAGAATTGGTAGATTGGTTACAGTATTAGTAGGTGTAATTGTTGTAATAATTGCACCAATGATTTCTCTGTTCCCACAAGGTTTATATGCAGTTGTACAAGAGTTTAATGGTATTTATAACATGCCACTTTTAGTACTTGTATTGGTAGGATTTTTTGTAAAACGTACATCACAGCTTGGCGCTAAAGTGATGTTTATTTTACACATTGTATTGTATGCGCTTTCAAAAGTTTTGATTACAGAAATACATTTCTTATATGTATTAAGTGTACTATTCTTTGTAGATTTACTTATAGTGATGTTATTCAATAAATGGAAACCATCTGATGAGTTTGATTTCAGTGTAAATTACGCAAAAGTAGATATCACACCATGGAAACATAGATATTTAGTAGGTGGTATTATCATATTTGTAGTTATTGGCACATACGTATTATTCTCACCACTCGGATTAGCATAGGAGGAAGAAAAATATGACACTAACATTCGGAGTAATTGGAGCAGGTAGAATTGGCCAATTACATATAAATTATTTAAGAACACATAAAGATGTAAATATTAAGTGGATTTCAGACTTATATTGCGACAAGATGGAAGATTGGATCAAAAAAGCAGGAATAGAAAATAAAACTAAGGATCATATGGATATTATTAATGATCCTGAGGTAGATGCAGTAGTAATATGTTCACCTACCGATACGCATGTAGATATCATTAAAGAAGCTAGTGCAAAAGGAAAGCACATCTTCTGCGAGAAACCGATTAGTTTGTCTATTGATGAAGCAAAAATTGCATTAGAAGCGGTAAAACAATCAAATGTGAAACTGCAAATGGGCTTTAATAGACGTTTTGATAAAAACTTCAAAGAGTTAAGAGATATTTTAAATAAAGGTGAACTTGGTAATATTCAAACATTAAGGATTACTTCAAGAGACCCAGAGCCACCACCAGTAGAATATATTAAACGCTCAGGTGGGCTTTTCATGGATATGATGATTCATGACTTTGATATGGCAAGATATTTAATGCAATCTGAAATAACAGAAGTGTATGCAACTGGTGGTGCACTTGTAAACCCTGAAATTGCTCAATATGATGATATCGATACAGCACTTGTAACACTTAAATTCGAAAATGGCTCAATGGCCATGATTGAAAACTGTAGAAGAAGTGTATATGGATATGATCAACGAGTTGAAGTATTGGGTGATAAAGGTGCAATTGATGTAGGTAATGAACAAACAACGACATTAAATTATCATAGAGCTGAAGGAATATCTAAAGACAATCCGCCATACTTCTTCTTAGAACGTTATAGTGACGCTTATAAAGTAGAAATGGATGGATTTATTGAAGCTATCTTAAATGACACTGATGTAATTTGTTCAATAGAAGATGGCTATAAAGCTCAAGAAATTGCTGTGAAATGTAAAGAGTCGTTACTATCAAATGAACCTAAGTCGCTATTAAATAAACAACCAAAGACACTTTAAAAAAGGAAGGTGGAACGTTATAGAATGAATACATTTATACACAAAGCAAAGACAGAACATTATGCTATTCCACAAATTAATGTTAACGGATTAATATGGATTGAATGTATTTTAAAAGTTGCTGAGAAAACACGTTCCCCCATTATTTTAGGAACGACAGATAAAATTATAGACTTTTTAGGTGGGTATGATTTTATCTGTAAAACAATCAGAAATAAAATAGAGTCAATGAATATAACTGTACCAGTAATTATACATCTAGATCACGGTTTAACTGTTGAAGGGTGTAAGAAAGCAGTAGATGCTGGTTATGATTCAGTTATGTTTGATGGGTCTAAATTACCAATTGAAGAAAATATAGAACTTACCAAACAAGTAGTAGAATATGCACATAAAAATAACGTGATTGTAGAAGGTGAAGTTGGAGCAATTGGTGGAAACGAAGACGGTGTCATAGGAAATGTACAATATGCGAAGTTAGAAGATTGTATAAACTTAGCACAAAAAGCACATATAGATACATTGGCACCAGCACTCGGGTCAGTACATGGTAAATATAAAGGTGAACCTAATTTAGGATTTAAAGAAATGAAAGAAATTCAAGAAACAATTGATATACCTTTAGTATTACATGGTGCATCAGGTATATCAGACGAAGATTTAGTGAAAGCGATAAAATTAGGTCACGCAAAAATTAACTTTAATACAGAAATAAATATTGCGTGGAGTAATGAACTTAGAGAAGTATTAACTAACGATACAAGTTTGTTTAATCCACAACAAATATTGAACCCAAGTAAAAAAGCAATCGAACGAACAGTTGAATCAATTATTTATAAATGCCAATCTAATGGCAAAGTATAATAAGACGATAAGTGGTGGATAATATGCCTTTAATGAAAATAGATATAATAAAAGGAAGAAAAAAGAGTGAAATCAAACAAATATTGGATATAGCATATGAAACAATGCTAACTGCATTTGATGCGCCAATAGGTGATAGATATCAAATAGTTACGCAACATGAAGATTATGAGATGGAAATATTAGATACTGGATTAGGTGTAGAGCGAACAGAGGGTGTTATAATTTTCACGATTATTACAAGACCAAGAACCCAACAACAAAAAGTACAGTTCTATAGAGAAGTTGTAAATGAGTTGCATGACAAATTAAATATAAGAAAAGAAGACGTTATGTTTAGTATAGTCGAGAATACAGATGAAGATTGGAGTTTCTTCAAAGGAGAAGCACAATTTTTGAATGGAACTTTATAAAAAGTTAAACATAATGATGAAATTCTACTTTTTAATAAATGCTGACACTGATTAATAAATTAGTGCCAGCATTTATTTTGTTTAAACTAATCTAACGCTCAAGAATCGTAAACAAGATCGTTAGCGCACGAAAATGAGCTCAAAAACTGAAAAAAAGTAGTTCTAACGCTCAAGAGTCGAAAACAAGATCGTTAGAAATTCTAACGTTCAAGAAAGTAAAACAAGATCGTTAGCGCACGAAAATGAGCTCAAAAACTGAAAAAAAGTAGTTCTAACGCTCAAGACTCGAAAACAAGATCGTTAGAAATTCTAACGCTCAAGAAAGTGAAACAAGATCGTTAGCGGTCAATAAATTTTAAAAAATGCGTGAAAACGGGGCGCTAACGCTCAAGACTCGAAAACAAGATCGTTAGAAATTCTAACGTTCAAGAAAGTGAAACAAGATCGTTAGCGGGTAATAAATTTTAAAAAATACGCGAAAATGAGCCCCACAACCCCCACCTTAAATCCCAAGCAATACATTTACCTCATTCTACATATTGATTATATTTTTAATAATGAGTGCTGCGACGAATAAGATGATGATGCTTGATACTCTATTCAATATGATGATAAATTTACCTGATTTATCAAACATGCCGACTTGTTTACCTGCTATAGCGAGTCCGAAGAACCAGAACCAAGAGATAAAGATTGTTGCTACTGTAAATCCGATTTTTTCATACCCTGAATATAGTGATGCACTTGTACCGATAACACCTACTGTATCCATAATGGCGTGTGGATTGAGTAATGATACAGATAATGCAAAGCTGATTTGTTTTTTAGCTGATATTGCTAAGTCTGAACCATTGCTTGATGATTTTTCGTTCCATAACGTCCAAGCCATATACAATAGAAAAATTAATCCAACGATATATATGATTAATTGCAGTGATGGATAATGATTTAAGATGAGTGATACGCCAAACACTGCAAGTAATATGAGTAATGTGTCACATAGACCAGCTGTAATAACAACGGGTAAAGCTTTATTTAAGCTTTTATGATTTGCACCTTGATTAAAAACAAATATATTTTGAGCACCTAATGGTAAAATTAAACCGAGTGCTAATAAAAGACCGTGGATGACTGCTTGAAACATTTGATTGAACCTCCTTTTTGTATAGTATAAAAGAAATAAGCTACAATGAAATCATCCAGAATTAAATTTATGCCCAACCAGATTGGAGTTACATTTATGGAAAAACCTATCTACCAAAAAATTATAGATGATATGTTAAGAGATATTAATAATGGACAATTAGAAGTTGGTATGAAAATACCTTCGCAAAGAGCTTTAACACAAAAGTATGGTGTAAATAGATCAACAATTGTACACGTTATTGATATTTTGAAAAGTTATGGCGTGCTTGAAAGTAAAGAAAGAAAAGGGATATACGTTTCGAAAAATAAATGGAATGAGTATGTGAGTAACAATTTAAATTGGCAAGATTATATAGGTAATAGTATTAACCAGAACAACCAATATTATATTAGAGAAATTAATCGATGCGAATTTATACCTAACATGGTGAGATTAGGGACAGGCGAACTTTCGCCAGAATTAATACCTAATGATACATTTCATGAAATCATTTCTAAAGATTTAAGTCGTCAATTGACTTCAAATTATGAAGCACCTAAAGGAAATATTAAGTTGAGGCAACAAATTAAAGAACTAGTTAAAAAAAGAGGTATTGAGTGTAGTGTAGAAGAAATTTGTATCACTTCTGGTGCATTACAAGGTTTGAAGTTGATAGCTGATGGATTATTAATTCCTAAATCAAAAATTATCGTTGAAACACCATCTTATATCAATTCAATTAGAACTTGGCACAAAATTCATTCCAAAATGATTCCTTTATCAATTGATTATATAAGAAACAATATTCAGGCGATTTTTAAAGAAGATGAAGATTACAGTAATAGCATATTTTATTGTAATCCTACATTGCACAATCCTACATCACACACATATACATTGAAAGAGAAAGAACAAATTCTTGAACAGTGTAAAGCGAAGGGTATTCCTGTTGTGGAAGATGATATATATAGTGAGCTGTGGTTTGAAGGTCCGATACCTAAATCTATGAAAGAGCTTGATACAAGTCATAATGTGCTGTATTTAGGAAGTCTTTCTAAAACAGTTAGCCCGGGTCTCAGAATAGGGTGGTTAATTGGTAACGAACGGGTCATTAATCATTTAGCAGATTTAAAAATGCAAAATGACTATGGTGCAAGTTCGATTTCTCAATTTATAGCTACTAAATGGTTAGAACATTACCATGAGACACATATTGAAGACATTAAACGCAATTTAAAAAGGCGCAAAGATATGATGGAAGATGCTTTAACAGAATCTTTCTTAGATATTGGTAGATGGTCTAAAGTAGAAGGGTCTTTCTATATATGGTTCAAATTTAATGAAAGTATTGATTTAAAAAGGTTATTCCAACTGGCCATAGAGGAAGGGTTACTCATTCATCCAGGGGAGATATATTCAGAAAAAGAAAAGCATAGTTTAAGATTTTCTTATTCATATATTGATGAACATGATATAAAAGAAAGTATTTATAAATTAAGAACGATCATCGATAAAGAAAACTTATTAAATAAAAGAAAATCCTCGGACTCTTAATATGAGTGCGAGGATCTTTTTATTATTTGTTCACAATGTAGTCTGGTGTACCACCTTGTAGTTTCTTAATCGTATTATTTGCGACGATTCTTGCCATTTCATCACGTGCTTCAAATGTAGCATTTCCGATATGCGGTGTTATCACGACATTGTCCATTGTTTTAAGTGCATCTGTAATTTCTGGTTCAAATTCAAATACATCTAATGCAGCACCTTCGATTGTTTTAGATTGTAGAGCTTCAACTAAAGCTTGTTCATCAACGATAGGTCCGCGAGATGCGTTAATAATATATGCTGTATCTTTCATTTTTTCAAAAGTATCTTTATTGAATAAATGATGTAAATCATCAGAGTAGGCAGCATTAATTGTAATGAAATCTGCTTGTTCTAACATCTCATCAAGACTGACGTAAGTAGCCCCTAATGAAGCTTCTTGTTCTGGCTTTCTATGTGGTCCAGTATAAAGGATGTTCATGTCAAAACCTTTGGCACGTCTAGCAACAGCAGAACCTATTTCACCAAGTCCAACTATGCCGATAGTCTTACCGGAGACTTCCCTACCTCTAAAGAATAATGGTGCCCAACCGTTGAATCCAGTTGTTCTACAAAGTTGATCGCCTTCAGCAATTCTTCTAGATACGGCAAGTAAAATGCCAATCGTTAAATCTGCTGTAGCATTTGTTGAAGCTTTCGGTGTATTTGTAACATCTATTCCTTTTTCTCTCGCATATTTAACGTCAATGTTATTGAAACCAGCACCATAATTTGCGATGATTTTTAAGTTTGGTGCTTGATCAATAATTTCTTTATCGATATTTGTAGATAGTGGACTTATAATTGCATCTACGTCTGTTACTTTTTGAAGTAAAGTATCTTTCGTAATTAATTGATCCCCTTCAAAGACTTCTACTTCAAAATGTTCTTGTAACATTTCTAATCCTTCTGTTGGAATTTCTCCAGTTATGAATACTTTATTCATGATGTAACCTCCTATAGAACTTTTCATCGTTTATATGATAATTATACCCTAATGAGCAAGTTTCCATTCACTGAATTTACGTACGATGACTTCAAAAGCAATGTGATACGGTAAGAAGCTGGAATAAGAAGTTTGATTAAATAGTTCTATCGGAGAACTATTAACATATATATTGTAGCTCGCATTCTGGGCTAAATAGTTATCCTTTAATGTTGTAATGGAAATATAACTAATATTTCGTGTGTGCATAATCTCGACGTTCTCTCTTAAGTGTGATGTTTCGCCTGATAATGAAATGATGAAAATTAAATCATCTTTATTCATTTGATTCATAGCGATTTTAAGTTCATTCTCGTCGTTAATAACCATGACTCTTTTATTAATAGAAAGAAAGTGTCGTTGAGCATCACGTGCGACGTTTAGTTGTGCGACACCTGTACCATATATGTAGATATATGGCGCTTGATTGATTTGTTCGCTTATATAATCAAAGTCGATCATTTTTAAATGTTTCATAGTTTGTTGTAAATCTTGCTCTAAACTTTCAATGATATCTGTCGATGGTTTAGATGTTTGTCTATTTAATTTAATGTAAGCTTTAAAATCACTATAACCATCAAAGCCAAGTTTGCGAGCGAGTCGGTGAATAGAAGAAATTGAAGTGTGTGATATATCGGCGATTTCTTGTATTTTTAATCGATGAATCAAGTGAATATTTTGATTAATCATTTGTATGATATGTATATCGTTGTCATTAAGTTGTTGATAATGTTCATTAATCAGTTTATCCAAAATCATTATAATCCTCCATTCGAAGTGAAAAAATTTTCATGTTATGAAAATATAATCTAAGTTTACTATGTGATTTCTATTTACGTCAAACCTATTGGCAAATGTAAGCGCTTCCTATATTGTTGAGATAAATTGATGAGGAAAAGGGGTTAAAATATGAATGCAATTAAACGATTTGGTAGTGCCATGATTGTTCCGGTATTACTATTTGCATTTTTTGGTATTGTTGTAGGATTTGCAACATTATTTAAAAATCCAAATATTATGGGTTCAATAGCTGAAGATGGCACAATGTGGTTTAAAATTTGGAGTTTAATTGAAGCGGGTGGTTGGACAATATTCAACCATATGGAGCTAGCGTTTGTGATTGGACTTCCAATCTCACTTGCTAAAAAAGCTCAAGGTAGAGCAACACTAGCAGCTTTAATGATTTATTTAGTATTTAACAATTTTATTAATGCAATTTTAACCCTTTGGCCAAAGACGTTCGGTGTAGATTTATCAAAGGGTGTTGAAAATTTAACGGGTGTAAAAGAAATAGCTGGTATTCCAACATTAGACACAAGTATCATTGGTGCAATTTTCATATCAGCAATTGTCATTTGGATACATAATCGTTTCTATGATAAGAAATTACCTGAAATGGTTGGTATTTTCCAAGGTCTACCATACGTTGTTATCATTGGATTCTTTGTTATGATCCCAATCGCTTTTATCGTATGTGCGGTATGGCCAACAGTACAAGCAGGTATCGGTTCATTACAAGGTGTTATGTTGAAATCAGGATTTGTAGGGGTTTGGCTATTCCACTTCTTAGAAAGAATACTGATTCCAACAGGATTACATCATTTCATATACACACCATTTGAATATGGACCTGCAGCGGTCAACGGTGGATTGAAACCTTATTGGATTCAACACTTAACAGAATTCTCAAATTCTGCTAAATCTCTTAAAGAACTTTATCCATATGGATTCTTGTTACAAGGTAACATTAAAATATTTGGTTGTTTAGGTATTGCGTTAGCGATGTACGCTTCAACACCGAAAGAGAACAAGAAAAAAGTATTAGCATTAGTATTACCAGCTGGATTAACAGCAATTTTCGCAGGTATTACAGAACCATTAGAGTTTACGTTCTTATTTATAGCACCATACTTATTCTTAATTCATGCATTATTAGGTGCGACAATGGTTACAATTATGTACCTATTTGGTGTAGTGGGTATTCAAGGTGGTGGTGCGATAGAAATCGCGGCTATAAACTGGATTCCATTATTCTCTAATCACGGTATGACTTACGTTGCACAATTTATCATTGGTATCATCTTTGTTGTAATTTACTTCTTTGTATTTAAGTTTATTATTGAGAAATTTAATGTACCATTACCTGGACGTGTGCCTGATGATGGAGAAGCTAAGCTTTATACGAAAGAAGATTATAAATCTAAGAAAGCAAGTGCTGATACACAAATGGATGACAATGCATCAGAATACGATACGAAAGCTATTTATTTCTTAGAAGGATTAGGTGGCAAAGACAATATTAAAGACGTTACAAATTGTGCGACACGATTAAGGGTAACGGTTAAAGATCCAAGTTTAGTAAAAGATAATGACTATTTCACACATAATCAAATGGCACATGGTGTAGCGAAAAGTGGTACAAATGTTCAAGTAATTGTGGGACTTAGTGTACCTCAAGTAAGAGATTCATTTGAAACGATGATATAAATATATGGAGGTCATAAATAATGAAGAAATTTAACATCACAATAGCAGGTGGCGGAAGTACATTTACGCCAGGTATTATATTAATGTTACTGGACCATTTAGAAGATTTTCCGATTGATACGATTAAACTATACGACAATGATGGTGATAGACAACAAACCATTGCGGATGCTTGTGAAATACTTCTTAGTGAAAGAGCGCCTGGTGTTAAGTTACTGGCGAGTACGGATCCTAAAACAGCTTTTGAAAATGTAGATTTCGTTATGGCACACATACGTGTTGGTAAATATGCGATGAGAGAACAAGATGAGAAGATTCCATTGAAACACGGTGTAGTTGGACAAGAAACGTGTGGACCTGGTGGAATATCTTATGGTATGCGTTCTATTACAGGCGTACTAGAAATTGTAGATTACATGGAACAATATTCACCAGATGCTTGGATGTTAAATTATTCAAATCCAGCAGCAATTGTAGCTGAAGCAACTCGAAAATTAAGACCTCACTCTAAAATTTTAAATATTTGTGATATGCCAATTGGAATTGAAGAACTGATGGCAACAAATATTGGGCTGAAATCTAGAAAAGAAATGGTCGTTAAATATTATGGTTTGAATCACTTCGGTTGGTGGACAGATATAAGAGATAAGTCAGGTAATGATTTAATGCCAAGTATCATTAAACACGTTGAACAATTTGGGTATTCGACAGATACGGGCAGTGATATTGAACAAGAAGCAAGTTGGAATGATACGTTCAAGAAAGCGCGTGATGTACAAGCACTTGATAAAGATACGTTACCTAACACATATTTAAAATATTACTTCTTCCCTGATTATGTTGTGGAACATTCAAACAAAGACTATACAAGAGCAAATGAAGTAATGGCAGGACGAGAAAAATTTGTGTTCGGTGAATGTCAAAAAATCATTGATCAAGGTACTGCTGAAGGAACAGAATTAACAATAGATGAACATGCATCTTATATCGTAGACTTAGCAAGAGCAATTGCGTTTAATACGAAAGAAAGAATGTTAATGATTGTTGAGAATAAAGGTGCCATTTCAAACTTTGAACCAACAGCGATGGTTGAAATTCCATGTTTAGTTGGTAGCGAAGGTCCAGAACCATTATCAGTTGGTGAAATCCCAAGATTCCAAAAAAGTTTAATGGAACAACAAGTAGGTGTTGAGAAATTAACAGTTGAAGCTTATGAAGAACAATCTTATCAAAAGCTATGGCAAGCACTAACGTTATCTCGCACAGTTCCGAGTGCATCAGTAGCTAAAGATATACTAGATGACCTTATTGAAGCAAATAAAGAATACTGGCCAGAATTAAAGTAGTATTGAGAAATATATTTGTATTTATAAGCGTGCAAGGCTTACGAGTCTTGCGCGTTTTTCTTTGTCTTACAAACGTTTAAGAACAATCAATCGTATATCGACTTTCTTTAATCGCAAACTTTTAAATGATATAATTAGATGAAGTGATATATATTTTTTATTTAAAAATATAAGGGAGCATATCTATGTATATAGAAAGAAAACCAACAATCAATTTAGCAGAATTAAAGAAGGAATTTACGAATAATTTAGGTGAAATTGAATACGCGCAGTCTTCTGAACAAGCGCTAGAAGAGTTGTTTAATTTTGTAGAACTACAACATCAATATGCTGCAGCTTTAGAAGAAATCGGGACAAAGTTGAAAATATTGGACGATGAATTCCAAGTTGCTTATAAACATAATCCAATTCACCATATGGAAAAGCGTGTTAAAGAATTTCCAAGTCTTATTAAGAAATTAAGACGCAAGGATTTCCTTTAAATGCGAATTCAGCAAAAGAGAATATTCAAGATATCGCGGGAATAAGAGTGATTTGTAATTATCTAGAAGATGTCTATACAATTGAAAAATTATTACTTAGACAAACTGACGTAAAATTGTTAAAAAGAAAAGACTATATAGAAAATCCTAAAATGAATGGATATAAAAGTTTACATTTAGTTGTATCTATTCCTGTATTTTTAGCGGAAAGTGTTCAAATGATACCTGTTGAAATTCAAATTCGAACAATTGGAATGGATATGTGGGCGAGTTTGGAACATAAATTAAGATATAAGAATTCTCATGTATCTACTGAACAATATGAAGAAAAATTAAAAGAGTGTTCAATAGAAATAACAAATGTAGAACGCAAAATGCAAGAAATGAATGATGAAATTTATCATGATACGAATAAAAGTATGATAAAAATAGACAAAAATTAATACATTAGTCACAAAGAAGAGCAGAAATTTCTTATATTTAAGGATATCTGCTCTTTTTTAATCATTTAGTATATAATAAATTAAAATCATTCAGGAAATGATATTGAGGAGTGAAAAAATGGAGAAAAATCCTAAAGTTGAAGCTTTTATGCAACGTGAAAAAAAGTGGAAAGATGAATTTGAACGATTAAGAGAAATTATACGTGAATGTGATTTAGAAGAAGATTATAAATGGATGCATCCATGTTATACATTGAAAGGTAAGAATGTTGTATTGATACATGGATTTAAAGAATATTGTGCACTTTTATTTCATAAAGGTTCATTACTTAAAGATCCTGAAAAAATATTGATTCAACAAACGAAAAATGTTCAAGCTGCTAGACAATTGAGATTTACCAATGTAGATCAAATTAAAGAGCAACGAGATATTATTAAATCTTATGTTGAAGAAGCAATCGAGCTTGAAAAGTCAGGTGCTAAAGTAGAATTAAAGAAAACAGAAGAATATGAAATGCCAGTTGAACTACAAGAACAACTTGAGCAAAATAGTAACTTAAAAGAAGCTTTCTATAATTTGACGCCAGGAAGACAACGCCAATATATATACTATATTAGTCAAGCAAAGCGTCCAGCAACACGCGTTAGTCGAGTAGAAAAATATATCGATCATATATTAGACGGGAAAGGGCTAAATGATGAGTGAAGGTAATAAGAATATGAATGCTGTGATTGAAGAAGTCGTTGAATTTATAAAGCGCTCTAACCATCAAATCATGATTAGAATTAGTGGACATGGTGGTTCAGGAAAAAGTACATTTTGTCAGGAATTAATACAATGTCTAGACCCTAAAGACTATAACTTGATCAGTACAGATACTTATATAGTAAACTCGAATTTAAGAAAACATACGAAGGCGAAATATATGTATAACGGTATAGAGCATGAAGCGAAAGTAACGGCTTGTATGCCTGAAGCGCATAATGTTGATATTCTGGAACGCGATATACGTGCTTTACGTAATGGTATAGATATCATGACGATTGAAACACCATGGCAACAATCTGAACGTTTAGATGCGACAAAGAAAGTAACAATCTTAGAAGGTATGACTACCACATTTATAGATTCCAAATGGGTTGATTTATCCATCTACATTTATACGGATAATGAAACTGAGCTGAAAAGAAGATTTGATCGTGATGTACATGTAAGAGGAATAGATATAGAATTTTTAAAGGCATCTCAAGATGAAAGACGTATTCAATATGAATTATTCATGCATCCTCTTCTTGAAAATTTTGATATTGTCATTGATCATTCAAATAATTTGTTTAAAATACTGAAAAATCAATTAAATTAAACCTTTGTTTGATACATTTTTTAAATAGAATGATATAGTAAAAGTGTTAATTAATTTTAAGGGGGATTTTTTTGTGGCAGATTCAGTAAAATTATTAAAAACACTTACAGATATTAATGGTATTTCGGGATTTGAGTATAATGTTAAATCTAAAATGAAAGAATACTTAGAACCTGTAAGTGATGAAATTATTGAAGATAATCTAGGTGGTATTTTCGGGAAAAAGAACGCTAAAAATGGTTCTAAAACAATTTTAATAGCGGGTCACTTAGATGAAATTGGATTTATGGTTACACGTATCGATGAAGATGGTTACATTAAATTCACAACAATTGGTGGATGGTGGAACCAAGTGATGCTTTCACAAAAAGTAACGATTACAACAGATGAAGGCAAAGAAATCAGAGGTATTATAGGTTCTAAACCTCCACACGTTTTAAGTCCAGAAGAACGTAAAAAACCTGTCGATGTTAAAGACATGTTTATTGATATAGGTGTTGATAATAAAGAAGCGGTTGAAGGTCTAGGCATTGAAATCGGCAATATGGTGACACCTTATTCTGAGTTTGAAACTTTAGGTGACGGTAACTACTTAACAGCAAAAGCATTCGACAACAGATTCGGTTGTGCCTTAAGTGTTGATGTATTAAACGAACTTAAAAATGATGACCTTGGTATTAACTTAGTTTCAGGTGCAACTGTACAAGAAGAAGTTGGTTTACGTGGTGCGAAAGTTGCTGCTAACAAAATTAAGCCAGATTTATCTATCGCTGTGGACGTAGGTATTGCTTATGATACACCAGGTATGAAAGGGCAAGATCACGAAACGAAATTAGGTAACGGACCACTTGTATTGTTAATGGACGGTACGAATATCGGTCACGTTGGATTTAGAAAATTCATCAAAAACGTAGCAAAAGAAAAAGGCATTGATGTTCAATGGGATAATATAACAGGTGGCGGAACAGATGCAGGTAGTATTCACGTAGCAAACGAAGGTACACCAACAATCTCAATCGGCGTTCCATTACGTTATATGCATTCAAACGTATCAATCCTTCATAAAGAAGACTACTTAAACGCAGTAAAATTAGTAGCTGAAATCGTAAAAGCATTAAACGATGAAACAGTTAAAAATATTATGTGGTAAGGAATCGTAAAGAATGATTTAAAAAAAGTACTGAGAAACGCATAATCGCTTTCTTGGTACTTTTTAATATTTAGATTGATTATTATTTTACCATTTTTCATTGCCTATACTTTCAAAAGATACTAGTAATGTATTTTCAGGTTTTTCATTATAATTTTCAAAGATATTTTCGACTGTCAATTCAGATATAGATTTCTTTTTTTCGAGTACGAGAGATTTTCTAGTATCTTTGTCTTCTAATACTTCTTTTGGTTGTATTTGTAATTGTTTATTTATATGTTTAGATGTGTTGTTGCTATGTTTATTTTCGATTAGTTCCACATAAACACCTCCATAAAATATAAAGTATTATACTATTATTGTATCATTTTGTATATGTATTCGAAGATGAATATAGTGTGTATATCAACTGTTATGACCAAGTTATAATTTGTTATTATAATAAAATAAATTTTAGTAGTATAGTAATCGTTTTATTGGGTTTATTTTTTGTTTGTAAAGCTTGTAAATATGCTATATCATGATTAATAGAGATGGAAGTACTTGATTCATTCAAGTGCTTCTTTTTTTTATATTTATTGAATAAAAAGGAAGTGTAAATCATCGAAAAAGAAAAGAAAAAGTTACTTCGAAAAATGGTTAAACCATTTGAAAATAACAATTTAAAGAAAAGTACAATTCAAATTATAAACACAATCATCCCATTAATTGCGCTTATTGTTGGTGGCTTGGTAAGTTATCAATTGCATTGGTCATTATCGATCCTATGTGGTGTATTGGCATCTGGTTTTATTATTAGAACATTTATCATTTTTCACGATTGTTGCCACGGATCATTTTTGAGTAAGAAAAAGAACAATGATTTGTTAGGAAATATAACTGGGTTATTAACATTCTTCCCATATGAAAAGTGGAGAAGAGAGCATATTATACATCATACGAGTAGCGGGAATTTAGAAAAACGTGGTATTGGTGATATATGGGTTATGACAATTGAAGAATATCATGAAGCTTCAAAATTCACTCAATTTAAATATAGAATGTATAGACATCCGTTTGTAATGTTTATTTTAGGACCAATATTTCTTATGTTTATTTCAAACAGAATGAATGCTAAAAATGCGAAAGCTAAAGAAAAGCGTAACACATGGTTGCATAATATAATCTTGCTAGTTCTTTATGTAGGTATTTTCTTTATTGTAGGTGCCGTTCCATTTGTACTTGTATTTCTACCAATGTTGTTTATTGCAGGTATGTTAGGTATTTGGTTATTTTATATTCAACATACATTTGAAGATTCATATTTCGAAGAATCATCAGAGTGGGATTATGTAAAAGCCGCTATAGAAGGCAGTTCATATTATAAATTACCAAAAGTATTCCAATGGATGACAGGGAACATTGGCTACCATCACGTTCATCATTTAAGTCCAAGAATTCCAAACTATCAATTAGAACAAGCACACGAAAAGACACCACCATTACATCACGCAACAACCATAACAATTAAAGAGAGTTTAGAATCACTGAAATATAAATTATATGACGAGAAAAATAAATGCTTCATTACTTTTAAAGAATATACATTAAGATTTAAGAGAACACACGCGTAAAAGTAATGATTTGAAACGGGACATTGAGCATGTCCCGTTTTTTTATGAGCAAGTTTGGTAAGAAGTGCAAATACTGAGGTCGTTATTAGCAAGTTTGGTGAGAAGTGCAAATACTGATACCGTTATTAGCAAGTTTGGTGAGAAGTGCAAATACTGATACCGTTATTAGCAAGTTTGATGAGAAGTGCAAATAAGGATCCCAGTAATTACAATTCTCAGTAGTTTTGTAACTAAGGCTACCCTTAGTAACACTTCGGCCGATTTTTGTAACTAAGGAGGTCCATAGTAACACTTCGGCTGAGATTTGTAATTATAGCGGCCCATAGTAACACTTCGGCCGAGTTTTGTAATTAACACCTCCGTTATGAACAAGTTTAGGCGAAAGTGTTCGCAAGAGCTCCGTTATGAACAAGTTTGTGCAGAAGTGTTCACAAGAGCCCTATTATGAACAAGTTTAGCCAGAAGTGTTTATAAGAACCCGCAACAACCCTCATCACACTCATTCTCCATATCTTTTTACTATAAATTCATCTTGTATATTAATACTATGAGGAGGATAATAATGTTTAAATATAGAAAATGAGGTGCATAAATTGTCAGCAAATAAAGCATATAAACAATTACTACTAGGAATGTTATCACTATTTATTGTCATGGCAATTGGGCGATTTTCGTACACGCCTATTTTACCTTTTATGCAAAAGGCGACTCATTTAACAAACGAAAATGCTGGTTTACTGGCTACGGTCAATTACTTAGGATATTTAATTGGTGCGATGATTCCGACCTTTTTAATTATTAAAAGTAAAGTCGTAGATTTAAAAATTTATTTATTAATCAATATTATCTCTGTTCTATTGATGGGTGTTACGCAAGGTTTTATTGTATGGAATATTTTAAGATTCATTGCTGGTATAACAAGTGGTACTGTATTTGTGTTAGCTTCAAATGTTGTGCTCGAGTCTTTAAATAAAGGCGGGAAATCTCATTTATCTGGATTTTTATATAGTGGTGTAGGGATTGGTATCTTTACAAGTAGTATATTTATTCAAATTTATACGGATTATAATACTTGGGCATCAACATGGATTATCTTAGGTATCGCTTCATTGGTACTAGGTTTTATTGTTATATTCTTTATGAAAGAAATTAAAGAACCTGTTAACTTAAAACAAAAGACAATACATATAAATGATCAAAATAGCACATTATATACAAAATGGTTTATGGTATGTTTCTCAATTGCTTATTTGTTAGAAGGTGCAGGATATATTGTCACAGGAACGTTCTTAGTTGCGATTGTTGAATCAATTCCTGATTTAAAAGAATATGCAGCCCTTAGTTGGATGTTTGTGGGTATGGCAGCAATACCTTCATGTGTATTATGGTCTATTTTAGGCAATAAAATTGGATTTATTAAAGCGATATATTTAGCATTCATTCTTCAAATTATTGGCGTGATTTTACCGGTGTTTTCGCATAATATTATAAGTTTAGTCATAAGTTCATGTTTGTTTGGTGGGACATTCTTAGGCTTAACGACTTTATTTATGTCGCGTGGCCAGCTTATGAGTGCTGTCTCAGGAAGAAATTTAGTCGCTTTACTAACATTTATCTATAGTCTCGGACAAGTTGTGGCACCTTACTTTGCAGGTATTCTTATCGGAAGTTCTAATAACTATAATGGCGCATTGATATTTGCCTCTTCATTATTGATACTCGCTCTTGTCGCAATATTTATGAGCATAAGACCGTATCGACCTAAAAGTTAGAGTAGTGCAAATATACATTTTTATAAAGCGTTTACATTTTAAAGAGAATGATTTATAATTAAAACTGGTTATAACCAGTTGGAATAGGAATGATTGAGATGTTAAAAAATACACATTTATATTATCAAGTTTACACAAAGATTAAAGATAAGATTATTTCTGGTGAATACAAAGAAGGCGACAAGTTACCGTCAGAACGAAAGCTTTGCGATGAATATGATGTTAGCAGAATTACAATTAGAGAAGCGCTAGATAACTTAGAAGCGGAAAGCTTAATTCAAAGAGAACATGGTAAAGGGTCTTTTGTATTAGGTAATCAATATAATCAGAAGATGAACAATCTTTATAGCTTCAAAGATGAAGTTGAAAAAAGCGGCGACAAAGCAAGTACAAAGGTGTTAAGTATTCAAAGAATACAGCCAAGTATCTATATTCAAGAAAAAATGCAGCTCAAATCATTTCAAGAAGTGTATGAACTTAAAAGGTTAAGATTAGCCAATGATAAACCGTTAGTGTTTGAGACTAGTTACTTACCTTTAAAGAATTGCGAAGGGTTAGATCGATTTGATTTTAATGAAGTTTCATTATATGAAACATTAAATACGCATTACCATATTCAAATCAATCATGCTTATGAAACATTAACAGCAAAAAATATAACTAAAGAACAAGCGCAACATTTAGAAAAGCATGTTAATGATCCTTGTATGTTTATAGAAAGATATAGTTTTGTAAATAATGAGATTATTGAGTACACAGAGAGTGTTGCAAGCGGTAAAGACTATAAGTACACAGTAGACTTAATATAGTCTTTATATATACAAACTGGTTATGACAACATTACCAACATTGGAGGGGAAAGTATTGTTAAACACAACGGACACATATTCAGAGATAAAACAACAACCTGAAATGTGGCAATTAACAGAAGAGATTATTAAAGATATTAAATCAGATTTTGACAAATTCATTAAAGATATAGAGGAAAACGCAACTGGGAAGTTAAAGGTACTATTTACGGGAGCAGGGTCATCAGCATATGTCGGAGATATTTTAAGAACAGCAATTGATACGAAACATATGCCTAAGTGGGATTTTGAATCTGTGCCAACGACACACTTTGTGACGAGTCCTGAAGCGTATATAGATTCAGAAACGACGTATTTAATTGTATCATTTGCTAGATCTGGTAATAGTCCTGAAACGAAAGCAACGATTGATTTAGTCGAACAATTATCAGATAACGTACATCATTTATTTATCACAAATAATAAAAGTGGTTATTTAGCAACTGAAGAAAGTTTAAAACATGTTTTTAAAGTGATTCTACCTAAACAAACAAATGATAAATCATTAGCAATGACATCAAGCTTTTCTTCAATGCTTGTCGCAGGTTATTTATTATTTAATGGATCGATTACGAATGGCTTTTATGATACTGCAGATTCGCTATTTGAATATTTGGAAGAACTAGCAGATCAAACATTACAAAAATCATTTGAAAAAGTATTCTACGTAGGAACTGGTTTGTTAGGTGAGCTTACTAAAGAAGTTAGCTTGAAATTAAACGAACTAACAGGCGGTCATGTTGAGATTGCTAGAGAAACGACATTAGGGTTTAGACATGGTCCTAAAGCAGGACTAAAGAAAGGGTCTATTTTTATATTACTTAGAAGTAATGAAACGTATAAACGTGACTATGAAAGTGACTTATTAAATGAAGTGAACAAAGTTAAAGATAAGTATCAGTTGCTTATCTTAGATGGTCAATCTTCAGATGAAAGTACACAAATACCGAATATTGAGGATTATAACGACTTTGAAATAGGTCTGATTTATTTAATGTTTGGTCAATTATTAGCAAGTAAAAAATCTGTCGAACTTGGCTTGAATCCTGATAATCCGAGTCCAGATGGCTTTATCAATCGTGTTGTTAAAGGGGTAACAATATATTCATATAGCTAAAGGGTGAGAAGAATGATTTTGACCAATACATTAAATCCATCTATCGATATCAGCTATCAAGTTGAAAGTCTTGAAATTGGGGCGGTGCATAGACCAACGCAAATGATTAAAAATGCTGGCGGTAAAGGTATAAATGTGACGAAAGTTCTAGATGATTTAGATGCAGACGTGACAGCTACAGGTTATTTAGGTGGAACGAATGGACAATGGATTCAAACACAACTCGAACAAAGAAATATTCAACTTCAATTCATAGATATAGAAGGTAATACAAGACAGTGCATCGCCATTAACGACGGTGAACATCAAACGGAAATTCTTGAAGCTGGACCTGAAGTATCTGAAGCATATCAAGCGTTGTATCTTAAACAATTGGCGGATATTGCCCATCAATACAAAGTTGTAACTATCAGCGGAAGCACACCAAAGTTAATGAATCAGTCAAAGACTGCATATATGATTAAAATTTTAAATACATTAACGAATAGTTACAACATAGTCGATATAGATGGTCAATCGTTAAAAGCAATTTTAGGACAGAGTGCTCATATTCATGCGATAAAACCTAATCAATCAGAATTTGAAGACTTAGTTCATCAAAAGGGGTTAAGTCACCAAGACATTTTCAAGATTCTAAAAACAAATCAGTTGTTTAAAGATGTGGATGTATTTGTAACGCTTGGTTCTGAAGGTGCGATTATTAAATTAAAAGAGTCGTTTTATCAAGCAACTTTACCAAATATAAATGCGGTTAATCCTGTAGGTTCAGGAGATGCTACTGTAGCAGGTATCGCTTATAGTGTGGAGCATGATTTAGATCCTGTAACGACAATTCAAACAGCATTAGCGTGTGGTACTTCAAATGCGATGCAAGCTGCAACGGGAAAAATCATTCAACAAGATGTGGATGATTTAATCAAAAAAGTGGGAGTGGAGAAATTAGGATGACAAATAAAGATATTAATAAACTCGTCGATGACAAAGGGATATTCGCTGCAATTGCTGTTGACCAAAGAGGTGCACTCAAAAGATTACTAGGTGAACAAGGAACGGATGATAATGTGGCATTATTTAAAAAGCTTGTATCTGAAACACTTTCACCAAGTGGTTCTAGTATTCTATTAGACCCTGAATATGGTAAAGATGGCATACAAGCTAAGGCTAAAGATGCTGGATTAATTTTAGCTTATGAACAAACTGGATACGATAAATCAGTAGTCGGTAGATTACCAAGATTAGTTGAAGGTTTATCTGTTAAACAATTAAAAGAGATGGGTGCTGACGGTATTAAATTACTCATCTATTATGACGTCGATGAACCGGATGATATTAATGATGTAAAGAAAGATTTAGTGCAACAAGTTGGACAAGAAACGGTCGAAGAGAATATTCCATTCCTATTAGAAATCTTAACTTATGATGATCAAATAGGTGATGAAAAAGGTCGATCGTATGCTAAAGTAAGACCACATAAAGTGATAGAGGCGATGAAAGCTTTTAGCGATGAAAAGTATAACGTCGACGTCCTTAAAGTTGAAACACCCGTTAATATGAACTATGTCGAAGGTTTTGCAGAAGACTATGTCTTTAGTAAAGATGAAGCGGCATCATATTTTAAAGAACAAGACAATGCAACTTCAATACCTTACATATATTTAAGTGGGGGCTTAACTTCACAACAATTTAAAGATACACTTGTCTTTGCACATGAAAGTGGTGCGCATTTCAATGGTGTATTGTGCGGACGTGCAACATGGCAAGGTGGAACTGTTGTACTTAAAGAACAAGGTCAAGAAGCTGCTAAAGAATGGTTGAACAGTGAAGGCATTCATAATTTAAAAACGCTCAATGACATCATACAGAAGACAGCAACTCCAATAAGATAAACAAAGAACAGGTGGTGTAAAGATGCATAAATTTGAAATTGACACTGATTTCTTATTAGACGATAAACCTATTCAAATATTGTCTGGTGCCATTCATTATTTTAGAGTTCTTAAAGATGACTGGTATCATTCGTTATACAATTTGAAAGCACTCGGTTTTAATACAGTTGAAACCTATATTCCGTGGAATTATCACGAACCTCGGGAAGAACACTTTGAATTTAGTGGCGAAAAAGATATTCAACACTTTATTCAATTAGCTGAAGAATTAGGTCTGTATGTGATTATAAGACCATCTCCATTTATATGTGCAGAATGGGAATTTGGTGGTTTACCTTCATGGTTGCTCAATTACAAAGACATGAGAATTCGTTCGTCAGACCAACGATTTATCGATAAAGTAGACCGATATTATACACAATTATTTAAAATTTTAAAGCCGTTACAAATTGATCATAATGGACCGATTATCATGATGCAGATTGAAAATGAATATGGCTCATTCGGTGAAGATAAATCATATTTAAATATGATTAAAGATTTAATGATTAAACATGGTACAACAGTGCCGCTATTTACTTCTGATGGTGGATGGGCACAAACGTTGAGAGCGGGCAGTATGGCTGAAGATAATATTTTACCAACCGCAAACTTTGGATCTAAGACGAATTTAAACTTTCAAAATTTAAAATCATTCCATGATGAATTTCAGAAAAAATGGCCATTCATGTGTATGGAATTTTGGGATGGTTGGTTTAATAGATGGGGCGATGTCATTATTAAACGAGAAAGTGATGATTTAGTTGCCGAAGTAAGAACTTGCGTTCAACAAGGACATATCAATTTATACATGTTCCATGGTGGTACGAATTATGGATTCTGGAACGGTTGCTCAGCTAGAGGTACGGTAGACTTACCTCAAATTACTTCTTATGACTATGATGCACCACTTAATGAAATGGGCAATCCGACTCAAAAGTATTATGATTTGCAGAAAATGCTTAAAGAAGAAATACCACATATCGAGCAATCAGAACCTTTAATAAAAGATTTTATGGAATTGGATCACATTCAACTACAAGATAAAGTCAGTTTGTTTAATGTTTTAGATGAAATATCGTACAAGACGACTTCTAAATATCCAGAGACGATGGAAGAAGCGGGTGATGGTCTTGGTTACATGCTTTATCGTACGAAAATACACAAAGATTCAGCAGTTGAAAAATTTAGAATTGTTGATGCACGAGATAGAGTAAAAATGTATATCGATGGTGAACATGTTTATACGGCTTATCAACAAGAAATCGGGGATGCTTTTGAAGTTGAGTTACATTCAGAAGAACCTCAAATCGATATACTCGTTGAAAATATGGGGCGAGTAAATTATGGTTACAAATTGCTTGCGAGTACACAAAGAAAAGGTTTAGGACAAGGTTTAATGCAAGATTTGCACTTTGTTCAAGACTATGAACAATTCCATATTCAATTAGAGCAACTAAACAAGGAGCATTTTGAAAAGGAATGGATTGAAGGGACACCTGCATTTTACAGGTATGTGTTTACGTTAAATGAAGCAAACAATACGCATATTGATGTAAGCGCTTTCTCGAAAGGTGTAGTATTAGTGAATGGCGTGAACATAGGTAGATATTGGAATGTTGGACCAACAGCATCCTTATATATATCAAAAGCACTGCTTCATGAAGGGGAAAACGAAATTATTATTTTTGATACTGAGGGGACATATAACCAAGAAATTAATTTGGTGAAAGAACCTAAATTTATTCAAAAAAAGGGAGAGATTTAAATGACAATTATAGCGAATAGAATTGATGGTAGGCTGATTCACGGGCAAGTAGCAAATTTGTGGACGACTAAACTAGATATTACAAGACTTATGGTTATTGATGATGTTGTCGCAGAAAGTACAGTAGATAAAAGCGGGCTTAAATTAGCAACGCCAGCTGGTGTTAAATTAAGTGTATTACCTGTTAAAAAGGCAGCGGAAAACATACTAAACGGTAAATATGACTCTCAAAGATTAATGGTGATTGCCAAAGGACCTGAACAATTTTTAGAACTTGTAAACTATGGTGTAAAAATTGATGAGTTAAATGTTGGTAATATGTCTCAAACAAATGAAACAAGATCAATTAAACGTTCGATTAATGTTACGGATAAAGATATAGAAACATTTAAAGAACTTAACGACAAAGGTATTCGAATTATTTCGCAAATGGTTCCAAATGATAATAGTGAAGATTTCATGTCATTGATTAAATAATATTCAAACAAAAAGGGGTTTTTAATTATGGAAATATTATGGTGGCAAGTTCTGCTTTTAACATTATATGCGGGTTATCAAATATGGGATGAGCTTCATCTTTATTCTTCAATAAGCCAACCCGTATTCGCAGGTTTAATTGCAGGGTTAATAATGGGAGATGTAACAACTGGTTTAATTATCGGTGGTAGTATGCAGTTAACAATTTTAGGAGTTGGTACATTCGGAGGTGCATCTAGAATTGATGCGAACTCAGGTACAATTTTAGCGGTAGCTTTCTCAGTTGCATTAGGTATGCAACCGACGCAAGCAATTGCTACATTAGCCGTACCTGTTGCGAGTTTGATGATTCAAACAGATATTCTAGCTCGATTTACAAATACATTCTTTGCACATCGTATAGACGCTAAAATCGAACAAATGGATTATAAAGGAATTGAACGTTATTATATTGCAGGTATTATTCCATGGGCATTATCAAGAATGATTCCAGTATTCTTAGCATTAGCATTTGGGGGTTCTGTCGTTAAAACAGTTGTGAATTACTTGAACGCTGACTTAAAGTGGCTTGGAGACGGATTAACAACTGCAGGTGCTGTACTACCAGCAGTCGGTTTTGCAATCTTATTAAGATACTTACCTATTAAGAAACATTATATGTATTTCATTTTAGGATTTGTATTAACAGCGTTATTAGCTACAGTATTTGATGGTATGAGCGGTTTAGGTACAGCTGTATCAGGACTTGATAAGAAATTTGATGCGGTATTCAATCCTCTACCTATGTTAGCCATTGCGTTAATCGGATTTTCATTTGCTGCAATGGAATACAAACGTACTTCTTTAGCAAAACCAGTACAACCTGGAGAAATGAATACTTCTAATTCTCAAAATGATGATGAAGGGGAGATTGAAGATGACGAACTATAATCAAAATGTTGATCCTAAAGAACAAAATGTCACAACAGAAGGTCAGTATAAATTAACGAAAAAAGATTTTAGACAAATTAATAGAAGAAGTTTATTAGGGTTCCAAGCCGGATGGAACTATGAACGTATGCAAGGATCTGGCTATTTATTTATTATGCTTCCACAATTACGCAAAATTTATGGTGACGATACACCAGAATTAAAAGAAATGATGCATACACATGCTCAATTCTTCAATACGAGTAACTTTTTCAACACAATTGTAACGGGTATTGATATCGCGATGGAAGAACAAGAACAAATTAAATCTAAAGAATCTGTAAGTGGTATGAAAGTAGGTTTAATGGGACCATTCGCCGCAGTAGGTGACTCTATATTCGGTTCATTAATTCCAACAATTTTTGGGGCGTTAGCTGCCAATATGGCGATTAACGGAAATCCGTTTGGTGCTTTTATATGGTTAGCAGCACAAATTGCCGTTATGGTCTTCAGATGGAAACAATTAGAATTTGCATATAAAGAGGGTATATCTTTAGTAACAACGATGCAACATAAGCTTGAATCATTAACAAATGCCGCTACATTGCTTGGGGTATTTATGGTCGGAGCACTCGTCGCCACGATGGTTAAAGTTCAATTTGCTTGGGAACCAAAAATTGGTGATTTAACGGTTAATATTCAAAATAATGTCGATATGATCTTACCAAAATTATTACCATTAGCAATTGTACTAGGTATTTATTGGTTATTAGGTAAAAAACATATGAATTCAACACGTGCAATCTTTATCGTTATCATTGTAACGGTTATATTATCTGCATTAGGTGTATTAGCAAAAATTTAATTAATAGGAGTTTTCACAATGGGAAAATTAATTTTAGCAAGTCATGGTTCAATGTGTGAAGGTTTAAAAGAAAGTGTCGAAATGATATTAGGACCACAAGATAATATTGAAACTGTTGCACTTTTACCAGATGAAGGACAAGAAGACTTTGAAAAGAAATTTCTAGCAGCAATCAATGATGAAGAAGTAACTGTATATACAGATTTACTAGGCGGTACACCAGCCAATGTCATTTCTAAAACTTTAATGAATGGAAAGCAGTTTGATTTATATGCCGGAATGAATTTGCCTATGGTTATTGCATATCTAAATGGAGAAATGTTGAATCAAGAAGCGGACATCATTAATGAAACACAAAAAAGTATTGTAAAAGTAAATGATTTACTACAAGACTTAGACGAAGATGATGAATAACGAATAAAATTAGTCAATAAATGCTGTTACCCTTTATAATAAAGTAAAGATAAAAATAAGGGATGCATAATGAAGAATGAAAAAATATACGACATGCCAGTATCAAATGTTTATCCACATTACGTCACAAAAGCTGAGAAAAAAGGTAAAACAAAAGCAGACGTAGATGAAATCATCATTTGGTTAACAGGTTATAGTCAAGAATCATTAGAACAGCAATTAGAGAACAAAACTGATTTTAGAACATTTTTTGAAGAAGCACCAAATATGAATCCAAATCGAAAACTAATCAAAGGCGTCATATGTGGCATAAGAGTTGAAGAAATCGAAGAACCACTTATGCAAGAAATTAGATACTTAGACAAATTAATAGATGAGTTAGCGAGAGGTAAGAAAAAAGAAAACATATTTAGGTGAATATAAAGTAAAAGCATGGGATAATCTCCCATGCTTTTTTAATGATATGCTACCCAAAGTGTCCACTGATCTTTTTCTATTATCGGAGAATCGTCTCCTACATATTTAGGGAATTGTGCTACAAATGAATTTAATTCTTGGTCTGATAATTCAAATAGAATACTACGACCTTTTCTTGATAAATAATCATGCTGTAAGGATTCTATCGTTGCATATGTTTGTCTAATTTCATTAATTTTTAAAGTTTCAACACTATTAAATCCAACATCATACAATGCGTTTGTAACATCTACTTCTGAATGTCTTCTCTTTGAATCAAAATCCCGAAGTCTTGGAAAATGCTCATATAAATATCCGCGTAGATTGTTTGAAGAAGCGGGAATCGCTAAATCTTCAATAGTTCGATCTTGAATGACAAATATGCTGTTATCTTTTAGAATACGCTTTGTTTCTAAAAAAGCTTTTTGTAAATCTTGAATATGATGAATGAGCGCTCTTGAAAGGATAAAATTCTGTGACTGGTTGGCTAAATGATTATTGAATATATCTCCAACTTCAAATTCTATATGGTTATTGTAAGCTTGTTCATTAGCTGATGCGATCATTACTTCAGATTGGTCTATACCTAAGACATGCTTGAATCCAAATTCACTTAATTGATTTGTATAAATGCCGCCACCACAACCGATGTCTAGTGCATTATCCTTATCAATATTAGATTGTTTGATGATGCTTCTTATCAAAGTTACCCAATTATAATCAACCTTTCGTCCACTATACATATACTTATTATGCTCATCATGAAATATATTATTCAAAATATCATCCCCTTTCCTTACACCATACACCTAAATGGATAGTTGTAATAATACACATAACTTATGAATAGCTATAACAAGGTGTTAATTTCAATATGATAAAATAAAATTACTATGATTACGGAGTGGTGAGAATGGAGACTTGGGATTTATACGATGAAAATAGGCAGTTATTAAATGAAACGATGACAAGAGGAAATGAAGTACCTGCTAATCGATATCATCTTGTGATTCATGTCTGTATTATTAATAAGCAGGGACAATTACTAATACAAAAAAGAAGAGATGACAAACAAGGATGGCCAGGTAAGTGGGACTTCTCAGCAGGAGGTAGTGCTGTTCAAGGTGATACAAATAGAGTTGCAGCAGAACGAGAAACATATGAAGAACTAGGTATTCAATTAGACTTGTCTAATCAAAGACCACATTTCACAATTAATTACTATGATGCATTTGATGATTTCTTTGTTATTCACGAGGAAGTAAATATAGAAAAACTAAGCTTTCCAACAGAAGAAGTACAAGAAGTAAAATGGGTTACAAAAGATGAATTATTAGGCATGATTAAAGAAGGTTTATTTATTCCGTATAGGAATAGTCTTATTGAATTTATATTTGAAATGAATATCGGTTTAGGAACAATACGAGAGTAAAGAAACAGTAAATCTGTTTCTTTTTTTTGCGTAAATTTTATTATTTAAATAAAGTTTTCGAAATAGTGTGATTATTACTTTTCCATTTATTAATCTAGTATGCACTCGTACAAAATATGTCTCACTAATAATTTGTATAATACAACAATTCTTTATAGCTATATAAAACGGTGTATATTACGAAACAAATAAATACTATTAAATGGATAAATATATTCTAACATTGCCTTAAATGTAATTTTATAACATTACTAAAATCTTATATAAATATAAATCGATTGTATATTATTAGATTTTAATAAAAGAAAAATAGTGCAAAATTAAAATTATGTAGTATTATAAAAGTGTATTTAATTAATTTGGGAGGAGTAAGACATGAGAGAAAAGAGAAGATACTCAATACGCAAATTTACAGTTGGAGCAGGATCAGTTTTAATAGGTTTAACGCTGTATTCGGGAATAAATACAGTAGAAGCAAGTGAAAATAATTTTGAAACATCAATTAAGGTTACAAATAATTCATCAGAAGATGATGGAACTTCAGAGAAAAATGAAGTCATAAAAGATAATGACTTAAATACTGAACAAGTACAAACACCAATAAAATCAACTGGTCAAGATACAAAAGTTAATGAAACAACTGATAATACGGGAAATAACTCAAATGAATCTTTAGGTGAAGAATCAACTCTAGAACAAGAGCATAAAGAAGATACTAATGTTTTAGAAGGTGCTTCTATTGTTGAAAATAATGAAAAAATAACAAATGAACAAGAGGAAGCTACATATGATGACCAATCGTCTCAAGAGCATGAGCATCCAGTTAAAGATAGTGACTTAATAGAACAAAATACAGAAAAAGCAACAGAAGTACAAACAGAACAACAGAGTGAACAAGAAGTTTCTTCAACAGATGAACCAAATGTAGTAGACATTAATCAATCTTCAGATACTAGTGAGAAAGTTGAAGATGCTACAAATACAGATGGAAACAGTTCATCAGAAGTTGCTAAAGAATCTGAAGATACACAAGGTAGTGTAGAAGACAGTCTAGAAAAAACAGAACTTGATAATACAGAAGGATCAAATAATGAAGTAGATACAACAAATAACGCTTCAGAAACAAATATTAAAGTGGATGAAAAAATTAGTGAAGATGTACCATATTCGGAAGATATAACGGATAACGTACAACCAGAATCTTTAAATTCGAAAGAAGAGAACATTAGCATCAATGCTTTAATTGACGTAGAAGTTCTTAGTAATAAGAAGCTTGACGCTACACATAGCGATGGTAAATTGCAATTAAAAATGGAAGGTAGATCGTTAGTAAATCTGGGAATTGGAAGTACTTACCCTACTTTCCAGTTGCCTTCTCAGTTTAAAGATTTAATGTCAAATCCTAATTTTAGAGACGCAGTACGAATTGATTATGAAGCACGTGATGTTTTGAATTTAAAGTTGTTGGATAATAAATCAATTACGGGGAATGATTTAAATATTGATCCTAATACTGGTGTGATATACGGCAAGATATCAAGTTTAGTTTCTCTTGGTATTGTTACTAATACGGCGTATATTTTAACGTTAGATTTAAATGAATTAACAGATGACGGTATTTTACCAGGTTCTGACCAACCAGGTAGTCACGAGTATAACTTTAAATCTGATGTTGGAACAGGAATAATAAATCTTGATTTATTAACAAAAAATGGTAATGAAGATTTTATAATTATTGAAGTTGACCCAGAAGCAGAAGACGAGAATGACGATGACAGCACTGGTGATGAACCAGACCCAGAAGAAGAACCAAATGATGACTCAGAAGAAACGGATCCTGAGGATGACAATTCAGATGTTGGTGACGAAGACGAAGATTCAGATGACAACACAGGAGAAGAACCAGGCGAGGATAACGATGAAGATCCCGACACTGGATCCGAAGACGAAGGTAATACAGAAGACCCTGATTCAGATGTAAGCGAGGATGAAGACTCAGAAGAAGATCCGAATACTGAAGAAAATACTGACGGAGACGACAACTCAGAAGATACAGAAGAAGATTCGGATGTAGACGAAGAAGAAACGGATTCTGAGGACAATTCAGATGCGGGATCCGAAGAAGACACTAATGATGACGGCACAGAAGAAGAATCAGGTGAGGATAACGATGAAGATTCCGACACTGGATCCGAAGACGAAGATAATACAGAAGATTCTGGTTCAGATGTAGGTGAGGAAGAAGACTCAGAAGAAGATCCAAATACTGAAGATGATTCTGACGGAGGCGACAACACAGAAGAACCAGGTGAAGATCCAGACGACAATTCCGACACTGAATCCGAAGACGAAGACAATACAGAAAACTCTGATTCAGATGTAGGTGAGGAAGAAGACTCAGAAGAAGATCCGAATACTGAAGAAGATTCTGACGCAGAAAACGGTACTGAAGAACCAGATGAAGATTCGAATGAGAACGATGATACTGATTCAGATGTAGACGAGGATGAAGACTCAGAAGAGGAACCAAATAGTGAAGAAGGCAATGATGACAACAACACAGAAGAACCAGTTGAAGATCCAGAAGACAATTCCGACACTGAATCCGAAGACGAAGAAAATACAGAAGACCCTGATTCAGATGAAGACTCAGAAGAAGATCCGAATACTGAAGAAAATCCTGACGGAGACGACAACTCAGAAGATACAGAAGATGATTCGAATGAAAGCGAAGATACTGATTCGGATGTAGACGAAGGAGAAACGGATCCTGAGGATGACAATTCGGATGTTGGTGACGAAGACGAAGATAATACAGAAGATGCTGATTCAGATGTAGGTGAGGAAGAGGACTCAGAAGAAGAACCAAATACAGAAGACAATGGTGACAGCAACACAGAAGAACCAGGTGAAGATACGGAAGACAATTCTGATGCTGGATCCGAAGAAGACACTAATGATGACAGCACAGAAGAAGAACCAAATACTGAAGATGATTCTGACGGAGGCGACAACCCAGAAGAACCAGACGAAGACAATGATGAAGACAACCCAGAAGACAACCCAGAAGACCCTAATGAAGATTCAGACACTGGATCCGAAGATGAAGATAATACAGAAGACTCTGATTCAGATGTTGGTGAGGAAGAAGACTCAGAAGAAAATCCAAATACTGACGAAGATACTGATGGAGACGACAACTCAGAAGATACAGAAGAAGATTCGGATGTAGACGAAGAAGAAACGGATTCTGAGGACAATTCTGATGCTGGATCCGAAGAAGACACTAATGATGACAGCACAGAAGAAGAACCAGGTGAGGATAACGATGAAGATTCCGACACTGGATCCGAAGACGAAGGTAATACAGAAGACCCTGATTCAGATGTAGGCGAGGATGAAGACTCAGAAGAAGGTCCAAATACTGAAGAAGGTTCTGACGGAGACGACAACTCAGAAGATACAGAAGAAGATTCGGATGTTGGTGACGAAGACGAAGGTAATACAGAAGACCCTGATTCAGATGTAGGCGAGGATGAAGACTCAGAAGAAGAACCAAATAGTGAAGAAGACAATGGTGACAACAACACAGAAGAACCAGGTGAAGATGCAGAAGACAATTCCGATGCTGGATCTGAACACGAAGATAATACAGAAGACTCTGATTCAGATGAAGACTCAGAAGAAGGTCCAAATACTGAAGAAGGTTCTGACGGGGACGACAACCCAGAAGGTTCAGAAAATGATTCGGATGTAGACGAAGGAGAAACAGATCCTGCTGTAGAAAATAATGATACAGTCGAAGAATCAGAAGAAGAAACAGAAGATGGTTCTAATACTGATTCTGATGCAAACGGAGATAATTATTCGGATGTAGAGGAAGATCTAGAAGGAAATAATGCTACTGATGAAAGCACAAATTCAGAAACGGTTGATAGTGATTCTGTAATAGATGCTGATAACAAAACAGCAGAAGTGAATGACTTAAATAAGGACTTTGGTTTAGGTAACGATAGCAATGAATATAATCAAGACCTGATAAATATTAGTTCAAGTAATCATGACACTACTACAAATTTTGTAGCGAACGCTGATACAGAAACAGAAATATCGGATGATGAAAATAACGATGGTAAGTTACCTGATACTGGAGAAAATAACAATAATAATGGTACTTTATTCGCAACATTATTCGCAGGATTAGGATCTATTATGCTATTTAATAGAAGAAAAAATCGTAAAAAAGAATAATAAGTGCTTAAATTTGATTGTGGCCGGGGTAACATAGTTTATCCTAGCCACAATTTTTATTAAAAACTGGCCAATCTCAAAGTGAAGATAATATTGCAAAAGTCATTTATTAATATCACCATACTTTCTGTAATCATTATATTGCTATGACCTTTTATATGTTATAAAATATTGTAAAAATGACAATTTTTGTATAAAGGAATGGTTAGGGATATGGTGATTTCAGCTGATGGTATTATTGCTAAGATGAAAAATCAAAAGATTAACTATGATAAGGTTATGCGTAAAATGATTTCTGAATGGGAACGTTCTGAAACAAGACCTTCTATTTTAATTCATAGTTGTTGTGCGCCTTGTAGTACTTATACGTTAGAGTTATTAACACAATATGCAGATGTTGCGATTTATTTTGCGAATCCAAATATTCATCCGAAAAGTGAATATGAACGTAGGGCGAAAGTTCAAGAAACGTTTGTTGAACAGTTTAATGAGCGTACAAATTCAAATGTTAAATATATTGAAGCAGCCTATGAACCACATAAATTTATGAAAATGGTTAAAAGTAAAGATTTAGCTGATGAAAATGAAGGTGGGCTAAGATGTACGGCTTGTTTCGAAATGCGTATAGAACTCGTGGCAGAAGCGGCTGCCGATCTTGGATATGATTATTTCGCAAGTGCGTTAACGTTATCACCTAAGAAAAATGCACAATTGATTAACGAACTTGGTATGGATGTTCAAGATTTATATCATGTTTATTATTTACCGAGTGATTTTAAGAAGAACAAGGGGTATGAAAGATCGATTAAAATGTGCAATGAGTATGAAATTTTTAGACAATGCTATTGTGGTTGTGTGTTTGCAGCTATGAAGCAAGGTATAGATTTTAAAGAAGTGAATAAACAGGCTAAAGCTTATTTAGAATCATGTAATAAAAGTTGTATGTAATTTTATTTGCAATCC
Source organism: Mammaliicoccus sp. P-M59 (assembly GCF_022386135.1). NCBI lineage: Bacteria > Bacillati > Bacillota > Bacilli > Caryophanales > Staphylococcaceae > Mammaliicoccus > Mammaliicoccus sp. P-M59. The sequence continues at coordinate 43,366 of NZ_JAJNJJ010000004.1, read as the reverse complement.
TAGGATAAAACAGATATGTTGAAAGAGTATAGAAATTAAATAATTTTAAACCACTGGAAGTGCCTTGATAAAGGCTGAGATTAAAGTGATACCTTTAAAATTCCTTGAACCTGATCCAGCTTATACTGGCGTAGGAAAGTGGCGTATTGATTTTAAGGTACTCATGACGCTATTTTCTTAATGAAAATAGCGTTTTTTTAATTATAAGGAGGATTTATAAATGAAATTTACAGATAGAGTATTCAATAGAGTTGAACCGATTTGGCAATCTTATATGGAACATCCTTTTATTATAGGATTAGGCGATGGCACGTTAGATCAAGAAAAATTTAAACATTGGTTGAAGCAAGATTATATATATTTAATAGAATATGCGAGACTATTCTCAATTGGTGCAGCTAAATCAACTGATTTAAAAATGATGGCGACTTATGCTGATTTAGCGAATGGTACATTAAATACTGAAATGTCATTACATAGAGGTTATGCTAAGCAATTTGGTATATCAGAAGCGGAATTAGAAGAAACAGAACCAGCACAAACGACTGTTGGCTATACGAGTTATATGTTGAATATGGCACAACAAGGTGGTATAGAGAATGTTATTGCGGCTATTTTGACATGTACTTGGAGTTATAATTATATAGGGTTAAAATTAGCTAAAATTAAAGGAGCATCGGACCATCCTTTATACGGAGAATGGATTAATATGTATGCTTCAGATGAATTTAGTCAGTACAAAGAAGATTGTATTCAGTTGATGGATCAAGTTGCAGAAGGTAAGACAGAAGCGGAATTACAACGCTTAGAAGACATTATTGTTAAAACGAGTTACTATGAATATATGTTCTGGGATATGGCTGAACATTTAGAAACATGGCCAGTACCGGTTAAATAAATTAAAAAGACAGAAGCATACACAACGCTTCTGTCTTTTTTAATACTATAATTTGCCTTCGTAGGCTTTTATTAAAGTTTCTACATCGAATTTTTTCATCTTAAGGAATGCTTTTGTAACGTTACTGATTTGTTCTGGTGTACCTTCTTCTGCCATTTGGTCCATGATTTTAGGGACAATTTGCCAAGAGACACCGAATTGATCTTTGACCCATCCGCATTGTTCGGCTTCTGGTACAGCAGATAATTTATCCCAATAATAATCAATTTCTTGTTGGTCTTCTAAAAATAGCATTAATGAAATACCTTCATTTAAGTTGAATTCATGTTTATGTGCACTATCAAGAGCGACAAAATATTGGTCTTCTAATTTAAATTCTGCATGTGCGAGTGAATCTGGCTTGTCTTGCTCCATGCCTTCTGGGTAATAAAATTTACTAATATCACCACTGTTTTTAAATACGCTTGTGTAGTAGTTAATCGCTTCTTCAGCTCTACCAACATTATCATTAATGAACATAAATGATGGTCTAATACGATCATCGAATGGTTGGTCTGTGATGAGGAGTTGCCATGAAACACCAAACTGATCTTCTAACCAGCCATATTTTTCACTAAAGTCATAAGCACCAAGTTCCATCATAATTTTCCCGTTATGTGCGAGTGCAGTCCAAACTTTGTCGAGTAACGCTGCTTCAGATTGATTGAAAAGTACTGTAAATGATATGGAAGGATTTTTTGTGAAATAAGGACCAGCATTGATTGCCATAAATTTATAACCAAAAACATTAAAAGTGAGCTGCTTTGCATCTCCGGATGGTGTATCTGTAAACGTTACATCTGAAATGATTTCTGATTCTGGAAAAGTTTGCATATAATAATCGACGGCTTCTTGCGCTTCGTTATCGAACCATAAATGCGGAACAATTCTTTGATTATTCATTTCTTCATCTCCTCAATCCTTTTTACTTATTATACCCATCGTTATAAATATAAACATTTAGTTCATTGAGAGTTTATTGATTTGTGTACCATCATGATTAAAATTACTTTCATCTAGCCATTCTTCATAATGATTTTTGATAGATGGCCATTCTTTATCAATGATAGAGAACCAATCAGTATCGCGGCTTCTTCCTTTATATACGAGTGCTTGTCGAAAAGTACCTTCATATTTGAAACCAAGTCTTTCGGCAGCGTGTTTTGAAGGTGCGTTTAAACTATCGCATTTCCATTCATAACGTCTATATTTTAAAGTTTCAAAAACGTATCGAGCAAGTAAATATTGTACTTCAGTAGCAATGCGCGTTCTTTTAAGTAGTGATGAATAATGAATGTGGCCAACTTCTATCGTTGAAGCTTTAGGATTAATTCTTAAAAGTGACATAATACCTAATGCTTGATGTGTTTCTTTGTCGACAATCGCAAAGAAATAAGGATCTTTAGAAATGATTCTTTCTTCGATTAATTGAGTAAATGAAGCTTTATCATGAATCGGTTCATGTGGTAAATAAGTCCAGTTTGCATCATTTTCTGATGAACATAATAAAGGGAATAACTGATCGATATGACTTTCGTTTAAATGTTCAAGTTTACTGTACTTACCTTCAAGTAATTCAACATTAGGCATATTCGGTTCTTTAAATGATTCGACTTCATCACCAATTGGTTGATTAAAAGTATTATATCTCATAAAAAATCCTCCTTTATTTTTATCATAGCATAAAATAAAGGAGGTGAAATTTACGAGCGCGAGTACTGATGCATAAATTTAGCAACGCTTAAATAAACTAAATGAACAATAATTAAACTTGCGACAGTATCAGAAAAGAAGTGTGCACTTAAATAAATTCTTGAACACATCATAGATAAAATTAATATCGCAGTAATCCATTTAACTGTTACATGATTGTATAACGCAAGTATGAGAAAAATAGCTACAAATAATGTTAGTGTATGCATGCTTGGAAAGCTGTATCCATCAATTAAATCAGAAGGTCTTGGTCGTTGAATAATATACTTTAACGCTGTTCCGATAAATAGTGATGAGAAAGAGAATATTAAATACTGTAGCAAATTTCTTCTATTATAAAAGTATAATCCAATTAATAATACGCATATTAATATACCACTATGTAAAGGTGAAAATAAAAATGAAATAATGGATAGATAATTATGTAATCTAAATGCTAATGTTTCGGTTTGTATAAATTGATAGACATACTGATCAATAGGATTGATATAATTTGTAAAAATCAATGACACGATTAATATTAATAAAATAGCATAACAAATAATGAGCTTGGAATCTTTCTTCATTGTGCGTAAAGCTCCTTTGAACATGAATATTTAGACTTTTTTTCTATTGTAAATATAAAAATAATTTTAGACAATAGGACTTTAGGACTACCTAAATATCATTTAGTAAATTACTTAAAAGTGCTATCATAGTAATTATAAATAAAAAATAGGAGTGTGACTATGAAGCTAACAAGAAAAGGTAAAGTAACAATTATTATTGCAGCTATTGTCTTAATTGCTGGTATATTTGTAACAGTAAAGGCGATTAATATAAATAACAAAGTTTATCAACCCATCAATAAACAAGATACAAAACATGTGAAAGAAAAAATTAAAAACAATAAGCCAATTTCTATCGCGATTTTTGGTGTGGATTCTAACAAAGAAAGAGAATCAGAAAATATAGGTGAACGAACGGATTCCATTATGTTAGCTTCAATTAATCCTAAAACTAAAACAACGAAACTCGTTAGTGTGCCACGTGATATGGCAGTAAATATTCCTGGTTATAGTAATCACGATAAAGTTGCACATGCATATGCATACGGTGGATCAAAAACAGCAGTACAAACATTAAAAAATGAATTCAATATACCGATAGATGGGTATATAACAGTAGATATGGATGGCTTTAAAAAGACAATCGATGCCTTAGACGGTGTAAATGTTAAAAGTAATAAATCATTTACTTTTAACGGTACAAAATTTAAAGCTGGAGAGAAAGTGAAATTAAATGGTCAAGAAGCATTAGACTTTGTACGCAGTCGTAAAGAAGCGGGTGCTGGAGATGATGAAGGAAGACAAGAAAGACAACGTATTGTAATAGAAGCAACAAGTAAAAAACTTAAAAATAATTTGAATGTCAATAATTTCAATGAGTTGATGAATGTTGCTCAAGATAACATTACAACAAGCTTTAATTTAAATGACACAAGAAAACTAATCACTGACTATAAAAGTGCTACAGAGTATTTTGAGAAGATATCTATCGATGGTGTGAATCAAGTAGAGAGTGATGGTATTTGGTATTTCGAAGCAGATAAAGATGCGAAACAGCAAATTGTGAAATCGTATAAAAATAATTTAAAAAGCTAACATATGGATGTATCAATTTACTTAATATGAAATGGGGTTATTTAAGTGACTTCAATTAATGAAGTAAAAATTGAACAAAATATGAATCACCTTATTCAAAATTACGGTATTCAACTATTAAATTATATGAGTGATTGTGAAAGAGAAGAAAAAGCAATACTTTCAGCGTTTGAGAAAGTGGATGATCAAATTATTAAAGCATCTCTAGAAGTGTTGAAGCAAAATAACCTTATCAATGTTAGAACTGAAGAGATTATGCCCCCAAATATCTATTATCATCTTACGAAAGATGGCGAGTTGATTTTGCAGATGATTTATAAGTTTGAGTCATTAACCTTTGAGTAGGTTACACAATAATAAATAGCTGTTGTTTTGAACTTTGAATAATTTTTAATACAATAACACATAGGAGGGATCGTCATGAATAAAGATTGGCAATCGCAATTACCTATAGATGATATTAAAGAGCTCATACCAGTAAGTGGTGGAGATGTGAATGAAGCATATAGAATTGAAAGACAGAGTGGAACGGATTTTCTACTTGTCCAACATAATAGAAGCGAAGATTTTTACGCTGCGGAAATTGCTGGTTTAGAAGCATTTGAAGAAGCGGGTGTTACAGCGCCTGTTGTTAAAGGTTACGGTCAAATTAATGGAGATGCGTATTTAATACTAAGTTATCTTGAAGAAGGTCGTCGAGGTAGTCAAAGTGAACTCGGCAAACTGGTAGCGAAATTGCATAGTCATTATCAACAAGATGGTAAATTTGGATTTCATTTACCTTATCATGGTAGTGATATTACGTTCGAAAATGGTTGGAAAGATACATGGATTAATATATTTGTCGAGCAACGTTTAGACCAATTAAGAGACGAAATTGTAAGAAGAGGACTTTGGTCTAAGGACGAACTTCAACAATTTGAACAAGTACGTACAGTCATTATTGAAGCCTTAACAGAACATAAAAGTAAACCGTCATTACTACATGGAGACTTGTGGGCAGGTAATTATATGTTCTTATCAAACGGGGAACCAGCATTATTCGACCCTTCTCCATTATATGGAGATCGTGAATTTGATTTAGGAGCAACAAGAGTCTTTGGTGGTTTCACGGAAGCATTTTATAAAGCTTATGATGAAGCATTACCATTAAGTAAAGGTGCAAATGAAAGAATTAAATTTTATGAACTTTACTTATTGATGGTGCACTTAGTGAAGTTTGGTTCAATGTATGCAGGTAGTGTACAGAGAACAATGGATGACATATTAAATGATAAGTAAAAGGATTGGGATAAAAATTTATCCCAATCCTTTATTTATTGTGTTGATATTGTATAGTTGCTGTTAAATGAACATTATCTTCACCTATATTACGATAAGTATGTGTTACGTCAGATTCAAAACGTATAGCATCATCTTTACGAACTATGTGTTTAACGCCATTGATATCGACTTCAAGTGTACCGCTATGAACGATAATGTACTCTTCAGATCCATTGTGATGGCCTTCTGATATCATTTCAGCTCCACTTTGTAAAATCATATTAAACATTTCAAAATTTTTATCAATATTAAATGGGAAATATGGGTATATCGTGACGGATTGATTATCGTTATATATAGGTGTAATGTCTGATTTAGACACACAATTAATGTTATCTTCTTTGTTAGAAATTAAATCGGATATAGGTAAATGTAAGCCATTTGCTATTTTCCATAAAGTTGTAATGGTAGGATTAGATTGTCCATTCTCAATTTGATTGAGCATTGTTTTGCTAACACCTGTCAATTTAGATACTGTGCTTAGGCTTAATTGTTGCGATGTTCGGTACTGTGACAAATTATGCGCAACAATTGTATGGATATCTTTCATAAATATAAACACTCCTATTTACTTTATAACGAACGCGTTGTACAATATAGTGTGTTCTTTATAACGAACGTTAAGAACAGTATAACAGAAATTCACTTTAGGGAGATAATAAAAAGATGGATCATATAAATAGAAGTAAAAAACAAACTTTAATATTATTTATTGGTATCTTACTAATTGGAGCAAGTTTAAGAGCACCTATTACTTCAGTAGGGATTGCATTACCTTCAATTAAAGAAACTTTAAATTTATCCAATACATCTGTCAGTTTAATCACCATTATTCCATTGCTTTCATTTGCAGTAATTTCACTATTCGCTGCTAAAATTAGTCATAAATTTGGATTAGAACGTACAGTTTTTGGTGCACTCATATTAATTTGTATAGGTATTGCTTTAAGGGCGATTACGGGCGTCTCTTGGTTATATGTCGGTACGGTATTAATAGGTGTAGGGATTGCGTTTGGAAATGTGTTAACACCAGGTATCATTAAAATGAACTTCCCGTTACGTATAGGTATCATGACAGGTTATTACACAGTTGTGATGAATATATTCGGAAGTGCTTCATCATATGTGACAGCACCACTTGTTAAACATTTTAATTACAACATAGCAATCAGTTTAATTGGTATTGTAACGTTTATAGGTATTATTATATGGTCGTTCCAATTAAACAAACATGAAACAGTTAATAGTTCTCAAACTACGACAAATATAAATGTTTGGAAATCACCATTGTCATGGCAAATTACGCTATTAATGGGTGGTCAGTCAATGATATTTTATTCATTGATAAATTGGTTACCTGAATTTTTATTAAGTCATGGTACGCCGATTAATGAAGCGGGGATTTATTTATCGATTCTTCAATTAGCCATTATTCCACTAACTTTTGTCACACCTATATTTGCTGAAAAAATGAAGAACCAAGTTCTGATTACTTTTGTGACAGGATTACTTTTCGTATTAGGTATACTAACGTTAATGTTACAACCTAACTGGGCATTTTTTAGTATTATATTGATTGGTATTGCCAGTGGTTTAGCATTTGGACTTGTTAATACATTCTTTGGATTAAGAACAGAAAATGGTTTAACGGCAGCTAAATTATCAGGTATGTCACAGTCAGTAGGGTATTTATTTGCTGCGATTGGTCCATTACTATTCGGTATACTGCACGATGCTACAAATAGTTGGAATACGTCATTTGGCATACTACTTGTTACGTCAATTATCATTATGATTATAGGATCACGTGCTGGTAGAAATATTACAATAGAACAAACTTTGGGAGCGAGACATTAAATTAATGTCTCGTTTTCTTTATTTCTATTTATTAATTATAAATAAATTACAATATTATGAACAAAATACATATAATTTTATAAAAAAAGGAAAACGCTTTCTAGTAGTGCTTTATTTTCTGATTATTTATAGTATAATTGTCCCATGAAGTTTGAATAAAATTAAATAGATAAATCTTAACTGAAAAGTTTGTAATGAGGAGTGACAGGAAAGAATGGAAGACAATCATTTAAAAAGGGGTCTGAGTTCACGTCAAGTACAGATGATTGCACTTGGTGGAACAATAGGTGTTGGTTTGTTTATGGGTGCTTCAAGCACTATTAAATGGTCGGGACCATCTGCAATATTCGCTTATTTAGTAGCAGGCCTTTTCTTGTATTTAGTAATGAGAGCAATGGGAGAATTAGTTTATTTGTATCCAACTACAGGATCATTTGCCAACTATGCAAGTGATTATTTACATCCAGTAGCTGGTTATGTAACAGCTTGGAGTAACATATTCCAATGGATAGTAGTAGGTATGAGTGAAGTAATCGCTGTTGGTCAATATATGCAATACTGGTGGCCAGATTTACCAACATGGATACCAGGGGTAATAGTAGTAGTAACTTTAGCTGCAGCAAATTTAACGTCAGTTAAAGCTTTCGGTGAATTTGAATTCTGGTTTGCAATGATTAAAGTAGTAACAATTATTTTAATGATTATAGCTGGTTTCGGTCTAATCTTCTTTGGACTTGGAAATGGCGGGAATGCTATAGGATTAGGAAACTTAACAGAACATGGTGGATTCTTCCCTAAAGGTATCGTAGGTTTCTTCTTTGCATTATCTATGGTTGTAGGTTCTTATCAAGGGGTAGAATTAATAGGGATTACAGCTGGTGAAACGAAAGATCCACAGAAAAATATTAAAAAAGCCGTTAATGGTGTAATTTGGCGTATTTTAATCTTTTACATAGGTGCAATATTCGTTATTGTAACAGTTTATCCATGGGATCAATTAGGTAATGTAGGTAGTCCATTTGTTGCAACATTCGCAAAAGTAGGTATTACAATTGCGGCAGGATTAATTAACTTTGTTGTTATAACAGCAGCAATGTCAGGTTGTAACTCAGGTATATTCAGTTCAAGCCGTATGGTTTATACATTAGCTCAAAAAGGACAAATGCCTCGTATTTTCACAAAAGTTATGAAAACAGGGGTACCATTCTTTGCAGTATTAGCAATTTCAATTGGTATTTTTGTAGGTGTTATTTTAAATATTGTATTACCATTAGTGATTGATGGTTCTGAAAATATCTTTGTGTATGTATACAGTGCATCAATACTACCAGGTATGGTTCCTTGGTTTATGATTTTATTTAGTCATATTCAATTTAGAAAAAATCATTCAGATGAAATTAAAGATCATCCATTCAAGATGCCGTTTGCACCATACTCTAACTATTTAACATTAGGATTCTTTATCTTAGTATTAATCGGTATGTTGTTCAATTCAGAAACAAGAGTTTCTGTTATTATCGGTATTGTATTCTTATCCGTAATGGCAATCATATACTTCTTAAGAGGTTATCATAAAGAAGATAAAGGTGAATATTAAGCCTTTAATATAAAGCGTCTAGGACAGAAATGTTCTAGACGCTTTTTCGTATTTTTAGAAATATGGGGGTGGGGTGAATATTTTAAATGAGGTGAATATTGCAAGTGAGGCGCGACTAGCAATATTGGAGGTGTGAATATTGCAAGTGAGGCGTGACAAGCAATGTTGGAGGACTGAATATTGCTAGTGGGTCGTGACTAGCAATGTTGGGAGGCTGAATATTGCAAGTGGGGCGTGACAAGCAATGTTGGGAGGCTGAATATTGCAAGTGGGGCGTGACTAGCAATTCTTAGGGCCTTGTATTTATCAAGACTGAGCAAACAAGATAAATAGAAGCTTCGTATTTATCAAGATTGCCCAAACAAGATAAATAGGAGCGTCGTATTTATCAAGACTGAGCAAACAAGATAAATAGGAGCGTCGTATTTATCAAGACTGAGCAAACAAGATAAATAGGAGCGTTGTATTTATCAAGACTACCTAAACAAGCAACATAGAACCTCCGTATGTTGCAAGACTACCTAAACAAGCAACATAGAACGCCTGTATGTTGCAAGACTACTTAAACAAGCAACATAGAACGCTCGTATGTTGCAAGACTGCCCAAACAAGCAACATAGAACACCCGTATGTTGCAAGACTGCCCAAACAAGCAACATAGAACACCCGTATGTTGCAAGACTGCCTAAACAAGCAACATAGAGCCACCGTATGTTGCAAGACTCTCCAAACAAGCAACATAGAGCTCGTCTCCCTCAAATTTCCCATATGAAAGAGACTGGAATGCAATATTCCAGTCTCACTTTTTATATAAACAAGTATGGTTATTGATCTTGATGTATTGCTTTAATAAAGTCTACAAATTTTTCTCGGAATTGTTCATTTTGTGCATGCATACATACTTCTACTTTACCTTCCTCATTAAATTCTGTGTATGTACATCCTGCTGCTTGTCCTTCTGTTATGACAGATACATCGGCACGCTCTGTTGTAAACATTTCTGGATATAATAAGTAGAAAATTGTACATAAGTCATGAATGATATGTTCATGTTCTTCGCCGGCATTGACATCGTTGTATGAAGACAACATATCTATAATGATGTTTCCAAAGTCTCCTTGTGTTTGAATGATATTTAAATCATCTTTATTAATCATAGTTTCTCTCGTTACATCAAGTCCACACATTACGATTGGGACATCTTGATCGAAGACAATTTTTGCTGCATGTGGGTCTACAAAAATATTAAATTCTGCAACGGGCGTAGCGTTTCCTCCAACTGCTGCGCCGCCCATTAACACGATTTGTTTAATGTTCTTTTTAGTTTCAGGAAATAGTGAGAATAACAGCCCTATATTTGTTAGTGGCCCAATTGGTACGAGTGTAATAGGTTCTTCAGAATTCAAGATAGTATCTCTCATTGCGATAACAGCATGTTCTTCTAAAATATCATTATGTAAATTGGTCTTGATTTGAGCATTTCCTATACCATTTTGACCATGTACATGTTCTGCAGTTTCAAGTGTATTGATGAGTGGTTTGTCTACACCTTTAGCAACTGGCGTATTTGAATGAAAGTAACTTACAATATCTAATGCATTTTGAGTTGTGCGTTCAATGCCTACATTACCACCAATAGTTGTGATTAATTTTACATCTAATTCTTTACTATGTAGTGCTGCAGAAATCGCTATAAAATCATCAATTCCAGGGTCCGTGTCAATAATAATCGGGATTGTCATGTTGTTCGCTCCTTTATCGATATGATATATATAGTATAACAAAGTACAATTATAATTACGGAATGAACGATTAATAGCAGTTTTTTTAAAATAAGACAGAAGGCAGAGTAACCTCTTAAAATAAATGACGTGTTGTAAAAAAAGTATATAATGGTGTTAAAGGTTAGTATCATGCGTTTGCAACTTCAAGTTGCACAGGGTGCAAAGTATAGTATCGGGATATTTTAAAGTAGTCGTTATATAGTAAACATAAGGAGTTGGTTGATATGAATATTGGAGCTAGAATTAAAGAAGAGAGAGAAATTAATGGATGGTCTCAAGAAGAACTTGCTAACAAATTACATGTCACAAGACAAAGTGTATCTAAATGGGAACTCGGTAAAGTATATCCAGGTATAGATATATTGGTACAAATGAGCGATATCTTTGATGTATCTTTAGATGAGCTAATCAAAGGGGATAAAAATTTAAAAAACACGATTATTGAGACTTATCGAAATGAACCTAATCAAAATTATTATAATCGCCCGATGAATGGTTGGGAGTTCTTATCAAGATATTGGTGGGTCGTAATTCCATTCGGAGGTATTATAATAGGTATCATTAACGCGCTCTTACAATAAATAGAATAGGTGATGAATATGGATAAACATTTATATATAGCACATGGCTATACTGCAAACAGTAAAAAGCATTGGTTTAAATGGTTAACAGAACAAGTTAACGATATAGATAGTAAAATATTGGACTTTCCTAATTCATCAAATCCAGTGTTAGAAGATTGGAATAAGACTTTATTAGATGAAATAGATATTACGAGTGGTAATAATGTAATCGTTGCACATAGTTTAGGTGTTGTGACGGTATTAGATTATCTATCTAGATTTGAAGGAGAATGGAATGTTAAAGGACTTGTTCTTGTGGCAGGCTTTTATGAAAAGATTCCTAACTTGAATAAAATTGATACTTACATGGATCAGACACAAGTAGATTTTGAGAAGATTATTAAACAAGTACCAAACATTGTGAGTGTCATAGCATCTAATGACCGTTTAGTCCCGAGAAATTTAAGTGAACGATTAGCAGAAAAGCTTCAATCTGAAGAGGTTATTGTTGAACATGAAGGGCATTTCTGTGATTCAGATGGTTATACTGAGTTTCCAGAAGTTGCACAAATCGTAAATAATATGTTTAATAAATAAAAATATATACAAAAAAACGCCCCTGGCTATTGCCGGGGGCGTTGGATTAATGTGTTGAATAAAATTTTAATACTGCTTATATATTATGCAGTTACCCATTGTGAAGGGCCTGCAGTGTTGTATAATTTAACAGCTGCTGCATCTTGTACTGATTCTGGAGCTTCTGTTGGAGATTTACCTACCCATTCAGATGGTGCTACTGAATCCCAAGTGCTTTGTAAGAATTGGTATTTACCTGCTGCACCTGAAGTTGGGTTAACAGCTTTTAAGTCTCCGCCAGATTCACGTTGAGCAATAAGTTTTAAGTGATCATTAACATTTACACTTGAACCTTCAGAAGCTGAAGATGAAGTTGTAGATGTTTGAGTTGTTTGTGTAGTAGTTTGTTGAGTTTGTTGTGTTTCTTGTTTTGGTGCTTCTACTTGTTGAGGTGCTTCTTGAGTTGCTTGTTCATTAGCTGTGTTGTTTGCTGCTGGAGCTGGAGTTTGTTCAGCTACGTTTTGTTCAGCTACTGGTTGTTGTTGCTCAGCTACAGGAGCTTGAGTGCTTTCAGAGTCAGCTGCATTAGTTGCATGGTATTCCCAAGTAAAGTTATGACCATCTGATTGGAAGTTATACTCGAAACCATCTAATGTGAAGTTAATGTTATATGCGCCTTCTTGAATCGCATGTTCATTAAGTTCTGGTGAATTAGATTGAGCTAATTGAGCTAATTGCTCTTTATTTATGTCCTGTTCAGCTGCGTCTGCTACTTGTGTAGATGCAACACCTGTTGCTCCGATTGCTACTGCTAATGATGAAGTTAAAAATGCTTTTTTCATAATTTTAAAACCCTCCGAATAATTTTTTTATTTATAGTATCTTTTTTAAGATGATAATTTCTTTGTTAGTTAAAAATTCTTCCCTTAAATTTGGGACAAGACAACAATAACATATATAGAGGCTTTGTAAATTACAGTCAAATAACAAAAGATTACAATGTAGAAGAAATAATGTAATAATGAATTACGTTCGTTATATTTTGTAATATTACACCTAAGTTTACCGATTGTATACAATTGGATGATAAAATAGTCGGATTTTATATAATGAAATAGAATCCTTTCATGACGGTTTTGAAAGTAGATATATAAAATTTTAAAGTCGATTTCATTACTAAGAAATAAGATCATAGAATAAAAATGTAAAATTTTAGATGTGTAAAATGAATCAATCATATTTTGATTATGAAAAGTTCATAGCAAGAATTTAATGTTTCTTATAATGCTTCTATAGTTAGTGCGCGTAAGTTTCAGCGTAATTATGACGATAATAGACTGAATTATCAGTAATATTACTAGTGATATACCTACAATCCTCTTGTGTAATATTTTTGATATCATTGTAATATTGTTGTAACATTAAGGTGTACAATTATACTAAAAGGGAGTGATGATAATGAATAAAATAACTAAATTAACAATTGCAACAGGAATTTCTTTCGGAACAATTTTTGGCATTGTAGATTTTCCTGGTCAAGACAGTCATGAAGTTGAAGCAGCCACAACACCTTACTACACTTATAAAGGTTACACCGGTCATGACGGTAGTTTTATTTTAGATTCAGCTTTCATCAATGCTTTAGTGTATAAGAACGTTACAATGAATAATTATAGAATTGTTCAACCACAATCTTATGAAGGAAATATTTATACGCATAGAACTTCATATGATCAAACATTCTATTTTGGTGGAAAATATGAAGAAGAATATGCAGCAAGTGCTAAATTCCCAGTGAAAAAGCATCACATTTCAAAAGCACAAATTCTTAAAGCTTACGGAAATGATTATACTATAGAAGAAACTAGTAACGGAGATGAATATAGATTCCTAGTAGGTGGCAATCTTATCATATTTACAATAGATGATAATTACGTCACAACCGTTAATATTGGTGAGAATTTAAAATAGCATAAAGACATTGAATTATTATTTTTACAACTATATAATGAAACTAACTTAAATGAACGGAGGTGTTTTAGATGTTTCTTTTAGCTCATAGTTGCAGATTTTTCGTAATCGTACGCAACAAATTTGCGGATGTTCTTCCAAAATTGGCGGAGTATGTCTTTTTTGAAGAAAAATATAGCTATAAGGAATGTCTAACACCAGCTTCCTTATAGACCGATTTTGGAGGAAGCAAAATGAATATTATTAATATGTCTAAACTATCGAAGTCTTACACAGGTGATCTCATCTTTGAAGATATTAAATATGACTTGAATGAGGGAGATTGCGTAGGACTAGTTGGAAGAAATGGTGAGGGTAAGAGTACATTATTGAAATTGATGGCTGGTATCGAAGTGCCGACAGAGGGGCAAATAAGCTGGCAAAAGAACATTTCAATTGGTTATTTAAACCAGTTACCACAGTATGAAGCAGATAAAGAAATTTATGAATGTTTATCAGAAGTATTTAAAGAAATCAATCACGTCTCTCAAAAAATGAAATTTTTAGAAGATGAAATGGCAAATAATGCAGATGATTTAGAACGTTTATTAAAACAATATGGTGCATTACAAGAAACATTTGAAGAAATAGGTGGGTATGAAAGAGATGCACTTATAAGAAGAGTTAGTCATGGTTTGAAAATTGATCAATTATTAAATCAAACTTGGGGGAACCTCTCTGGAGGAGAACGTACTAAAGTAGGACTCGCACAAATATTATTGCAACAACCTAAACTACTATTATTAGATGAGCCAACGAACCATCTAGACATTTCATCAATTGATTGGCTAGCAGATTTTATTAAACAATATAATGGTGCAGTTATGATCGTATCGCATGATCGATACTTCTTAGATGAAACAGTCAATCAAATATTAGAAATCGATCAAGGGCATCTGCACATTTATCACGGTAACTATAGTTATTTTGTGAAAGAAAAAGAAGCACGCATTATACGTGAATTTGAAGCATATCAGACACAACAGAAGAAAATTAAAAAAATGGAAGATTCCATTAAACAATTAAGATTATGGGCGAGTCAAGCAAAGCCACCAAATGCTGCAATGTATAAACGTGCGAAAAGTATGGAAAAAGCATTAAATAGAATTAAAAGATTAGATAAACCAGTACTAGAAAATAAAAAAATGAATGTAAACTTAACAGAAGGACAGCGTGTCTCAAATGATGTAATTGAATTCAAAAACGTTTCTAAAATGTATGAAGATATATTATTCGAAGATATAGATTTACTCATCAGAAGAAAAGAACACGTATCTATTATCGGTAACAACGGTACAGGGAAAAGCACATTATTAAAAATGATGATGCATCAAGTAGAACCAGACGATGGAGAAGTTCATTGCGCTTCAAACTTAAGAATAGGTTACTTATCTCAACATACGTTTGAAAATATAGAAAATCAAACAGTCATAGAAACTTTTAGGGATGTCGTGCATGTAACAGAGGGACAAGCAAGACACATACTTGCACAATTTATGTTCTATGGTGAAGATGTATTTAACAAAGTGGAAAGTTTAAGTGGTGGAGAAAAAATGAGATTAAGATGGGCACAAATCGTTAACCAAGACTTTAACGTGCTCATACTTGATGAACCAACAAACCATTTAGATATAGATTCAAAAGAAACAATAGAAGAAGCACTGTTAGAATACGAAGGTACCGTAATAGCCGTATCACATGATCGATATTTCTTAAATAAACTATTTGATATAACGTATTTACTACAAGATAAACAACTCACAAAATATGAAGGGAATTATGATTACGTAAAAGAGAAGTTATCATAATAAAAATAAAGCGACGCCCGAAAAAGGCGTCGCTTTTCATATTTTGTGTAGGTTTTGTATCTGATTTTGGGCCGGCTAACGCTCAAGAGTGGAAAACAAGATCGTTAGAAATTCTAACGTTCAAGAAAGAGAAACAAGATCGTTAGCGCATGAGAACTAGCACAAAAACAGAAAAATATCGTTCTAACGCTCAAGAGTGGAAAACAAGATCGTTAGAAATTCTAACGCTCAAGAAATCGAAACAAGATCGTTAGCGCACGTAAACCAGCACAAAAAGCGAAAAAATATCGTTCTAACGCTCAAGAGTGGAAAACAAGATCGTTAGCGCAACATTTTTCATTTAACTTTAAAGTGAAGTAAATCTATTTATTGCTGTTTCTAAGATGATATCTTTTTCTAGTTCTTTTGGTGTCCATGGAATATAGTGGTCTACTGGTATACCTGTTTTTCCCATACTTTTACCTAAATCTACATTTCCGTCTTTAGAGTGTGGGACACTTAATTTATATTTACCGTTAATATCGACAAACATAACATTACTATAATCGTTCATACCTTTAGTAGGTCTACCTATAATTTCAATATTTTTAAATTCATGTGCATATTTTACAAAGTTATCTCCTGAACTTCCGCATTCAAAGTCAGCTAGTACCTTTACATCTGGACATTTTTCTTGAATGCCTTCAATCGTATCAGGTTCTGGATTGTTATTGATATTAACAAGTCCTTTATCATAGTTATCTTTATATAGATTTAAAATTGATTTATATTCATCGAGATCATCTGAATCTGGCATCTGTTTTATGAGTTCAGAAATTGCATGTATTCTTTCATCGCAATATGATTTTGTAAATCTATGATAATAAGGCGTATTATCAGTAAATGCAATACTTTCGCTTGTTAAATAAGGTAATAACTTTAAATAAGCTAAATCTGAACCACCGCGATTACCTCGTACATCAATAATGATTTGATTCGCATTTAAAAGTAAGTTTTTATGCTTATCTATTAAGTTAGAGATTTTTAAATGATCAATAAAGTCGGTAAATTTTATATAAATATAGGTATGTTTATTTTCGATAATGTATGATTGTTCAAAGAAATCCGGTTTATCCTTTTGTAAAATAGATATTTCTTTAGAATCGGATACGATATATTTATATTTTTTAAGTACGTCTGACCATTCCATTCTTTCTGGGTTACTGGATTTTAATAAATCATGATCATTTTCAAGTATATATTTGATTGAGTAAGAACCTAAATTATGAATAACAGAACCCGTTGGAATTTGTGGATTCCTGGAGTCTATCACATATAATTGATCATTATGTAATTGAACTCTAATATTTGGATAAAGTCCGTTAAGTTCAATTAATTTAAGATGTGGATCGTGAAATTTATTCAAATATTTAGTCATGTAAAAATAAAATTCTTCTTCATTTATATTAGAAATTTTAGATGGAAAATGTGTTATAAGTTCTTTTTTATCAAAGTAACCTGCATATTCATTAATGAGTTGATTTTCAATGATGTTAAATTCTTTTAATGTCATATGATGCACTCCATTCATTTTAATATAGTTGAATATTGTTTATTTCCCTTCCCCCACACTACATCTTCCTACGATTTTAAATAGTATAGACTGAATTCTAAGTCGTTTAATAAGTGTTCTTTCATGAGTTCTATTGCCGCTTCGGTTTGTCTTTTTTCTAGCATTTCTGCTATTTTTTGATGTTCTTCTATAAGACCTGGGCGCTTTTTATTGATAACTGTTTTGCTGAATAGGTATATATAACTTTTTAATTTACTATACGTATCTATTATAAAACTATTTTTTGTGGCGCTCATGATTTTTTGATGGAATTGATCGTTGATTTGTATGATTTCTTCTTCTGTTTTGTCGTCTCCGATTGTTGCGTAACTTTTTAATTCTTCGATATCGTCTTGTGTGAATACGATACTCGCTTTTTTGATTGCGTGTGTTTCTATCAAAATACGCATCTCAAATATATTTCGATATTCTTCTACTGTTGGTACATAAATATAACCATCTCTTATGAAGTATTCTAATTCTAGTTGTTTTATAGCTTCTCTTATCGGTGTTCTACTAACATTATATCTTTGTGCAAGTTTACTTTCTGTTATTTTTTCATTTTGCGTTAAGTCACCATTTATAATGTCATTTCTTATTTTTTGATATATGGATAATTCCTTATTTGCCATCGTTTTCACCTCGTTAACTTCATCTTACTATAAAAAAATTTGAAATAAAATGTATACATTTATTAAATTTTGGTATACAATACCTGTAAACGTTTACAGAAAAGGAGCATAAAAATGAAAATTGGATTTGTTGGATTAGGTATTATGGGTAAGCCAATGGTGAAAAACTTAATCAAAGCTAATAAAGAAGTATTAGTGAATGATTTAAATAAAGAAGCTGAAAAAGAGGTAGAAGCATTAGGTGCGAAAGTTGTAACTATTGAAGAAATGGCTAGAGATGCCGAAGTGATGATTACAATGTTGCCTAATGGCGCTATTGTTAAATCAGTTTTATACAGTGGTGAAACGACCGTATTAAACCAAAGTGAAATTAATGTCAAAATGGTTATTGATATGAGTTCTTTAACACCTAATGAATCTTTAGAAATTAGTAAAGTACTTGAAGAAAAAGATATTCAGTATGTAGATGCACCAGTTAGTGGAGGAGAACCACTTGCGATTACAGGAGAATTAGCTGTAATGGTTGGTTGTGATGAAGATTTATTAGAAGATATTAAAGAAGTACTTCGTCCAATTGCTGGATCTGTTGTAAGAGTTGGTCATGTTGGTTCTGGTAGTGTCGTTAAATTGGCGAATCAAATTATCGTGAATACAAATATTGCAGCATTGTCAGAAGCTGTTGTACTCGCTAAGAAATTTGATATTGATTTGACAGAAATGCATGAAGCAATCAAAAATGGTTTAGCAGGTTCAGCAGTTATGGAAGCCAAATTCCCTAAAATGATTGAACAAGATTATAAACCAGGTGGCACTTTAAACATTAATTTAAAAGACTTAAAAAATGTATCGTCAACAGCAGATACAGCAGGTTTAACATTACCAGTTGTTAATCAAATTAAAGAAATTTATAAATCAGAAGTTGCGCAAGGTAATGGTTTAAATGACCATTCAGGTATCATTCAATACTTCGAAAAAATAAATAATATGTAGGTGATAGTGATGTTAACAAAAGATTTAATAAATGAATTTAAACATGATGATATAAACAAACATTTACCAGATTTAAAATATAAAATTATTGTACTAGATGATGATCCTACAGGCACTCAAACAGTTAAAGATTTACCTGTATATACGAAGTGGACTGAGGAATGGATTGAAGATGGTTTTCTTCAATCCCATAATATGTTTTACATTTTGACGAATTCTAGAGCGTTAAATGAACAAGAGACGATTTCTTTACACCAAGAGGTAAGCGCTAACATACAAAAAGTTGCTAATAAGTTGGATATACCTTATTTAATTATTAGTAGAGGAGATTCAACATTAAGAGGTCATTTCTATTTAGAACCTAAAGTGTTAAGTGAATCTAGTGACCAAGCTTTTGATGCTGTATTCTATATTCCAGCTTTCTTTGAAGGCAATAGATATACATATGAAGGCATTCATTATCTTAAAGAAGGAGAGCAATATATCCCAGTATCTGAAAGTGAATTTGCACAAGATACAACATTTGGATTTAAGTCTAAACATATGAATGACTTTATAAGCGAGAAAAGTAATGGCGAAGTTCAATCTGACGAAGTTTATCACATCACATTAGAAAATTTACGACAAAGAGATAAAGAAACGATTTTTAATGTATTTTCAAATTTAAATGACTTTGATCAAGTTGTGGTAGATGCTGTAAATGATGAGGATGTGGATTTCTTTGTAGCTTGTCTGACTGAATTTGTAGCACAACATGATAAACGCTTTATCTTTAGAACAGCGGCATCTTTTGTTAAAGCAATTTGTGAAACACCTGGAGAAATTATCAATTTAAATTCGTATAAAGAAAATGATAATGGTGGCATCATTGTTGTTGGTTCACATGTTAAAAAGTCATCAGATCAACTGAAATACTTATTAGACCATTCATTTATTAGTGAAATAGAATTTGACGTTACGCAAATAGCGTCAACCAATTTACAAGCTTATGTTGATGACATTACACAACTCGTTGAAAGATACATTGATAACGGTGAAGATGTTGTCATTTATACTTCTAGAGATGTTATTAGAACTGAGAACTTGCAACATAATTTAAGTATTTCTACTGCTATTTCAAATAGTTTAGTATCGATCGTTTCAAATTTAGATGTACAACCGAAGTTTATTATCGCTAAAGGTGGTATAACTTCAAGCGATGTTGCGACAAAAGGATTAAAAATTGAAAAAGCAAAAGTCATCGGTCAAATTACACAAGGTGTGCCAGTATGGCTAACAGGTCCTGAAGCGAAATATCAAAATATACCTTATGTTATATTCCCAGGAAATGTCGGAGATGAAGAAACTTTAAGCAGTGTATATGAATTAAATCGTTAAATATATAAAGAGAGAGGGATTTAAATGTTGGGAGAGTACTGGCCACTGGTTAGTGTTGTAATTGGTGTATTAATTTTATTAGCGCTTATTATGTACTTTAAATTAAATACGTTTGTTGCTTTAATTATCACTTCAATGTTAACGGGTATTATTTTAGGTATGCCACTTGATAAAATTGTGGAAACCATTGAAAAAGGTATGGGCGATACACTCGGTCATATTGCGATTATTTTTGGATTAGGTTCGATTTTAGGTAAGTTATTATCTGACGGTGGTGGTGCAACAAGAATTGCAGATACACTAATTAATACGTTTGGTAAAAAATATGTAACTTGGGCAATGATTATTGCATCATTTATTATCGGGATATCTTTATTTTTAGAAGTTGCATTTGTGTTATTAATTCCTTTAGTGTTTACGTTGGCTAAAAGAATGAAAATTTCTAATTTACAAGTTGGTATACCAATGGCGACTTCAATTGCTGTAACGCACGGATTCCTACCGCCACATCCAGGTCCAGTAGCGATATCAGAAGCGGTTAATGCCAATATTGGCGAAGTACTGATGTATGGTCTTATCATTGGTGTACCTTTAGCAATTGTAGTAGGTGGTATCTTCCCTAAATTTGCATATGCTATTGCACCTGTAGCATTTGAAAAGAAAGGGAACACAGCAAGTATAGGTAAAATTAATGATTTTAGTAATGAAAAATTACCGAACTTTGGTATTAGTTTATTAACAGCTTTATTCCCAGTTATCTTAATGTTATTTGCTACAGTAGTTCAACTTATAACTGGTCACGATCAAGAACCTACAAACTGGTTTGAATCTATCGTGTACTTACTTGGTTCATCTGTTACAGCAATGCTATTAGCTGTATTATTTGCGATATATTCAATGGGAATTAAACAATCTAAGAATATGACAACGATTATGAAATCATTTGAAGAAGCTATTGGACCAATAGCAATGCTACTTTTAATTATCGGTGGGGGCGGTACATTTAAACAAATCCTCATTGATGGTGGTGTTGGTGACACAATTTCAGAAATATTCCACGGTACAGAAATGTCACCAATTTTTCTAGCATGGTTAGCCGCTGCTTTATTAAGGGTAGCACTTGGTTCAACAACAGTAGCAGCAATATCTTCAGTAGGTATTGTATTACCATTATTACAAGCTTCAGATGTGAATATTTCACTTGTCGTACTTGCGATTGGTGCAGGTAGTATATTCTGCTCACATGTGAACGATGCAGGATTCTGGATGTTCAAAGAATACTTTGGTTTAACAATTAAAGAAACGTTCTTAACATGGACGCTTCTAGAATCTGTACTTTCTGTATTAGGATTGATATTAATATTAATCGTCAATTTAATTGTATAATTTTGAAAAAGGCTGGGACATACGGATATGTCTCGGCTTTTACTTTTTTCATTATTACAAATTAATGTACAAAAGTTGGATTAAAAGGTAATATGGTAGCGATTACATTAATAAAGGAGCATGATTATGTGGATTGATATTACACAACAATTGACGAACAATATTGCACACTGGCCAGGTGATGAGCCATTTCATTTTAAACTTTCAGCGACTAAAGAAGAAACGGGTTCTGTAAATATTGGTAGTATTTCAACAAGCACACATATAGGCACACATATGGATGCGCCATATCACTTTGATGAAGAAGGTATCAAGATTCATGAAATTGACGTCAATCGTTTAATTGGCGATGCAACATTGATAGAAATTATGGATGAAACTTTAATAACCCAGGAAATACTTAAGAAATATGAGATTAAAGGGACGATTATAATGATTAAGACTAAAACAGAAGCACATTCTGAAGTGTTTCCAGGGTCAGTACCTGTCTTAACAGAAGATGCCATTCAATATTTATCTTCAATAGGGATTAAAGTATTTGGAATTGATGTACCATCAGTAGATGATATTGACTCTAAAACGTTAGACAATCATCATGCATTAAATCAATACGACATTATTAATATTGAAAATCTATTATTAGAAAATGTTTCAGAAGGTTATTATAACTTCATTGGATTACCTTTAAATATAGTAGGTGCAGACGGATCGCCAATAAGAGCGGTCATTTCTAAAAAGGGGGAGTAGTTGTGAGCGAATTTCAAGATGAATCACTTAAAGGGGAAAGTGTGAAGACAGATTTTTCGAAGGACATGACGTATAGTGAATATTTAGGTTTAGATAAAGTATTATCAGCACAACATACATTAACAGATGCACACGATGAGAAATTATTCATCATTGTCCATCAAGTATCAGAACTGTGGATGAACTTAATTATTCATGAATTAAATTCTGCAAGTGATGATATTAAATCTGATCAATATAAACAAGCATTTAAAAAATTAGCTCGTGTAGGTAATATACAAAAACAACTCATTCAAGTATGGGAAGTATTATCAACCATGACACCAAGTGATTATTTGAAATTTAGAGATGACTTAGGGAATTCTTCAGGATTTCAATCTTTTCAAAATAGAATGATTGAATATAGCTTAGGATATAAAACAACACACGCTTTAAAAATCTATGAAAAAGACCCAAATATATATCAGCAGTTGAAAACACAACTTGAACGACCAAGTATTTATGATGAAACAATTAAAGCAGTACATAGAGCAGGATTTAACATAGATTCCGAAGTGTTAAATAGGGAAGTTACGCAAAATTATATGCGGAATGATTCTGTGAAAGAAGCTTTTAAAACAATATATTTACAATCAGACGCATACTTTGAATTGTATGAACTACTAGAGAAATTAACAGATGTAGAAGATAGATACAGTCAGTGGCGATTTAGACATATGAAGACCGTACAAAGAATAATAGGATTCAAAACAGGAACAGGCGGAAGTTCAGGTGTAAACTATTTAAAACGGGTTATTGACCAGAACTTCTTCCCAGAATTGTGGGAATTGCGTACAGAATTATAAGTTGGGAATAGGAGTGTAGGGATTTTCAGGCCGATAAAAAAATTTACCGGTCCAGAAACAGAAAATATGGACCGATAAAAATAATTACTGGTCCAGAAATGAGAAATATGGACCGATAAAATAAAATACCGGTCCAGAAATAAGAAATATGGACCGATAAAATAAATTACCGGTCCAGAAATAGAAAATATGGACCGATAAATAAAATTACCGGTCCAGAAATAAGAAATATGGACCGATAAATAAAATTACCGGTCCAGAAACAAAAAATATGGACCGATAAATAAAATTACCGGTCCAGAAACAAAAATGAAGCTGAGGCAAATTCTGTTGCCTCAGCTTTCTGCTTTTAAAGTCCTTCTAATTCTAGTTCATTTCACTGTCTTTAATATCTGTTATAAACATATGTCCTGGTGCGTGCGTAATCATGATATCTGGTTTGGCATCTAATGCGACAGATTGTGGTGTTACACCGCATCCCCAGAATACAGGTACTTCTCCGTCTTTAATTGTTACAGCTTCACCGAAATCAGGTTGGTCAATGTTTCCGATACCGATTTCACTTGGATTTCCAATATGTATTGGTGTACCGTGTACTTCTTTGAAATGTGTTGTAATTTCAGTAGCTTTAATTGCTTCTGACATCGTCATAGGTCGCATGCTTACTGTAATGTTTCCTTTAAAAGTACCACTTGGTTCAGCTGGTATATTTGTAATGTACATCGGCACGTTATGATTTTCTTCTATATGACGTACTGGAATGCCCGCTTCAAGCAAAGCATGTTCAAATGTAAAGCTACATCCAATCAAGAAGCTGACCATATCTTCTGTATACAACGCTTTAATATCCTCGTATTCTTGTACGAATTTGCCATCTTTATAAAGTCTGTACAATCCAACATCTGTTCTAATATCCGCTTCTTTTCCATATTTACTAAATGACGGCGATCCTACTTCAGATACATCAAGTAATGGACATGTCTTCGGATTTTTAAAGCAAAATTTCAAAAAATCATAAGCATATTTAGAAGGCAAGATGACGACATTTGCTTGGACATACCCTTTAGCCATCCCACTAGTTGGTCGTGTTAATGCGCCTTGTCTTATACTTGCTCTAATTTCTTCAGGTGATGCAGTTTGTAAATTCATGATATTATCCCCTTTCTGCATGGTTCTCCTTATTATATCATTTAAACATTATTCCGAGCTTTCTAACAATCATATGGTAAAATATTTGTTGGTATGAACGTATAGAAAAGTAAAGAAACGATAGGTGTTTATATGTTAAATTTATTTGTCTTATTATTAGAACGTGTTGGTTTAATTATACTCGTTGCCTACATATTAATGAATACCACGTATTTTAAAAATATGATGGGTGAACGTGAAAAATGGTATGTAAAATGGCGATTAATCATTGTATTTTCATCATTTGCATTGCTATCTAATTTTACAGGTGTCGCGATTCATAATGGTGAAATTGTATCGAGTATGATTTATTTACATCTCGGACCAGAAGTGTCACTTGCGAATACACGTGTGTTAACAATAGGCGTTTCAGGGTTGATAGGTGGACCATTTGTAGGTCTGTTCGTAGGTGTGCTATCAGGTATATTTAGAGTTTATATTGGCGGTGCAGATGCATATACATATTTAATATCATCAATCGTCATTGGACTTGTCGCAGGTTACTTTGGTGCACAAGCAATGAAGTCAAAAAGTTATTTATCCGTGAAACAAAGTGCATTAGTTGGTGCATCTACGGAAGTTATTCAAATGATTTGTATATTGATATTCTCATCGCAAAAAGCAGATGCATGGGAACTTGTTCAACTTATTGCATTGCCGATGATTATCATTAATGGATTAGGTACTGCGATATTTATGTCTATTATTATTTCGACAGTTAAACAAGAAGAACAAATGAGAGCGATCCAAACGCATGATGTATTAAAGCTTGTCAATCAGACATTGCCTTATTTTAAAGAAGGATTAACAGAATCATCTGCACATCAATCAGCAAAAATTATCAAAGATCTTATGAAAGTTTCTGCTGTTGCTATTACAAATAAGACGCATATATTGGCGCATGTTGGTGTAGCTAGTGATCATCACACACCTGATAAGACCATCATTACTGATTTATCTAAAGCAGTTATTGAAACAGGTCAACAAAAAGAAGTCTATTCTAGTAAAGATATAGGGTGTCAACATCCGAACTGTCCACTTGAGGCGGCGATCGTTATTCCGTTATATGTACATGATGATATTGTAGGGACATTGAAGTTGTATTTTACAGATCATCATGATTTAACATTTGTAGAGAAACAACTAGCTGAAGGTTTAGCTAAAATATTCTCTAGTCAGTTAGAACTCGGTGCTGTTGAAACACAACGAAAATTATTACAAGATGCTGAAATTAAGTCGTTACAAGCTCAAGTTAATCCGCATTTCTTCTTTAATGCGATTAATACGATTTCAGCATTAGTTCGAATTGATCATGAGAAAGCACGTCAATTATTATTACAATTGAGTCATTTCTTCCGTTCGAATCTACAAGGTGCGAGAAACAATACGATTACAATTGAAAAAGAATTAGAACAAGTACGGGCTTATATTGCTTTAGAACAAGCAAGATATCCCGATCACTTTAAAATTGAATTTGATATACCCGAAGAACATTATTCTGCACTTGTGCCACCTTTCGTTATACAAATATTAGTAGAGAATGCGATTAAACATGCCTTTACAAGTAGAAAAGATGACAATCGTATTTGGGTTAAAGTGAGTAGTAACCATCAATCGATACAACTTTGTGTAAGAGATAATGGGCAAGGTATACATGAAGATAAAATTGCTATTTTAGGTAAGACAACTGTTGCCTCTCAGTCTGGAACAGGAAGTGCGCTAGAGAATTTAAATAGGAGATTAACAGGATTATTTGGAAATCATGCAGAATTACAATTCGATTCAAGTGAAAAAGGAACGAAAGTATGTACGATTATTCCACACAAATATCGAGAGGAGGAAATGTAATGCATGCGTTAATTGTTGATGATGAACCATTAGCACGTAATGAACTGAAATATTTATTGAATCAAATTGGTTCATTTAGTCAAATTGAAGAAGCAGAAAATGTTGAAGAAACTTTGGAACAACTATTGTCGCACGAATTTGATGTTATATTTTTAGATATTAATTTGATGGAAGAAAGTGGCTTAGATTTAGCGAAGAAAATCAATAAAATGAAACATGTTCCGCATATTATCTTTGCGACTGCCCATGACACATATGCTGTACAAGCGTTTGAATTAGAAGCAACAGACTATATTTTGAAGCCTTTTGAGAAAGCAAGAATTGAACAAGCGATAAATAAAATTACGAATATCGAGACACAACAATCAGTGGAGCCGAAACCGGTCAATCACGATGAAGTCTTGCCTATTGAAATTGATGATCGTATTTATGTATTGAATGTAGATGATATTGTTGCGATATCTGTCAACCAAGGTATTACGACGATTAATACGACTGACAATGAATATACGACAAATGAGCCACTCAGTTTCTATGAGAAAAAGCTCAGTCACGCTAAATTTATTCGTATTCATCGCGCAAGTATTATTAATAAATGGCATATACAATCGGTTGAACATTGGTTTAATTCGACGTATCAAGTGACGTTGACGGGGAATATCAAATTACAAGTCAGTCGATCATATATGAAGTCGTTTAAATCAGAAATAGGGTTAGTATAATTTTCAGAGCATAGATTTTGTAACTTAGAGGTCAATTATTGCATTTCGCATTGAAAACGCTTTAAAAAATGATTTTCATATTAAGATAACCTTAAGAGATTACTTCGGGAGGTTGTCAAAATGAAAAAAGTCAATAACTTCTTTCATCAAGTATTAACAATATCAATTGTTTTATTAATTTCACATGTCATAGAAAGCTTTATGCCTATACCAATGCCAGCATCTGTTATTGGATTAGTGCTAATGTTTATCGCATTGACGACAGGTATTATCAAGTTAGAACAAGTAGAAGCGGTTGGTACAGCATTAACGAATAATATCGGATTCTTATTCGTTCCAGCGGGTATTTCAGTGATCAACTCATTAGGTATTTTAAGTACGAGTCCAATACTTATCATATTACTAATTATTATTTCTACAATTTTATTACTTGTTTGTACGGGTATCTTTTCACAAATGATCATTAAACCAAGTGAAAAATCAGTTAAACGTACGAAAGAAATTAACAATAAACGCGTGGCAGGTGATTATGCATGATGGAACATTTAGGCCTTAATACACCATATTTCGGTATCGGATTATCTGTAATATTATTCTTAGTCGGTACTTATTTATTTAAAAAAACAAATGGATTCTTCTTGTTTGCGCCATTATTTTTCAGTATGGTTGGTGGCATTGTATTTTTAAAAGCGACAGGCATACCATATGAAAATTACAAAATAGGTGGAGATATTATTAATTTCTTCCTAGAACCAGCAACAATTTGTTTCGCAATTCCTTTATACAAAAAACGTGAAGTACTTAAAAAGCATTGGCATCATATCATGGGTGGTATTGCGATTGGAACAGTAGCAGCACTTGTTATTATTTATATTGTAGCGAAAGCATTCCAATTTGGTGATGATATTATCGCATCAATGTTACCACAAGCAGCAACAACTGCAATTGCATTGCCAGTTTCAGAAGGTATTTCAGGTATTAAAGAACTCACATCATTAGCCGTGATTTTAAACGCCGTTATTATAATGGCATTAGGAAATAAATTATTGAAACTCTTTAATATTACAAATCCGATTGCAAGAGGATTAGCCTTAGGTACAAGTGGACACACACTCGGTGTCGCAGCAGCAAAAGAATTAGGTGAAGTAGAAGAATCAATGGCCAGTATTTCACTCGTTCTTGTTGGTATCGTAGTCGTAGCAGTCGTTCCATTCTTTGTTATGTTCTTATTATAGAAAAAATGAAAAGCGCCCGTAACATGTTTATGTTACAGGCGCTTGTCGTTTTATTTACCTACTAAAATCCATCTAGATAATATAAATGTTATTGGAATTGTAAAAATTAATCCGATAAATGGTGCAAAAGTTTCGTTTACATGAAGTAACTGTACAAACACAAATAATAATAATGTTTGTAATCCCATATTTACAACTTGTGTAATAGGAAATTGAATGAATTTTTTTACGGTAGGTTGAACACGATAAACAAAATAACAATTCAAATAAAATGAAATGATAAAGCTTATTATGAAACTCAATATATGACTCACTAAATATTGAATGTCGAACACTTTTAATAATAATAAATATATCCAGTAATAATTAACTGTATTGATGCCACCTACAAGTATAAATCGAATGATTTCTCCGTGTTTCTTGGACATATAGCTACTCCTTAAGTACGCAATTTATTATACGACCAGGCCACGTTTAGTACTATATTGTTCGTATAAATGATCTTGTGCAATTTCTTCTAAAATCTCAACGACTTTATAGACTTCTTCATATGATGTATATAAAGCAATAGGTGCTAATCGAATAACATTCGGTTCTCTAAAATCAGGAATCACACCTTTATCTTTCAACGCTAAACTGATTCTATATGCTTCATCATGCACTAAACATACATGTCCACCTCGTTTAAAATCATCTCGTAAGTTTCCAACTGAATAACCATAGTCAGTTAACTTTTCATCAATTAAATACATTAAGTATGACGTAATATGAAGTGATTTCGTTCTAATAGCATGCATACCAACTTCGTTAAAAATGTTAAGCACACCTTCTAATGGTGCCATAGATAGAATATTTGGCGTTCCAACTTGCCAACCTGAAGCATCTCGTTGATGTTCAAATGTATGATTAAGTTGGAATTGTGTTTCGTCTTTATTCCCGAACCATCCGGCCGTTCCAGGATTACGATTAAAGTGTTTCTTATTGATATATAAGCCAGCAGTTGAACCAGGTCCACCTGATAAATATTTATATGTACACCATACAGCAAAGTCTGCATCAATTTGGGCTAAGTCCATTTCAATCGCACCGATTGCATGACATAAGTCCCATCCAATGATGATTTGACGTTCCTTTGCAGCCATTGTTATTTTTGCCATGTCTAATACTTGAGCACTTCGGTAGAGTACAGTAGGCAATAGAATAAGTGCAACATCATCCGTCATTGCTTCAATAATGGCATCTTCATCAATGAATACACCATCTGAACTTTTAACAACTTTAACTGCATCGTTTGGATCTAATCCTTTTAGACGCACTTGACTATCTACTGCATAACGATCAGTAGGGAAGTTTAAGTCATCAACTAATATTTTGTATTTATCTTTAGTCGGTTCGTAAAAAGTACTGATAGCTTGATGTATATTGGATGTCGTACTGCCGACGACAACTACATCTTCAGGACTCGCACCAATTAATGGCGCCATGTTTGAAGCAATGTGTTTAGAATAATGATAGTATTTGCTGTCTTCAATATTCCAAATTTTGATGCCTTCTTTTTTCCAATCTTCTAACGCATTGAGTAATGATGCCTCAGCATCTTTAGAAGCAAGACCTAAAGAATTCCCATCCATGTAAATTTCGTTAGGTTGTATATAAAATCGATCACGAACATGATGTAACACATCCGCTTTATCCAAAGCTTCGGCAAATTCTTTTGTTGTATTAAATGAAGTATCCATTTGTTCATCCCCTTATAAATAATGAATCATTCTTTAAATATAATTGTATACTTTCCATGTAAAAGTCACAAAGATAATGATATTTGGGATGGGTGGATGTAGGAGTGTGGGTGTGGGCAGGAAGTGAGTAGGTAGGATTGTAGTTTTCAGGCCGATAAATAAAAATAGAGACCTGGAAATGGAGTTTTCAGGCCGATAAAAATAATTACCGGTCCAGAAATAAGAAATATGGACCGATAAAAATAATTACCGGTCCAGAAACGAGAAATATGGACCGATAAAATAAATTATCGGTCCAGAAACGGGAAATATGGACCGATAAAATAAATTAGCGGTCCAGAAACGAGAAATATGGACCGATAAAAAATATTACCGGTCCAGAAACGAGAAATACGGACCGATAAATAAAAATAGCGACCCGAAAATGAGATTACCAGGCCGATAAATAAAAATAGCGACCCGGAAACGGTATTTGCAGGCCGATAAAATAAAATAGCGACCCGGAAATCGTAATTTCCGTGGTCGCTTCATCTTTATTAAACGAGTTTCTTTCTAATACTACCTGATATAAAATCAACTACTGCTACCATTATGACTAAACCTATTAATATTATGCCTACACGATCCCAAGTTCGAGTTTGCAAAGCAAATATTAATGGTGTTCCGATACCGCCAGCTCCGATTAAACCGAGTATTGAAGCGGATCTTAAGTTTAACTCAAATCGATATAATACTAATGATATGTATGAAGGTAGTATTTGTGGTACTACTGCAAACATAAGTGTCTTAATCGAATTGGCGCCACTTGCTACGAGTGATTCTGTTGGGCTTAAATCTAGATTCTCTAGATCTTCAGCGAACAATTTACCCATCATACCTATAGAATGAATACCTAGTGCAAGTACACCTGAAAATGAACCTGGACCTACAGCTTTAATGAAGATAATAGCCATAACAATTTCAGGAAACACTCTTATAACACTCAAAATAAATTTACTAATACTAGAAACAGGTTTAAATTTAACCATGTTTTTAGCAGCAATAAATGCAAGTGGTATAAATAAAATGGCTGATAAAAATGTACTAATAACAGCAATTGCAAATGTTTCTAATAAACCTCTTAGAAGGTCTTCACCTTCAGGAATATATACATAATTCCAATCAGGATGAAATAATCCATCTACAATAGATTTCATAATTGTTCCTGACTGTGATTTGATTTCGAAAGCGGGTAATCCTACAAAAGCCCAAATTAATAATACGACAAGAATGATACTTGTAATCCATCGAGAAATAATGGATTTGCGTTGTCTTTCTGGCTTTAACTGATAATGAGTTTGTGTCATATTAATTTTTCCCTCACTTTCGTACTTACTAAGTCAATGATTACAACAATAACAAGTGTTACAAGTATGATTGTTAATGTCTTAGGATATTGGAAAAGACCTAATGTTTGATCATAATACAGACCAATACCACCAGCACCAACTAAACCTAATACTGCTGCTGCTCTTATATTGATTTCAAATGCGTATAATACATAAGACATATATGGTGCAATAGCTTGTGGGATTATCGCATAGGTAATCCATTTTAATTTATTTGCACCAACTGCAGTCATGGCTTCTAATGGTCCATCATCAATACTTTCTAATGACTCATACATCAATTTACATATGATACTAATAGATAAAATGATGATTGCGAGTACCCCTGGAATTTGACCAATACCAAAAATGGCAACGAATACTGCTGCAAGTAATAAGTCAGGGATTGTTCTTACAATATTCAAGATAAATCTACAAGGATAAGTAATCCAACTTGAACGAATTACATTGCGGGCACAGAGGATTGAAATAGGAATTGAAAGTAGACCACCTATAAATGTTCCTACAACTGCCATTCGAATAGTATCTAACATTGGTTTCGTGATACTAGAAATATAACTTAAATCTGGTGGAACCATACTTTTGAACAGTTCGACCATTTGTGGAATACCGTACATTAAATCACCAATACTAAAGTTCGTAAACATGAAACTCCAAACGACTAATATAGCGACGATAATGATTGATAAAACAACTTTTAAAGAAGTCTTACGACGTAAGTAAGGTTCAAAGCGTTCTTGGTTAGAGTCCATTTACTGCACCCCTAACTTCTCGTCATTTTTAATATGGCGTCCATAAATTTCGGCAAATGTTTCATCCGTTGCTTCTGAAGCCGGACCATCATAAACTAATTCACCAGCACGTAGCCCGATAATTCTAGTACCGTATTCTTTTGCTAAATCTACGAAATGCAGGTTGATGATAATCGTGATACCTAATTCTTCGTTAATACGCTTTAAGTCATCCATAACTTGTTTCGTTGTAAGTGGGTCTAATGACGCGACAGGTTCGTCTGCAAGTATGATAGACGATTCTTGACATAAAGCACGTGCGATAGAAATACGTTGTTGTTGACCACCAGATAATTCATCAGAACGGTTATACGCTTTTTCTAGTATATTTACTCTATCTAATGACTCTAATGCTTTTATCTTATCTTCTTTCGGAAATAAACCGAGTACCATTTTCCAAGTAGGGTGGTATCCGACTCTACCACTCAACACGTTTCTAATAACAGATGATCGTTTTACTAAATTGAAATGTTGGAAAATCATACCTATATTACGACGCATCATCAATAATTCTTTACCTGATGCTTTAGAGATGGATTTACCATCAATTAAAATATCGCCTTCAGTAATATCATGTAAACGATTGATTGAACGTAGTAGGGTAGATTTACCAGCACCTGATAAACCTACAATTACTGCAAAGTCGCCTTTTTCAATATTTAAATTGATATCTTTCAGGCCTTGGTGACCATTTTTATATATTTTGCTCACGTTTTTAAATTCTATTTGACTCATATGTATCCCCCTTAAAAAATAAAAGCTCTGCTCATAATAGGAGCTGAGCTTTTATATTAAATCTCATCATTATTTTTCGTTATCGTTTACTTTTTTACCATATTCACGTACGATATCGAATTCAGAGTCTTTACTATCAACATAGCCTTCATGACTATAAACTTCACTTACAATTTTGTGACCTTCTTTAGTTTTTGCGATATCTTTAAAAGCTTTTTTAAGTTTATCTCTAAATTTGTCATCCATATCGCTTCTTACTGAAATTGTATCGTTTGGAATATCTTCAGTTAATTCTACGATTTCAGTATCTTTGAAGACGTTTGGTTGGTCTTTCTTAACAATGTTACGAGCATCTTGGAATGTTACTGCTACATCAACGTCACCATTTAATAATGCAATAATAGCTTGGTCATGTCCTTTAACATTTGTAATTTTCATGTCGTTGATAGGATTGATGCCTTCTTTTAATAATTCAGCTACTGGATAAGTGTATCCTGCAGTTGATGTAACATCTTGTAAGGCAATTTTTTTACCTTTCATGTCTTTTAAAGATTTAATGCCAGAATCTTTTTTAACAACAAATTGTGATTTATAACTTTTAACGAGTTTGTCATTATTAGATCCGTCTTTGTTAACGCCATAACGTTGTGCTTGTAGTAATACATCAGCAGCCTTTTGATCGTGTGCTAATGTGTAAGCAGTAGGTGGTAAGAAACCAACGTCTACTTTTTTAGATTTCATTGCTTCAACGATTGTGTTGTAATTTGTAGAAACTGAAACTTTTACTGGAATATCTAATTCTTTTGATAATAATTTTTCTAACGGTTTTGCTTTTGCTTCTAATGTGTCAGCATTTTGAGATGGAACGAATTGAATAGTAAGTTCTTTAGGTTTATAGCTGTCCCCTTTGCTATCCCCATCACTTGACGATTTTGAATCAATACTTGATTTCCCGTTGCCACATGCAGCTAGTAAAATCATTGCCCCCAACAAAAGTATGGTTACAAAACTAAAACTTTTTTTCATGTCCATTAATTAAACCTCCAAATATGTATTATCACTACAAATAAATAAAATCTCGATACAAATTTAATTATACCCTTCGATTATGTAAAATTACAATATGAATATGCATATATTTTCTATTTAATGCCATAATTTGTATGGACTCCATTTACATAAAAATATTACCACAAAATCTTATGCTTTTTTACATAAAAATAGAAAATTTTGTTAAATGATTGTAAGGATATTAAAGATTTGTCTGATGCATCATATTTCTATGATTTAGTTAATATTTAATTTCAAAATTCATTACTTCTGGCACATCTTCTATACTGTGTTGTTCTAAGAAATCAATCAGCATTTCAGCGCCTTCAACTTGAATATCTTTGATGATTTTATCAGCACTATACATGTTAAAATCACCGCCACCAACTGCTCTATAATTATTAAGAACGATAGAATAATGTGTGTCTAATTCTATAGGTTTGCCTTTAAATAAAACATTTTCTACACGATTGCCAATAGGTTTTTGAATATTGAATGTATATGAAATACCTGCGTACATATCATAGTTATAATGTTGTGGTTTAGGTTCAATGAAAGCTTTATTCACGACAAGTTTACCTTGCTCAATATCGAAGTATGAAGCGGTTCTTTCTAAGGCTAGTAATAAATCTTTACCGGTAATATCTAATACATAGAAAGTATTAGAGAATGGGTAATTGTTAATAACGTCACGCATCGTAATAGTTTGTCCAAACCCAACACCACTATCAAATAAGGCTGAAGCGGATATGTCAGCTCCACTAAGCTTCATTTGCGCATAATTAATAAAGTTAATCAGTGGGTGTGGCTCTATTCTTGCTTTAAAATGATCGTCGACATACATCGTTTGAGATTGTTGTGAGATTTCAGTATCTAACCAGTCATTAATTTCTTTTTCTAAATTTGTAAGATTTTCTGGAATTGAAATTTGTGGTTGATAGTCTTTAACAAATAGTAATTCTGAATCTGCTGATAACACTTTGTTTGTTTCTTCATCAATTTTCAATGTGATTTTACCGAGACAATCTCCTTTACCACCGGGTTGAATGACTGCTGTTTGATTAATGACTTCTGCAATTTCTCTATGTTGATGACCGGTTATCAATACATCAACACCTTCTAATTCTGACAGTAAATCATAGCCTTCATTTTCACCAGTCAGTAATTCAGTTTCTTCACCAGTATGTAAATCACGCTCAAATCCTCCGTGATAGCACACGACAACAATGTCCGCGTTACGTCTCACTTCTGGTATCAGTTCTTTCGCAGTTTCAACAGCAGATTGGAAACTTAATTCAGCTATTGTGTCGGGTTTCTCCCAATGTGGTATATATTGAGTCGTTAAACCGATAATACCGAAAGTTGTTTTGTCTTTTTCTAAATAAATGACATCATTACCAGTGAAAGGTTGATGATCTTTAAAAATATTTGCCGATAGCACAGGGTAGTTTAAAGATTTAATCGCGTCATAAAGGTAAGGTAAGCCGTAGTTAAATTCATGATTTCCAATAACACCGAAGTCAAAACCAATCTGGTTGTATAGATCCGTTAAAGGCTTACTTGATTTAGTTTCCGAAGCCAAATATGAACATAGTGGTGAACCTTGTAGAAAATCACCATTGTCCATTACGATGACATGTTCATGAGTTTGCTTGATATCTTGAATCATTTGATTAATTTTAAGTAACCCCTTAGGTAAGTCTTGATGAGCCTCTTGATAATCAGTAGGGAAGATATAGCCATGAATATCACTCACCGTTAAAATTACAATCTCTTTCATTATGAAAAAGCCTCCAATCATAAAATAATTCCTTGATAAATATAGTATAAACGAAACTTTTGAATAAAATGTAATATATTTTAGGATTAGAAGGAAATTTGCGGAGGATGTGTGCGGAATCTGGACCGATACGGAAAATTACCGGTCCAGAAATGGGAAATATGGACCGATAAAAAAATTTACCGGTCCAGAAACGAGAAATATGGACCGATAAAAATAATTACCGGTCCAGAAACGAGATTACTAGGCCGATAAATGAAAACCTGAGTCATCACACGATGACTCAGGTTCAATATTACAATATTAAATTAGAATGTTTGTCCTAATGCTTTTGCACGTTCGATTGCGTCTGCTTTGATTTCTTCTGCTTTTTCTGGGTTAGCATTATGACCTTCAACAATTAAACCGTCAAAGTCAGTAATTCCGTAGAAGTTCATCATTTGTCCGATGTAACGGTGACCCATTTCTAAGTCAGCTGCTGGACCTTCACTATAGTAACCACCACGTGCTTGAATGTGTAATGCTTTTTTATCTGGTAATAAACCAACTGGACCTTCAGCTGTATATTTGAATGTTTTGCCAGCTACTGATACTGAATCTAAGTATGCTTTCATAACTGGTGGGAATGAGAAGTTCCAGAATGGTGTAACGAATACATATTTGTCTGCATTAACAAATTGATCACTTAATTCGTTTAAGCGACGTACTTTACCTTGTTCGCCTTCTGAAAGTTCTTCAAATCCTTGTCCTGATTGTAATTTACCCCAACCAGCAAATACATCTGCATCAATTTGTGGAATGTATGAATTGTATAAATCGATATGAACGACTTCATCATTTGGGTTTGAAGCTTTATAACTTTCGATAAATGATTTAGCTGTTGCCATTGAAAAAGAAACAGTTTCATCATGTGGATGAGCTGTAATAAATAATACTTGTGACATAATAATATTTCTCCTCTGTGATAAAAATTAAACTAACTATAAATATTATACTTAAATTCTTTAGCAAAGCAATAGGAATGCTCATGAAAATAAATGTTATTTTACACTTAAGTTTTAATAATGGTAGGATAAATGTAATGAATGATATTTTGAATAAGAGGGATGATGGATTTTGAGTAAGAAATTATACTTAATGAGACACGGACAAACATTATTTAATGAGAAGAAAAAAATTCAAGGTGCATCTGATTCACCATTAACACAATTAGGTATTGAACAAGCGCGTATGGCAAAAAAGTATTTCGATGAATCGAATATAACATTTGAGTCGTTATACGCATCTACACAAGAACGCGCGAGTGATACGCTTGAAATTATATGTCCAGAAAGGACGTATGTAAGATTAAAAGGATTGAAAGAATGGAACTTCGGGCTTTATGAAGCTGAAAGTGAAACTTTAAATCCGCCACATAAGCCAGGTGAAACTTCATATGGAGACTTCTTTGTTGATTATGGCGGTGAGTCTAGTGAAGAACTGCAAAATAGAATGAATGAAACTTTAACAGATATCATGAATACAGATGAAGCCAATACAATTTTAGCAGTAAGCCATGGTGGAGCATTATTTATGTTTTTACAACTATGGTTACCATTTGAAAAAGTTAAAGAAGTGAAATTCTCCAATTGTTGCATACTCGAATTTGAATTTGAAAACAATACATTTAAATTTATACAAGCCATTAATCCAACAGAAATAGCATGAAAAAACGGGACAGCCATCGTACATGATGACTGTCCCGTTCTATTATTTAATTGAAGGTATATAGAATCTAGAATTTTCATAATGGAATATGATTTTAGAGTAGTCGAAAGGAATACCTGTACTTGTGTAGAATATTTGTTCATATTCTAACGATGGATCACCTTCATTTAATTCCAAATGAGTCGCATCTTCTTTATTTAATTTACCAATATTGAAATATATATCAGTGAATCCTACTTTGACTTTTAAATTATTTTCAATGTAATGAAAGATAGAACCATTGGCAATTTCTTCATTCATGTATAAGACAACATTTTTACTAAAATAAGAAGTTTCAATACAGAATACTTCTCCATCAAGATATCTAACACGATCGACAAGATATACAGTATCGTTATCTTTTAACTTTAATTGTTGTTTTACTTCATCTTCAGGTTGAATCTCCGCGACTTTTAAGATTTTACTCGTTACATCGTGTCCTTTAAATTCATCTGAAAATCCATCAGCAGTAAATAAGTTAACAAATCCATCTCTTTTCGGATTTCTTACATAGATACCACTGCCTCTAGCTTGATAGATTAAACCTGTTTTTTCTAGATTTTTGAGAGCATTGATAATTGTACTCTTGCTCACGTTAAATTCATTTCTTAAAACTTCAACACTCGG
The DNA here is from genome assembly GCF_022386135.1 of Mammaliicoccus sp. P-M59. Taxonomy (NCBI): domain Bacteria; kingdom Bacillati; phylum Bacillota; class Bacilli; order Caryophanales; family Staphylococcaceae; genus Mammaliicoccus; species Mammaliicoccus sp. P-M59. The sequence goes on along the minus strand of NZ_JAJNJJ010000004.1, from coordinate 5,138 downwards.
TAATTTATCCCCAGCTTCATAATGCCCATTATTGATAAGCGACTCAATACGTTCAGCAATAAGCTCGTACTTAAGCATATTAATCCCCACTTTATGATAGATATTACTCATATTATAGCACTTGTTAAATTAATAACACCAACTAAATATATACCTATCTTTACAAATTGTATCGGTATAATTATAATGTAAGTGTATACAAAATATCCGGAGGTAATCAAATGGCTAAATTAAACAAAGACTTTTTATGGGGTGGCGCTTTAGCTGCTAATCAATTTGAAGGTGGATATGATCAAGGTGGTAAAGGGCTAAGTGTTCACGATGTGATGACTGCTGGAGAGCATGGTAAAGCACGTGAAATTACTGAAAAGGTTGAAGCTGACAAATACTATCCTAACCATGAAGGTATTGATTTTTATAATAGATATAAAGAAGATATTGGTTTGTTCAATGAAATGGGATTAAAGTGTTTAAGAACATCTATCGCATGGACACGTATTTTTCCAAATGGTGATGAAACAGAGCCTAATGAAGAAGGTCTAAAGTTCTATGATAATGTGATTGATGAGCTTTTAAAATATAACATTGAACCAGTATTAACGTTATCTCATTTTGAAATGCCATTACACTTAGCAAGAGAATATGGTGGTTTTAGAAATCGTAAAGTTGTAGACTTTTTCGTTCGTTTTGCTGAAACTGTCTTCAATCGTTATAAAGATAAAGTGAAATATTGGATGACATTTAACGAGATTAATAACCAAATGGATACAAGTAATCCTATATTCTTATGGACGAATTCTGGTGTTACTTTAACTGAAGAAGATGATGCTGAAGAAGTGCTATATCAAGTTGCGCATAACGAATTAATCGCAAGTGCACTTGCTGTATCAAAAGGTAAAGAAATTAATCCAAACTTTGTTATTGGGAACATGATTTCTCACGTACCTATTTATCCATATTCATGTAACCCTAAAGATATTTTAGAAGCGGAAATTGCAAGTCGTTTAAGATATTTCTTCCCAGATGTTCAAGTAAGAGGATATTACCCAGGTTATGCATTAAAAATGTTTGAGAAAAAAGGTTACGATATTAAGTGGCAAGAAGGCGACGATGAAATCTTAAAAAATGGTACGGTAGATTATATCGGTTTCAGTTATTATATGTCTACAGTCGTTAAACATGATGCAGAACAAAGTGTTGATGGTAATATTGTGAATGGTGGATTACCAAATTCAGTAGAGAATCCATACATTAAAGTCAGTCAGTGGGGTTGGGCAATAGATCCAGTTGGTTTAAGATATACTTTAAATGCGTTGTACAATCGCTATCAGTTACCATTATTTATCGTGGAAAATGGTTTCGGTACAACAGATGAATTTAAAGAAGACGGTACAATAGATGACCAAGAAAGAATCGATTACTTGAGAGAACATATTCAAGCGTCTATAGAAGCGGTTGATGAAGACGGTGTTGAACTAATGGGTTACACACCATGGGGCATAATTGATATCGTATCATTTACAACAGGTGAAATGAAAAAACGATATGGTTTAATTCACGTAGATCGTGATAATGCAGGAAAAGGCACATTAAAACGTACTAAGAAGAACTCATTCTATTGGTATAAAGATGTTATAGATACAAACGGCGAAGAACTTAAATAATACAATCAGACCTTGTCATACATAATGACAGGGTCTTTTTTTATGCCAGTAAATTGGTATTTGGAATTTGTCGGAAAAATAATTACCGATATTAAAAATAAAATAGATTTTAGATATTCTTAAAATTAAAACGTTGTATTATACAAAATATAAATATAAATAATAACTTTTTAAAATAAATGTTGTACAATTTAAAGTGCGCTAGTATAATTTTACATGATAAGTGCTTGATGTTCGAAATGCTTATCGAATATCCAAAATATTCTGGAGGTATATAAATGGAACAAAAGAAAAGAAAAAGAGTTAAAAAATTAGATTTTTTACCTAATAGATTAAATCATTATTCTATTAGAAAATTCACGATTGGTACGGCTTCAATCTTAGTTGGTTCAGCTTTACTTTTCGGTATAGGTAGTGAAGCTAAAGCGGATGAACAAGCGAGTCATTCAACTGTTCAAGATGAAGGTGTGAATAAGGATAAAGCAAACATAGATGATTCTGTTCAAGAATCTGCCTCAACAGAAGAAGCGAGCACAGAAGAGAAAGCGCCAGAAACTGAGTCAACAGAAGAAGCGAGCACAGAAGAAAAAGCACCAGAAACTGAGACAACAGAAGAAGCGAGCACAGAAGAAAAAGCACCAGAAGCTGAGTCAACAGAAGAAGCGAGCACAGAAGAAAAAGCACCAGAAACTGAGTCAACAGAAGAAGCAAGTACAGAAGAGAAAGCGCCAGAAACTGAGACAACACCAAAAACTACAAACAAAGTAGCAACAGAAAAAGCTCAGTCAGCTAAATCTACAGTAGAATCTAATACTGCAAATAAAAATGATGATTATTCAATCTCACAAGTTCGTGATGAAGAAACAGCTGCTACATATTATAAAAAAGCTGCCAACGTTTCTGATAAACAAGCTCGTGAAGTAATCAGTAATTTAAATTTAGATACTAAAAATTTAAGTGAACAAGAATTACAATATGAATTGATCAAAGCGTTAGCAAACAAGCAGAAAAACAATAAACCATTAGCAACTGCATTAAGAGCGGCATCACCAAAAGATGAAGAATCTTTAAATATTGCTTCAAATGAATTAATCAATACGTTAGCAGTTGACGATTCAAAAGTAATCGAAGCAGATGCTATTAAGAATGGATATATCAAATCGCAAACTGACGCAACTAACGCTGCAAATACTTTATCAGGAAGAGCTTGGATTGTTGATAAAGGAACGCCTTCAACAATGTCTAATGGACTAACAGCAGTTCCTGAAGGTACGAAAGTATACTTACAATGGATCGATAAAGATGGAGCTGTATCTCCAACATATATGGCTACAACATCTAACAAATTAAGCTCTGCAGATGGTTCTCAAGTAGGTCCAGGTGCATATGCATTTGACTTAAGAGACGCTTGGACAGACGCAAATGGAAAAGAGCATAAATATAATTCTTCTGGTGGTCAATTATATCGTCTATGGATTGAAGACTTTGAAACAGAGAACGGCAATACTGCAACAATGATACGTCAAGCTGGCGGATTTTATCCTGGAAGATTTACAAATTCAGTAAGTAACTCTAATTTAGGTCAATTCCCACTAATTGGCACTAACATGCAACGTACTGGTATATACATGGGAGTTAAACCTACTAATGATTACATGACTACAGATAAATCTAATTGGATTCATGATGAAGAAGGTCCGATTAGTAGTCCAGCAGTAGATACAAAAGCTAAAAATTCAGTATCAGGACAAGTTTGGTTTGAAACAGGTGATGGAGATTACGCTAACTCAGCTACAGGACCAAATAACAATAGTAAAGATCCAGAAGCTGCAGGTTATACAGTTGTTATGTCTTCATTAACTGAAGAAGGTGCCAAACAATATAAAGCTCAAGTTAATAGTTTACCAGAAAATGAAAGAGCAGCAGCAGCTAAAGGGTTATTAGAAGAAAACCCTGACTATATTTCAGCAACTGTTTATGGTGAAACAGATGATAACGGTCGTTATACTTTAAGATTCCCAGATGGTACGTTAAATACAAGCTATATGTATGGTTATGTGATGGATCAAGATGGCAATGTAGTGAATGCATATTCATCTTATACAAGCCCTCAATTTAGAGCACCAAACAGTAACTTATCATGGGCACCACAAACAGCACCGGCTCAAAACTTAGTCGCTAATCCAATGTGGTACAACGTTAATTTTGCATTAGTTCCATCTAATGATATTAACTTAGATGTGTTGGAATATAACAATACAGATAAACCTGCAGTTCCAGGAGATGAAGTACACATTGACTTAACAGGTTCAAATATTTCACCGCTACCAACGCGTGTTGAGTGGAGAGATAAGAATGGTAATGTAGTTCAAAAAACTGACGATATTAATACGTTAGAAGATGGTGAACAACAAGGTACATTTATTGTTCCAGATAGTGCGGTAGATGGAGATATTTACACTGCATATTTAGTAGTAGGCGACAATGATGTAGCAGCTGATTCATTTATTGTAAAAATAATGGAAAACAGTCAATACGAACCAACAACAGACGGCGTAACAAAAGATCATGGCACACCAACAACATCAGACGATGTAACTGGTTCAGTAACAATCCCAGACTATCCAACGGATAAAGATCAACCAACAATTACTGTGGATGATGAGACACAATTACCGGATGGAAACACACCAGGTACAACAGATGTTGATGTGACAGTGACATACCCAGACGGTTCAACAGACCACATTAAAGTACCTGTAACAGTAGGGGAACAAGCAGACAATGACGCATACGAACCAACAACAGAAGGTGTAACGAAAGACAATGGTACACCAACGACAACAGACGATGTAACAGGTGCAGTGACAATCCCAGATTATCCAGCGGATAAAGAACAACCAACAATCACTGTGGATGACGAAACACAATTACCAGATGGAAATACACCAGGTACAACAGAAGTAGATGTAACGGTGACATACCCAGATGGTACAGAAGATCATATTAAAGTACCTGTAACAGTAGGGGAACAAGCGGATAATAATGCATATGAACCAACAACAGAAGGTGTAACGAAAGATAATGGCACACCAACAACAACAGACGATGTAACAGGTGCAGTGACAATCCCAGATTATCCAGCGGATAAAGAACAACCAACAATCACAGTGGATGATGAAACACAATTACCGGATGGAAACACACCAGGTACAACAGAAGTAGATGTAACGGTGACATACCCAGATGGTACAGAGGATCACATTAAAGTACCTGTAACAGTAGGGGAACAAGCAGATAATAATGCATATGAACCAACAACAGAAGGTGTAACGAAAGACAATGGCACACCAACAACAACAGACGATGTAACAGGTGCAGTGACAATCCCAGATTATCCAGCGGATAAAGAACAACCAACAATCACAGTGGATGACGAAACACAATTACCAGATGGAAACACACCAGGTACAA
>NZ_JAJNJJ010000003.1:0-250136 GCF_022386135.1 Mammaliicoccus sp. P-M59 | reverse complement strand
TCTCTTTTAGCTTTTCGTTTTTTCCTAGTTTCTTCTTTTTTCATTTCTTCAAATTCATATTCTTCAATCATTTGTTTAGTACATATTTCATTTGCTGGTACCCTTATCGCCAGTCCTCTTGGTACACCATTTGAAATACGTTTATTTACTTTATCTTTAGTAAGTTTGTTCAATTTCATAAGTGCTAATTCTTTATCTGAATACAATACTTTTTTTCTAACAGGTGTATTAATTGCTTGTTCAACTGTCCAACCTTTATTTAATCTTTGATAAAACACACTGGAATTTACTCCATTCGCTTTTGCTAACGCTAAATCTTCTTTTGTATGTTTTGATTTCCTCTCAATTTTTGGTGCGTATTTAACCATTTCTCTTTCCCTCCACAATATTTATAGGTTCAACTTCTTCTAGTTTTATATTTCGAGTGTCTAAAAATTCATAAGGATAATCTTTTTCAAGTTTCCCTACTTCGTTAACTGCGCTATCCCAGTCATGAGCGTCGACTTCAACCGTTGCTATCGCTGTATACTTAGCTTTAACTTGTATCTTCATGTGATTACTCCTTTAATCTTTCATGTAGAATTCACTTACAAATCCATCGCTATCTAGTGACAAGCCTTCTGCCCATTTAACAGGTTGGCTCATAATATCCTCAATATCACTTAATGCTCTACTGCCCTTTGGCACTTCTACGATTATCTCGTCATGTACATGTGCCACCACTTCATAGCCTGCTTTCTCTAGTCGTACCAGTGATACAGCTAATAAATCTCGAGCAGTTGCTTGTACAATATTCTCGACTAACTTACCGCCATATGTGTCAATGTCCGTCCATTTACGTGTAATGCTGTCTTGACCTTTAAAGACAATCACGTCTGAACCCCATCTGTTCTGACGTAGTTTAGGTTTTAAGTAACTGAGTGATCTACCACTTGGCAACTCAATCATTAACGCACCCTTGAACATGTAGAACTTAAGTCCATGAGTATGATTAACTTGTCTTGTTTTAACGGTATGAACTGCCGCTTCTTGTACTGCGTACCAGAATCTCACAATGTTCGGATTAGCGTTACGCCATGAATCGACAAGTCCTTGTAACTCTGACTCGTCAATGCCCATATCCAAAGCGCCCATTGCCTTTAATGCACCTGCGCCACCTTGATAACCAAGCGCAAGTTCAGACACCTTACCTTTTTGTCTTAATGGACTACCTTTACCGATTGACTCAATAGGTACGTTAAACATTTGGCTTGCTGAAGCTTCGTAAATCTTGCCATGTGTTTCAAACACTTGGAGTCTCCACTTCTCGCCTGCGTACCATGCAATGACTCTCGCCTCAATCGCACTGAAGTCACTCACTGCAAACTCATAACCTTCCTTAGCAGTAAATGTCGTACGAACTAACTGACTTAATAGGTCTTGGTAAGAGTCATCAAGTAGCATATCTAACCATTCATACTCCTGTTTCTTGATTGCCATTCTTGCGATGTCTAGTTCATCATCTGAGATGTGGTGCTTCGTTAAGTTCTGTAACTGAACACCTCGACCTGCCCATCTGCCGGTACCTGCACCGTAGAACTGAAAAACACCTCTTACACGGTTGTCCTTACACATCATTTCATGCATTTTTGTATATTTCTTAACACTTGTTTTACTCATTTGAAGTCTTAACTCAAGCATTTTTTTAGCTTTACCTGTTGCTACTTTCAGCCATTCAGTAACCGTCTTTTTCTGTAAATCAGGTATGTCTAATCCTTCAACATTCAACCATTTCAGTAATTGAGTTGGACTGTTTGGATTATCTAATCCTGTTAACTTAATCGCTTCATTCATTAGTTGTTCTTTACTGATACGGTCTAACTCGACTGCACCTGTCATAAGGGCTTCATCAAGATGAACACCTCTGTCATTTATGTGTTGATCAATTGACCATAATTTCTGTTCGAACTTTGTTACTGGAAATGCACTAATTTTTTCAGCAATTAACTGTTCGACTTCAACATCTCGAATACAGTACTCGATAAACTGTTGCCATTTTTCGGGTGCATGTTCTGGTAAGTTTCTTGTACGTCCACCATTTGCTTTGGTTGGTCTACATGGCTTTGAGAAATAGTTGATAAGTGCTTTACCTGTTTTATCTTTTTGGATATCAAGTTTTAAAGCCTCTCCACATTTATCAAGTGATGCCGGTAATCCGATTCGTGTAGCATTGACCATGGTACAATTCCATTCTTCTGGTGGCATGTCTTGTTCAAAGTGTCTTGCTAAACACACGCGTTCGAAGTTTGCGTTAAATGCATATTTTTTTACATCCTTATCAAATAAAGCTATCTTGAATGTTTCGTAAGCAGCGTGCCATAAGTGTTCTTTCACTTCATACATATCAAGACAAGTTACAGGTTCATTGTCGATTGAGAAAGCTATCATTAAGATTTCGAAATCATCTGCTTCGGCGTATTTATAAGCGCCTGTCTTTGTTATATCTGCACTGCTGTATGTCTCTATATCGACGTTTAATGTTCTCATTTCTCCACCTACTTATAATTAAAGAGAGATGCAATGCACCTCTCTATTTACTTAGATTAAGTCGTCTTCATCCATATCTAATTCGTCGAAGTCTTCTTCAGCAGTTGCCGCACCACTTAATGGTTCTCCGTCTGCCCATTTCTGTACGTTGTTCAGTCCTGCTGCGATACCTTTATTACCTGATACGGCAAATGGGTAAAAGTTGATTGACACTCTTACATAGCACCCACTGTACACTGTTGTTGAATCTGTTAATTTAATCTTGTTTTGGTCAATAACACCTGGTGCTTGTTTACTTGAAGCATTTAAGAAGTATGAGTTTTGATATGCTGGGTCGTCTGGTCGTTCCTCATCTCCATCACGTAATGGCGTTTTTAATTTAGGAGGTACTTTACCGCCGAACTTCTCAGCCTTACCTTGTTCTTTCGCTGCTTCGATTGCGTTCTCAATTTTCTCGATTGTTTTTGTATCTGATTTAGGAATGATGATACTCATTGAATACTTCTTCTCTTGTCCTTCTTCCATTGCATGTGGCTCAAAAATGTGTACGAATGATGCTCTAACTTTACCTGTGATTACTTTAGTGTTTGTCATAATAAATTACCGTCCTTTGATTTGTTTTAGTTTTTAATTTCATCGAATTCATCTTGTGCTGACTCTGCACCAAGTGCAGGTCTTTTATCTGATTCAGGAACAAGTGTTGCCTTACCTTCTGGTTTAACGATTAAGTGGCTGAGCAACTCTTGAACCGTCTTTTTACCTAATCTCTTTTCAAGATTTGAAATACTTAGTACTTTAGTTTCAGTGATGTCCGACTTGTCATAGTCGTATTCTTGCAATGTCTCAATAACTTTTTCGTTATCGATGTACTTCCGACTAGAACGACCTGCTACTAACTTCCACCCCTCGAATTGACGTCCGTTATTTGTTGCTTGATCTAAACAATATGCTTCAATGTCATCTGCCCACTTCTTGATATCCGATACTTTATAAAGTAAATCGGCTAATTCATCAGTTGTGAGTAAGTAAGGCTCATCCATTGCTTTAACAGTGTTTAAGTTCTGTTCTGCTCTAGCACGACACGAATGCTTAATCTTGCAAAATCGACAATGCTCTCCTGGTTTAAAATCTCCCTCACCTTTATAAGCCATTAGTGCTTTAGGTTTTACTTCTTTCTCTGCCCACTCAATCAGTTCTTCAGTTGAGAGTGTTTCAGTTGAGTAGTTGTCCTTTCTTGGTTGAATAATAGACATCCTAATCTCGTTGATATCCTCTACTAAGTTGAAAAGTTCATAAGCGCCAAGTGCATATAACCTAAGTTGAGGGTTATCAATAGCTGATACTTCTACACCTTTACCGAACTTCAAATCAATGATTTCAAGTACACCGCCTGAGTAGATGATGACGTCTCCTGTTCCGAACGACTCAGGTACATAAGTTGATAAGTCGAGTCGTGTTTCAAATAACAGACTCACATCTTCTTTGCTATCTACTCTCGCGAATGCTTCGTTGATTCGTTCTTCAACGAGATCAACATATTCTTTTACATACTCGTGAAGTTCTTCATTGTAGAATTCATTTTCTTTACGTTTTTTAAATTCAGTATTGAACTGTCGTTTAGTTAAACCTTCATACATATGACTGAAATACAATTCACTTAATTCATGTGCGAATGTTCCTTCTTCAGCAAATACGCTTGTCTTGTCTGCAATACTTTCACTTGCTTTAATACTAGGTGGGCAATTCATCCACTGCTTTGCAGCACTTGCACTTAACTTGGCATGCGCTCTATCTGAATGATTTACACTCATGACAATCTATCCATGAAGAACTCAATTACTTCTTCATATTGATTTGGTTTCAAGTCGGATACTTTGCCTGCACCTAATTCTGTTAATTTATCTTTTAAAGCTTTTTTGTCCGAAGCATCGCCTTTTTGTAAGAACTCTTTCGCATGACGTTTCACATCATCAATCGTGAATTTCGATTTTTCCTGTGTTTCTTCTACTTCAACTTGTTCTTCTTTTATTTCACTTGTTTGTGGTTGACCACTTATTGACTTAGGTCTGGCATTAACAGTTGGTACGGTTGCCAATTCTGTATTTGTTGTTTCTAAGTTCTTATTTAATCTTTTAAGTTCTGATAAAATTTCTTCTGCAATACCTGGCATGTTATTCATCCTCCTTTTGAATACCTGAAATATCATATAAAACGTCCATCATTTCTCTATCTTTTAAATCATCTGATGTATATACTTGCATATCATGAATTTCAGTTTTTAGTGTTCCACTGTCCTCTTCGATATACATTTCTAAAGCACCATCTTTTAATTTAAAAACAACTTTGTCCTTACTTATATCGAACCCTTCAGATTCGAGTGCTTGAATCGCTTCTTTTATGCGCATTTTGACGTCCTCCTAAATTCGTTATATAATGCTTGTGTTAATATTTTTAATTGCTCGAACTCTTACTGTCTGCAAACGGTAGGAGTTTTATTTGTCTAATGACTTTCTATTGATGAGCTTTTGAACTATAGTTCTATAGCGTCTTCTAATCTCAGAATTTATAGCCTCTGATAAAAATTTATTTGAATCAAATTCATCAGGTCGGTATAACAGTAAATCTCCAAATGTTTTTGATTCTCTAAGTGCTTTATCAAATTGAAATTCTACTTCTTCAATTACTGCATCTCTTAATTCTTTTGAAATTATTTCTATTTTCAACATTTACTCTTCCTCCACTTCTTTCAAATTTTCATCCCACATCGCAAACGCTACTCCTGTAACTGCCCACATTAGTAATGAGTGTTCTATTGGCGTTACTGAAAAGCTTGAAATAATAAAGAACTCAATCACCACTAACAAAGTTAATACTGGATATTTAATGAAGTGCCAAGTTGTTGTCATTTCACTGCCTCCTTAAATTCAATGCTTTCTCAACTTCTTCTTTTGGTAAATGTGGATACTTTTCGTAAAATAATTCTTTTGGTATTTTTCCATTTACAACGTAATAACCTTGTTCTTTTAATTCTTGATTCATTTCTCGAATTCTCTTATAAGCAGTTGGTATGGATGAACCTAGTATTCTTGCTATGTCATTAGCTGTGTAAAATAATTCGTTCACTTAGATCACTCCTTTAAATACCTCAAAAGTTATATAAAGTTATAACAAGTGTAAAAAAAATTAAACTTTAATTTGGTCAATTTCAATTTCATACAATTTAGCTAATGCATAAAGTGCCAAATTACTAAGTTCAGTTTCTTCTTTTTCCCACCTTATAACTGTTTTAGGATTGACTCCTAGTCTGTCTGCTACTTCTGCTTGTGTCATTTTTCTTATTTGACGCCAATTTTTCACTGGTAACTGCTCAATCATTTTTTATCACCTCGCTTGCATTTATAACTTTATATTACTTACTAACACATGTCAACGCAAAAGTTATATTTTTTCGCAAAAAGTTATATAAAGTATTGTAAAGTAATGTGTAATGTGGTAAGTTAATATTACGTTAAGTAATATTAAAGGAGATAAAAGCCATGAATGAAAATAATGCAAGAAAAATTTTGTCTAGAAACTTACAACGTTTAATGAATCAACATAATATCGACCAAAAAGAACTTGCTGAAGCTATTGGTGTTAGTCAACCTACTGTTTCTAATTGGATTCAACAAACTAAATATCCAAGAATAAAGAAAATACAACAGTTAGCAGACTATTTTAATGTTCCTAAATCTACGTTAATTGAAGATAAAGACAACTATGACACTCCAAAAACTACTGCCTTCCATTTAGACGGAAAAGATTTAACTAAAGAAGAATTAGAAGATGTACAAAAATATATTGATTTTATAAGAGAAAAACGTAATAAGTAAACAAAGGGGTTATTATATGGGTAAATTAGAAGAAATTTTATTAGAATATGATGATAAACTTATTATAGAAGAAGGCGACCTAGAACACGGATTAAATGGAGTTTATCAAGATGGTTTGATTATTATTAATAGAAATATCAGTATACCCAAAAAACTCGAAACATTTGCTGAAGAATTAGCGCATCATAAAATCACATACGGTGACATTACAGATCAAGAAATTTTAATGAATAAGAAGTACGAAATTAAAGCACGTAGATATGGTTATGAATTAATAATCTCTTTAGACGGAATTATTTCTGCTTATCTGCATGGTGTACATAATCTTTATGAAATGGCAAAATTTTTTGAAGTTACTGAGGAATATATTGAAATGACATTAAAGCATTATAAAACTAAGTACGGTATATCCACCTATCACAAGGGTTATGTCATTAAATTTGACCCTTTGCAGGTGTTTAAACATATAGAATTTAATTAAGAAAGGAAGTTAGTTTATGGGGAGTTTTATTTTTGGATTATTGTGGTTTTTAATTACAATCGCTTTTTTAACAATGTTTATCATTACAGTTGTTAGAATTGCAAAGAAAGGAAAAATACTTATACCATTAATAAGTTCAATAATCTTGTTTATTGTAGGGTTAATATGTTTTATAGGCATATTTATGTCAATACCAGAAAATGATGATTACAGCGTCAATGAAAACAAAGCAACAGAGAATACTGAAAAATCTTCATCTGAAAATAATGATAGCCAAGACGATGACGTAAATGGGAAGAAATCTTTAAAAATAGGAGATCAGTTAACTGTCGGTAAAGTTGATGTAACAGTTGAAAAAGCAGAGTTTGTAGAACCTGAAGATGAATATTCTACACCAGACAATGGCAAAATTTTAAAAGTATATTACAAATTTAAAAATAATGCTGAAGACCAAATTTTAGTATCAGATACGGATTTCTTATTAAGTATTGATGGAGAAACGCAACAAGAATTTTATTTAATGGATGACATGAAAGCAGGATTTGATGATCAATTAAATAAAGGAAATACAGCAAGTGGATACGTTTATTATGATGTTCCAGACTCAGACGAATATAAAGTTGAAATGGACTTCATGCCATTCTATAACACATATAAAGCTGAATGGGTAATAAACAAATCGGATATTCAATAACCAACTAACCTCACACTACGTGAGGTTTTCTTATAAGGAGGAATAACTATGGCAATATATAAACATAATAAACATTATTATTTCAGTGTTCGCTACAAAGATGTATACGGTAATAATAAAAGAAAAGTAAAACGTGGTTTCAAAACAAAACGTGAAGCTAAACAAGCAGAAGCTGCATTTATTACAGAAATAGAAAGTGGTTATAGTGATTCAAATACGTTTGATTATATATTTAACCACTACCTCGAACACACTGATTTAAGAGAACGTACACGTACCAGAAAAATAGCTGAGTACAATAAACACATTAAAGATAAGTTTGCACATATTAAAATGAATCAAATTAAACAGAATCAATGCCAAGAATTTAGAACTTACTTAATGAAAGCTGTGAATAGTCCTAATACTGCTAGAACAATTTGGTCAGGTTTTAAAGTGGTAATTAATCACGCAAAAAAGCATTTCGGTTTACGTATTGATCCAACTATTTCAATTACACCTATACCTAGAGCAAAGCCTAAACCTAAATTTATGTTAAGAGAAGAATTCGATGATAAAGTAGAACTTATTAAAGAAGATGACTATAGAGAATTGTTAAAACTTATGTATTATACAGGTATGAGAGTCGGAGAAGCAATGGCATTGAAATGGGTAGACTATAACAAATATAAAAAAGAGATAACCATTAATAAAACAATGGATACTGCTAACAGAAAAATATATAATCGAGCGAAAACAGAATCGTCTGAAGATATCATACCATTACCCGATTTTATAAATGAAATGTTAATTCAAAGATACACAATAGAGTCTGAAAAATACAAGCATTTTACAGAACAATATTTTATATTTGGAGGTATAGAACCAAAACATTATAAACATTTACAGTTGAAGTATAAAGAAATATTTCCTCAATATGACATTCATACATTAAGACATTCTTACGCATCTTTTCTTGCAAATAATGGCGTAGATATTTTTGTTTTAAAATCTTTGATGAGGCACGCTCAAATCACTGAAACTATGCAGACTTACAGTCATCTATATACACAAAAAAAGCACGATGCAATACGCGTATTTGATGACATTTAAAAAGTAAATGGTATCAAATTGGTATCAAACGTGCTTTTTCCTAAATAAGAATCTCATAAGGACGGGCTTTAAGCCTATCCAATTGAACCTTCCATTTCGAATTTGATTAGACGGTTCATTTCTACTGCGTATTCCATTGGTAATTCTTTTGTAAATGGTTCGATGAAGCCCATTACGATCATTTCAGTTGCTTCTTCTTCTGAAATACCACGGCTCATTAGGTAGAATAATTGTTCTTCAGATACTTTAGAAACTTTCGCTTCGTGTTCTAATGAAATGTTATCGTTCATGATTTCATTGTAAGGAATTGTATCTGATGTAGATTCGTTATCCATAATTAATGTGTCACATTCAATGTTTGAACGTGCACCAGTTGCTTTACGTCCGAAGTGTACTTGACCACGGTAAACAACTTTACCACCATTTTTAGAAATTGATTTAGAAACAATTGTTGATGACGTATTTGGTGCTTTATGAATCATTTTTGCACCAGCGTCTTGAACTTGTCCTTTACCTGCAAGGGCGATAGATAAAGTCATACCTCTAGCGCCTTCTTCAAGTAAGAAACAAGATGGGTATTTCATTGTTAATTTAGATCCTAAGTTACCATCAATCCATTCCATCGTACCATTTTCATATACGAAAGTACGTTTTGTAACTAAGTTATAAACATTGTTAGCCCAGTTTTGGATTGTTGTATAACGGCAGTATGCATCTTTCTTAACGATAATTTCAACTACAGCTGAGTGTAATGAATTAGTCGTATAAACAGGTGCTGTACAACCTTCTACATAGTGTACTGAAGAACCTTCATCAGCAATAATTAATGTTCTTTCAAATTGACCCATGTTTTCAGAGTTAATTCTGAAGTAAGCTTGAAGTGGTGTTTCTAATTTTACGCCTTTTGGTACGTAAATGAATGATCCACCAGACCAAACTGCTGAGTTTAATGCTGAGAATTTATTATCTGCAGCTGGAATAACACTTGCGAAATATTCTTTGAATAATTCTTCATTTTCACGTAATGCTGAATCAGTATCTTTGAAGATAATACCTTGTTCTTCTAAGTCTTGTTCCATGTTGTGGTAAACAACTTCTGATTCATATTGTGCAGATACACCTGCAAGATATTTTTGTTCTGCTTCAGGAATACCTAATTTATCGAAAGTATTTTTGATTTCTTCTGGTACTTCATCCCATGAACGCTCAGAACGTTCTGATGGTTTAACGTAGTACGTGATTTCATCAAAGTTTAACTCTGTTAAATCGCCACCCCACATTGGCATTGGCATTTTGTAAAATTGTTTTAATGATTTCAAACGAAAATCAAGCATCCATTGTGGTTCGTCTTTCATTTCAGATATTTTTTTAACGATTTCTTCTGTTAAACCTCTACCTGAACGGAAAATAGAAACGTCTTCATCATGGAAGCCATATTTATAATCTCCAACTTCTGGTGATTTTTTAGCCATTTTCTTCACTCCTCTTTTATAATAGCGTTCGCCCATTTTTCAAAAGTTACGCGTTATTTTGCTCTTTTGTTCCTTTTTCAAATGCTTTCCATGCTAAAGTAGCGCATTTGATTCTTGCTGGGAATTTAGATACACCTGATAGTGCTTCTATATCGCCCATTTCTTCTGTAATATCGTAGGATTCACCAAGCATCATGTTTGAGAATTCTTGACTCATTTCTAATGCTTCTTCGATTGTATGACCTTTAACCGCTTCAGTCATCATAGATGCGCTAGACATTGAAATAGAGCAACCTTCACCTTCAAACTTAGCATCTTTAATAACATTATCTTCTACATCTAATGTTAAGCGGATGCGATCTCCACATGTAGGATTGTTCATATCTATTGTTAGAGAGCCATCTTCAAGAACGCCTTTATTACGAGGATTCTTATAGTGGTCCATAATGACAGAACGGTATAGTTGATCTAAATTGTTAAAATTCATAAGAGAAAAACTCCTTCGCGCCATTTAGTGCCTGAATGAGTTGGTCAACATCTTCAGTAGTATTATAAATATAGAAACTTGCTCTTGCTGTTGATGATTGGTTTAACCATTTCATTAATGGTTGTGCACAATGGTGACCTGCTCTTACAGCTACGCCTTCAGAATCTAATGCTGTTGCTAAGTCATGTGGGTGAACACCTTCTACATTAAATGTAATTAATCCAGCTCTTTTATCAGGAGTAGGTCCATATATTTCAAGTCCATCAATTTTAGACATTTCATTGTAAGCATAATTCACAAGATCATACTCATGTTGATGAATGTTATCTAAACCGATAGCATCAATATATTTAATCGCTTCAGCTAAAGCAATTGCTTCAGCAATAAGCGGTGTACCAGCTTCGAATTTCGTTGGTAAGTCTGTCCATGTTGCATCTTCTAATCCAACAAAATCAATCATATCTCCACCAAATTCGATTGGTTCCATCTTATCTAATAAATCACGTTTACCATATAAGACACCTATGCCAGTAGGGCCTAACATTTTATGACCACTAAAGCTAAAGAAGTCTACATCTAAATCTTGAACATCCACTTTCATATGTGGTGCTGACTGTGCACCATCTACTGCAATAACAGCATTATGACGATGTGCGACTTCTGCAATATATTTAACATCATTGATTGTACCTAATACGTTAGACACATGAGCGACTGCGACAATTTTAGTTTGATCATTGATCGTACTTTCAATTGCCTCTCTTTCAAGTTCGCCACTTTCTGACATTGGAATAAATTTAAGTTTAGCACCTGTTCTTTTAGCAAGCTGTTGCCATGGCACAATATTCGCATGATGTTCCATTTGTGTGACAACAATTTCATCACCTTCAGAAACATTTGCATCACCGTAACTATGCGCCACTAAGTTGATTGCTGTTGTAGTTCCTCTTGTGAACACAACTTCTTCAAAATATTGTGCATTTATAAATCTTCTAACAGTTTCTCGTGCTTTTTCGTAAGCATCCGTAGCAAGTGTACCTAGTGTATGCACACCTCGGTGAACATTAGAGTTATAACGGTTGTAGTAATCTACAATGCTATCAGTGACTTGAGTAGGTGTTTGACTTGTGGCTGATGAATCTAAATACACGAGTCTACTACCGTTAACTTGTTGTTCTAATATCGGGAAATCTTTTATAATTTTTTCTACATTAAATGTTGATTCGGCCACATTATCAGACCTTTCTGTGCCTTTTTTATATTTGTGTTGTTACTTTTAATTCAATAACTTCACGTAATTGACGTTTAACGTCTTCTATTGGCAATGCAGATACAACTGGATCAAGGAAACCGTGAATAACTAAACGTTCTGCT
Source organism: Mammaliicoccus sp. P-M59 (assembly GCF_022386135.1). Lineage (NCBI taxonomy): Bacteria > Bacillati > Bacillota > Bacilli > Caryophanales > Staphylococcaceae > Mammaliicoccus > Mammaliicoccus sp. P-M59. Next base: position 238,138 of record NZ_JAJNJJ010000003.1, on the reverse strand, counting down.
TCTTCACGAGAAATACCTCTACTCATTAAGTAATAAAGTTGAGTTGGATCTACTCTACCTACTGACGCAGCGTGTCCTGCTGTTACATCATCTTCATCAATTAATAAGATTGGGTTTGCATCTCCACGTGCTTTTTCAGATAACATAAGAACTCGAGATTCTTGTTGAGCATCTGCTTTCGTACCACCATGTTTGATATAACCAATACCATTAAAGATTGAAGAAGAACTATCTTTCATAACACCATGTTTCAATATGTGACCATTAGATTCTTTACCATATTGAATGATTTGTGTTGTGAAGTTTTGTTTTTGTTCTCCACGACCAACTACTACTGTTTTTAAGTTACAGTTTGAACGGTCACCCATTAAATAAGTCGTGTTGTCGTTAATTGTACTACCGTCATTCATTAAACCTAAAGCCCAATCGATTGTCGCATCAGCTGCTGCTGTACCACGACGGATAATGTGACCAGTAAAGCCTTTATCCATGAAATCAACTGTACCGTAAGTAATGTTTGAGTTTGCACCAGCAATTACTTCAGAAACGATGTTTAATTGACCTTCGTTTGAAGATACTGTAGATAAATAGTTTTCAACGTAAGTTAATTCTGCACTTTCTTCAGTTACGATAATCGCATGGTTGAAGAAACTTGCATCGCTATCATCATGTAATACAACGTATTGAACAGGGTCTTCTACAACAACGTTTTTAGGTACGTATACAAATACACCACCGTTAACTAATGCTGCGTGTAAAGCTGTTAATCTATGTTCATCAACTTTAACTGCGTCTGTCATGAAGTATTTTTGTACTAAATCACTATTTTCAATTAAAGCTGTTTTTAAATCTTTAATTACAACGCCTTGTTCGACTAATTTTTCATCTACTTTAGTAAAAGCAGGTGTATTATTATGTTGAACAATTAAGTTTGTAGCATTTTCAGTATCGATAATTTTACGAACTGATTCTGGTAAATTGTCGATAGTATCAAATGTTTCACTTGTAACAGCATGTGTTTTGAATGAATCAAAATCCCATCTGTCAATTTTTGTTTTGTCTGGTTTAGGCATTTCTAATGTATCTAATTTTTGAAAACTTTCTTTTCTTAAATCAGTCATCCATTGTGGTTCATTTTGAGATGCTGAATAATTAACTAAGTCTTCAACGTTAATATTTAACTTTGTTTCAGTTGCCATTTATACTCCTCCTACTTGACTATCATGATCATATATTATTCAGCGTTAATTGTTTCGTCTTTAATGTTAAGTTCTTCTTTAATCCACTCGTAACCTTCTGCTTCAAGACGTTTTGCTAATTCTTCGCCACCTGATTTAACAACTCTACCTTGCATCATAACGTGTACAAAGTCAGGTGTAATATAGTTTAATAATCTTTGATAGTGAGTAATAATTAAACAACCAAAGTCTTCTCCACGCATTTTGTTAATACCTTTTGATACAACTTTTAATGCGTCGATATCTAAACCTGAGTCAATTTCATCTAAAATTGCAAATTTAGGTTCTAACATCATTAATTGAAGAATTTCGTTACGTTTCTTCTCACCGCCAGAGAAACCTTCGTTTAGGTATCTTTGAGCCATATCTTGGTCCATTTCTAATAGATCCATTTGTTTATCTAATTTCTTAATGAATTGCATTAAGTTAATTTCGTCGCCTTCTTCACGTTTAGCGTTAATTGCAGAACGTAAGAAATCAGCATTTGTTACACCAGAAATTTCTGATGGGTATTGCATAGCTAGGAATAAACCAGCTTGCGCACGCTCGTCAACTTCCATTTCTAATACATTTTCACCATCAAGAAGTACTTCACCTTGTGTTACTTCATAACTAGGATGGCCCATGATTGCAGATGATAAAGTTGATTTACCAGTACCGTTAGGTCCCATGATTGCGTGGATTTCACCTTGTTTAATAGTTAAATCTACACCTTTAAGAATTTTCTTACCTTCGATTTCTACGTGTAAATCTTTGATTTCTAATATTGATGCCATATTATTTTTCCCTCCAGAGAATTTATTCACATTTAAAAAAGATAACCCTACATTATCTTTTCTAGTTTATAATAATTTTAATGTAACGTCAAAGTTTGCTGTGAATCTTTACCCTTAATATTATAACGTAGTTACACGGGCAAATAAACATTTTCGCTTTATTTATATAGAAGAAACTGCTCATATAAACTATTTTTCTGAAATGTTTTTCAAATGATAATCATTTCAATTAATTCTCAATTTATAAATATTCTATTTCAACGTCTTCCGAATGCCTTTCTATCCAATATATACTATAATGATGATAAATAAATATGCAGTTTATGAAAGGAAAATTACATGAAACGCTATGAACAATTTGCATTCGTTATAAGTGCAATATGTGCATTTATACTTTTATTAAATTTAGTCAATGTTATTAATTTGAGTAGTCTTTTAAACACATTATTAACAGCTGCTACAATTGTTACAATCGCTACATTCAACGTTAGAAATTACAGATTTGTCGGTATCATTTTATATGCCATCGCCGTATTTATGCTCATCATTTATTTCTTTAACGGATATATTTAAGTATTGATTATCGCACGATATCTCTCAGTCTTCGTGCACCTTGACCACATTTTCATCTCTACTAAAACAAAAAGCAGTCGACTCTCCGTTTACAAAGGGAGATCGACTGCTTTTTATTAAATATTATTCATAAACTCGGTATGTTTGACCGGAATGAATACCTTCTACACTTTTCAAGTATGCTTTAGCGGCTTTTTTAGCTGGGACTGCTTGATAACCTTTAAAGAAATCACCATAATCTTCGAGTGCTTCTTCAATTACATTTGGACTTACATTATTAATTCTTAAATCGCGTTTTAATTCATATGCAGCTGATTTCACAAATGCTTGAATACCACCACCAGCCATAGCTGATGATACGCCACCTTTAATTGGTTCGTCCATAATCACACCAGTTGTTAAAGTGAAACTTCCGCCATCATTAATATAATGTTGTCCGATTAGTACTAAGTTGATTTGTCCAAGTAATTTACTCGTAACAGCAACTTCATTTGATTCAGGTGTTAAGTCAGATAAATCATCAAAATTCGCTGCACCTGCAGTAGAAACAACTGCATCTACATTTTGAATTTGTTCAAACATTAATTTAATATCTTCTACATTCGACATATCCATTTGATAGTCACCTGAGTTACGTCCAACTTTCACAACTTCATGTCCGTTTGACGAAAGTTCTTCTGCCACTGCTGAACCAATAGTACCATTAGCACCAACTAATATAATCTTCATAATTTACCACCTTTTCATTTAATTAAATAAATTTTAACTATAAATGAAAGCACACACAAACATAATGCCCAAAGATGAGTAATAATACAAAAAAACATCTAACCTTATGGCTAGATGTAATGTCTTATAAAATTATAGTTTGTGGTTCAGTATTATCATCATGATTGGCTATTGCTTTTATACAGTTTTTATCTTCTGAAATATACTTAACCCAATTTAAAGATTCTTGAGCATCTTTTCTATTTACTAAAACTCCGGGTAAAATATTTCTTTCCCATGATCTATTTGCATATCCAACATCAGATGCTAAAAGTACAAATTTATCTTGTCCCTCTTTTTTCACCAACGTTGCACATAACCCTTTACTATGTCCAGGACACCATACCATTTGTAATGTGCCATCTCCGAATAAATCAAATGAATATCCTTTAGGACCTATATTTGTGTAACTCAATTTAAAAGTAGATAAATCTACATCTTTCCATTCATGAGGAAGGTAATGCATTTTATCCGATTTAATCGCTTCATATTCAGGTTCACTCAGCAATATTTTTTTAGCATTTTTTACATGTCTTAAACCATCCGCATGATCGCAATGCATGTGACTCATGAGCACATAATCGATATCCTCAATTTCATAACCTAAGTTTCTTAATTGTTCATGAACAGCTTGACCTTCTGGAAGAGAAGCTTTATTTACAGGATACTGAAATAAAAGATTTTTCTTTTGATTAACTCTATTGTCAGTATGCCAACCTGTATCAATTAAAACTAATCCTTTAGGATGTTCAATTAAATAAACAGATACTGGTATAGAAATTTGGTGCCTTTTATTCCTAAATAAACCAGTCCAAGCAATTGGATTTCTACTAGAAGTACTAAAAGGTAAAGCTTCATCTACAATAACAGTTCCAGTGTGTAGAACATGAATTTTTATATCATTTACCAATTTCATCACCTCACGTTTTTATATATCAAATATATCACATTATATTATTAAAGTTAGGTTTACAGCTAATACCATGTAATTACTATAAGTAATTTTTCTCAAAGACTTTTTCTTCTCATAAATACAAAAAAACATCTAACCATATGGCTAGATGTTTTTTAAATTTCTTACTTAGCTGCGATTACAGCTCCGTCGTATTTCTTGTTGATGAAGTCTTTAATTTCTTTAGATTGTAAGACTTTCATTAAAGCTTTAATTTGTTTGTCATCTTTATGACCTTTTTGAACTGCAATTAGGTTTGCGTATGGTGAATCTTTTCCTTCTACTGCAATTGAATCTTTAAGTGGATTTAAGCCTTGTTCGATTGCAAAGTTAGAGTTGATTATTGTAGCGTCTCCTTCATCTGCTTGATAAGATTTAGGTAAAAATTCTGCTGATTGTTTATTGTTGAATTTAATATTTTTCTTGTTTTCTACGATGTCATCAAATGTTGCGTCAACTGGTTTAACACCGTCTTTGATTTTGATTAATCCTTCTTTAACGAAGAATGAGATGAATCTACCTTCTTCTGCTGGATTGTTTGATACATAAACTGTTGCATTTTTAGGTAAGTCAGATAATTTTTTATATTTCTTAGAGTAAACTGCCATTGGCTCTAAATGTACGTTACCTGCTGATTCAATTTTATATCCTTTTTCTTTTGATTCAGTTTTTAAGTATGGTGTATGTTGGAAGAAGTTTGCATCAAGTTCACCTTTGTCTAATAATTTGTTAGGTGTTGTGTAATCATTGATTGTCTTGATTTCTAAGTCATAACCTTCTTTTTTAAGAAGTGGTTTAGCTTCTTCTAAAATTTCAGCATGAGGTGCTGGTGATGCACCAATTTTAATTGTTTCGTTCTTTTCTTTCTTGTCGCCACTACCGCCACCACAAGCTACTAGCACGACTGTTAAAATCGAAATAAATAATAACCCAAATACTTTTTTCATTAAAAACACTCCTTAACGTTTATCAATTCTTTTTACAATTAAATCTCCAATAAATTGGATAACAAAAACAATAATTAAAATAAAGATTGTTGAAATTAAAATGACGTCATTTTGATTTCGTGTAAATCCAGTTAGGTAAGCTAAGTTACCTAAACCACCTGCACCAATTACACCGGCTATAGCAGTTGATCCAACTAAAGCAATAGCTGTAACTGTGATTCCCGATACTAAAGCAGGTAATGATTCTTTTATTAATACTTTTCGAACGACTGTCCAAGTAGTAGCACCCATTGAAACTGCCGCTTCAATAACACCTTTATCAATTTCTTTCATGCCGATTTCAACAAGTCGTGCATAAAATGGTGATGCACCAATAATCAATGCTGGTAAAGCGCCTTTAGGTCCACTAATTGTACCTAGTAAGATGTCCGTAAAAGGTAGTAATAATAATATTAAAATGATAAATGGAATAGCTCTAAATAGGTTCACGACAAATGAAACGATTGAGTAGAACACACGTGAACTTTTAGATGTTCCTCTTGATGTTAAAAATAGTAAAGTTCCTAAGATTAATCCAAATACTAAAGTAAATACTGTAGAAATAATCGTCATATATAACGTTTCATACAATGCTTCCCATACAGCATCCCATCGTACGTTAGGCATCGTGACCATTTCTGTAATGATATCTCCAAATGATTTATTCACCTACGTTCACCTCTACTTTCACGCCTAGATTATTCAATTCTTGCTTAATTGCTTCTTTAGAATAATCTCCTTGAGGTAAATGAACAATCATATGTCCAAATGTACCGTTTTGAGTTAATTTAACGTCACCTTCGATAACGTTAATATCGATATTATAAGTTTTTATAATTTTCGCTAATACTGGATCAGAACTTGTTCCACCAACGAAGTTTAACTTCCAAATTTCACCATTTGGTTGTTCTTTCTTAAAGTCTTGTAAAGTTCTTTGTAAATCATCTGCTTTAAGATCATCTTTAACAAATCGTTGTGTAACATATGTTTGAGGGTTATTAAATACGTTAATAACTTCACCCTCTTCAACAAACTTACCGTTCTCCATGACTGCTACATGATCACAAATTTTTCTAATGACATGCATTTCATGTGTAATCAGTATGATTGTTAAATCCAGTTCTTTATTAATATCTACTAATAAATCTAATATTTCATCAGTAGTTTGCGGATCGAGTGCACTTGTTGCTTCGTCACATAATAAGACATGCGGGTCATTAGCTAGTGCACGGGCAATACCTACTCTTTGTTTTTGCCCTCCTGATAGTTGTGAAGGATAGGCATTTTCGCGTCCTTCTAAACCAACTCTTTTAATGAGTGCTTTTGTTCTCTCATTAATTTCACTTTTAGATACACCAGCGATTTCTAATGGAAATGCGATGTTATCTTTAACTGTTCTAGACCAAAGTAAGTTGAAATGTTGGAAAATCATGCTTACTTTTTGTCTTTTTAATCTAAGGTCTTGTTTCGATAATTGTCCAATGTTTGCACCGTCAACAATTACCTCTCCCTCAGTAGGTGTTTCTAGGCCGTTAAACATACGTATAAGTGTACTTTTACCTGCACCAGAAAATCCAATTACACCATATATACTTCCTTTATCTATTTTTAAGTCAACATGGTCAACAGCTGTTATGTCACCTTTTTTTGTTTTGAAAGTTTTAACAACTTTATTTAACTCGATCAAATCTGTTGCCTCCTAATCTCTAAATTAAAAACGCCTCACTCTTAAAATAAGAGAAAGGCGTCAAAAATTTGTCTTTCTCTCATCTCCAAAAGTTAACACTTTTTGTGAATTGGCACCATTTCATATTTATATGACGGTTGCCGGGCTTCAAAGGGCACATCCCTCCACCACTCTTGATAAGAGTTATTACGTATTTAATTAAATTCATACTATCATGATAAGTTTTTATCGTCAATAACTTTTTGAATATTCTCTAATATATACGGAACAGACTGAAAGGCATAGATTCGACGGATAACTTGATCTTTATGCATGATAAAAAGTACGGGTACTGACATGATTTCAAATTCTTTACAGAATTTTGGATAAAAATTTAAGTCACACTTATTAATAGGTAATTGTGATACTTCGTTTGCAATATCTAACATGCGTTCTGATATTTTGCACGTTCCACATGTTGGCGTATATCCAAATAATAAATGGATATCTTTATCAAAATGCTTGTATATATCGTTCAATATTTCTGTGTGTTTCATGGTAACGATACTTCCCTTTCAATACAAAATCATTCTTAACTATAAATCCATGATAGTTTAACACATTCGCTAAATATTGTCTTGGACAGCGCGCTACTTCAGAAAATGTAGAATCAATATAAATATGCTGACTTTCACTCGCATATTTCTTAAACCATTTTCTAATTTTCTTACCTTCTTTATCTTGATCTACTAAGACATATACTTGAGAACCGTATATCTCTTCTAGTAGCTCATCCATTTTTTCAACACCCATCGTTCCATGGGTACAAATGATATGAACATGATCATTTAATACTTCTTCCACTCGTTTTTTATCAGAAATACCTTCTACGATTATAATCTTTTTAATCATCGCCATGAATATCACCTTCTACAAATGAGATAGTATTACTGTTCAGTTTCATGATAAATATTTCAAAAAAACTCCATGACACATCAGTATCGTGGAGTTTAATGTTATGTTATTCACCTATCATTTCGCTATAAGCGTCTGCATCTAATAATTCATCTAATTGAGCTTTATCAGATAGTTCAACTTTGACCATCCAAGCTTTATCATATGATGATTCATTAACAAACTCAGGGCTGTCTTCTAGTTCTTCGTTTACTTCAACGACTTTACCAGATAGTGGTGCATATAGTTCAGAAACTGTTTTAACAGATTCTACACTACCGAATGAATCTCCACTAGTTAATTCGTCACCTTCTTCTGGCAACTCAACAAACACGATGTCCCCTAATTCTGATTGAGCAAAATCAGTAATACCGATTGTTACGATATCTCCATCTACTTTTACCCATTCATGTTCTTTTGAATATTTTAACTCACTAGGCACTGTCAAAGTAATCCCCTCCTATATGTAATTCAATTATAATCATGACATAAAGCCATTATTCAAGCAACTATTTTTATAACCAAGTTTGACGATATTCGTCTTCTTTAAATCCAAGTGTCACTTTATTTCCTAAAACAGCTAAAGGTCTTTTAATTAACATGCCATCAGATGCTAATAAATCAAACTTTTCGTTGTCTGATAAATCATCCATTTTATCTTTTAATCCCAATTCGCGATATTTAGCGCCTCGAGTATTAAATAATTGATTAACATTGATGTCTGTCCCATCAATGATATCTTTTAATTCTTTAGCTGTTGGTGTTAATTGAGTAATATCAATCGGTTCAAAACTGGCACCGTTCATTTCTAAGAACTTTGCTGCTTTTTTACAAGTTGTACAATTAGGATATTGATAAAATTTTATCATGTCTTTACCTCCATATGTCTATTTAATTTTATTATAACAATATTAGTACAGAACATGTAGTAATGAGTTAAATATTTTTTTAAATATTAGAAATAAGATATACTTACCTTATAATCATTATTTCTAAGGAGCAGAATAAATATGAGAACAATAAGTCAATATGCTGAATTTGAAGAAATTACACAAAGCGATGAACCAGTTGTCGTTAAATTCTTCGCTGATTGGTGTCCAGATTGCACAAGAATGAATCAATGGATCGATCCAATCATCGATGAATACAATCAATACAATTGGTATCAAATCAATCGTGACCAAGTTCCTGAAGCAGCAACTGAAAATGATGTAATGGGTATCCCAAGTTTATTAGTATTTAAAAACAACGAAAAACTTGCACACTTACATTCAGCAAACGCAAAAACACCAGAAGATGTTAAAGCGTTCTTAGCTGAGAACTTAAAATAATCATATTAAAACCCACAATTGAGTATAAGAACTCAGTTGTGGGTTTCGTTATTACCACTCAGTGATTAATGATTTATTTTTTCTTTCGGCCGCTTTTACACTTGAATCTTTTTCAGTTAAATATAAAAATCCACATACATCTTCATCATCCTGAGCACCGACTGTTTTTCTAAATGATGGATTAAATATAAATGCAGGTGTTTTCCAACATGAACCCATTCCCTCATCATGCATCAATAACATTAAATTCTGTACAAATGCGCCGATTGCCATTTGATTTTCAAGATTTTCTTTTTGTCTTGAGTCTCTTTTTGACAAGATGACAAACATGCCACCAACTTTGGTCACTTTATTGATATATTTTTCTTGTTTAGCTGGATCGTTAACAAATGCTGATTGTGCTACTTCTTCTGCAAATTCAGGAATTTGTTTTTTATTGATATACACAAGTCTCCAAGGTTCTCTCATACCATGGTTTGGTGCGTATGTTGCTAAATCAACTAAAGAAAATACTTTTTCTTCGTCTATATACATATCATAATCATATTTTTTGACGCTTCTTCTTTCTTCAATCGCTTTCTTTAATTCCATTATTTACACTCCTAATTCATTGATAATTATTATCAATTGTATCATAAAATAAAGAAGCGAGATAGAAATCTAAAATTATCCTAAAGATTTCTACACTCGCTTCATCATTATTATGCTTAATAATGTGATTAATTTTGATATAAAGCTAACTGCTCTTTAATATCTTTTACATGAATTTGACCTGGTGCCGCTTCTTTACCTACGAAACCATAAGTAAATTTAGATCCAAACATACCACCAGTTATTCTTGTCATCTTACCTAGTTCACCCATAGATATACCAATTACATCAATATCCAACTTATGAAAAGCTCTATTCATAGCATTTAACATCGATAATAAATGACGTTCGTTCTGAGGCATCACAGCTAGTTTACCAATATCTGCACCTAACTCTGCCATTTTCTCATATGTGACAAACATTTCTTCAACGTCAGGTGTCGATTTAAAGTCATGATGTGAAATAATAATTTTAACATCATTATGCTGAGCTTTCGTAATGCAATTCATAAGATTATCTTCGTACGTATCGAGTTGAATATCGACGTATTCAGCTTTTTTGTTACATATAATATCTTGCATGATTTTGTAATATGTTTCATGATCAAAGTCACCATGACCACCTTGTCCTACTGAACGATAAGTGAACAGAATTGGCGCATCATGATATGCACTTTTAAATTTCTCTAATGTTTCATTAATGTTTTCAATTGAAGTATTTTTTAAAGTATCTGCTCTAAATTCAACAATATCTATTGAATCCTTATGAGCATTGAGTTCTTGCACTGTTTTTTCAATATCATCTTGAGTTTCTAATGAAATCGTTGCAACGATATACGGAAACGCTTTCTTTTGTCCATCAGTCATAGTCATTCCTCCAATATGCTTCTATTTTCATTTTACATGAGTCGAGGACTTTTTTCTATGAAACGATGCATGATGATTCAAGAAATCTATTACTTAAATCAATGTGTGCTTACTATTTCACAATTAATACAGGAATTTTAGCTCTTTTAGCGACTTTATGGCTGACACTTCCTAATACCATTTTATCTGTGTCTTCTGCTTTTCTATTACTCAACACAACGATATCAAAATCACCACTATTTGCTCTATGCACTAATTCTGTCTTCGGATTTCCTTTCGCAAATTCAATTTTATATTGAATGTTTTGTTCATGGAAATAATCTAAGACATGTTTCATAGCTTCTTGGCGTTTTTTTTGAATTTCATCTAAATGAACGCCCATTCTTACTGAAGCTTGAAGGTCTTTATCAGCGACAACATTAAGTAGTGTAACCTCAGACCCTTCTCCTACGAGGTGATTAATTTGTTCTAAAACCTTTTGATTTTTCATTTCTGTATCAATGCCAAACAAAATATTTTTATACATATTTATCACTCCTTTATTACTATATTACCCCCTTTTGCATAAAATTTACAAACATTCATATTCTACAAAATCATTAAATATTAAAGTACTATAAATTTTTTATAAATTTAATAATAAGCCTAGATTTATTTCCCAGTTTACTATAAACTAAAAATAATTAATAAATAACACAATTGTTTATCAATAGTTGAAAACTTATACACAAGAATTTCGATTAAGTGGAAACAATAATTTTTTATTAAAATAAAGTAATGAATAAGGGGGAAATATTATGGCTAATTCTAATCAATCAGATCAGAATCCTTTTAATCAGAACACCTCAGAACAACAAAATAATCCATTTAACGAAACAAATGGTAACAATCAGCAACAACAATCGGGAGACGGCAATGGCTCTAGTATGAAACCTTGGTTATTCGGCTGTGGTGGATGTTTAGTTATATTCATTATTTTAGCTGTTATTTTAGGTGCATGCGCTGCTGGTCCAATTAAAGACCAAATCGATGAGTTCACAAACAAAACTGAAGATAATTCTACTGAAGAAAACTCAACAGAAGAAGAAACAACTGAGGAGTCTACTGAGGAAGAAACGACTGAAGAGTCTACTACTGAAGAATCTACAACTGAAGAAAAAACAGATGAAGATGATAATGATTCATCAATCATCGATAGACAAACATCAGTTGGTAACGGGATTAGTGCAATCGGTACAAAGATTACAGTTGAAAGAGCAGAATTTGTTACTCCACCATCTGACGGAAGTAAACCTTTAAAAGATAAAATATTAAAAGTTAACTACAAACTTGAAAATATTAATAACTCTAGCTTAATCGTTGGAGATGCTAACTTCGGTGTTACTGCTGATGGAAGCAGAGTTTCAAAATACTATGGTATGAATGACAAAAATGATGGATTCTCATTCAGTCTAAAACCTGGAGAATCTGATACTGGTTATGTATACTACGATGTTCCTGAAGCGGATCAATATGACGTACAATTACAATTACGTTCATCTGATAAACGTTACAAAATGAAATGGGAAATCGATAAAGACGATGTAAAGTAAATAAAAAGCCATTAGACAGTCATCGTGTCTAATGGCTTTTCTTATGCTTTAAATAAATTAGAAAATGTATTATTTCTTAAATTTATCGATAACTTCGTTCGCTTTATCTTTAACATTTTCTACTGCTTCTTTAGCTTTACCTGAAGCTTTATCTTTTTTACCTTCAGTTTCTAAGTCTTTGTTATCTGTTGCATTACCAACTGTTTCTTTAATGTTACCTTTTGCTTGTTCGAATTTGCTTTCGTCTGCCATTTTATATCACCCTTCATTAAACTTTAATTGAATGATTGACCATTCATGTATATTTTACCCTGTAAAAGGATTTTTAAACATCTCACTTCATGATTTTTTGAAAATTTTACCAATAGAAATATGATCGATAAAACTATATATACACATACCTATTATAATGAGTGCTACCCCTATCATACTTAAACCATTTGGTAACGGTAATCCTAGGAGAATCATTTCTCCAATAATGGCAAATACAACTTCTAATGACTGTGTTGCTTCAACGGCTGCTAATTGTTCTTGGTTATCTTTCACAATATTTGTAGCATAGAAAAATAGAATTGTTGCGATAATGCCTGAAAATAGTGCGACGATAAATGCTTGTACGACTTGACTAGAAGAAGGTAATCCTTCTTTAAGTACACCAACAATAAAAATGACTACCCAAATAGGTAATGTAACTAATGTCATACCAAATACACGTTCACTAGTTCCAAGCTCACCATTTACAACTTGCATCATTTTTCTATTTCCTAAAGGATAACTAAAGGCTGCAATTAAAATCGGTAAGAAACCTAATAAAAATAAATTCAATTTAATTTCATTTGCTTGAGGAATTTGGATAATGATAATACCGATAAACATAATGCTTGAAATCAATAATGAACGCCATGGAATTTTATGTCTAACGATTGTTTCTTTACCATTTATAACAACTGTTTCTACAAATAATGGCGCGAGAATCATACCGCAAATAATTGTTATTTGCCAAGTACCTGAAATCAACCACCCTGGGCTATACTCTGCTGAAAAAGTTATCGGTACATAAAATAATACAAACCCAACTGCACTCCATATGAACCAAGCCTTTTTCTCTTGTTGAATATGCTTTAAAACAAACTTTGTTCTACCTTTGATGAGTACAAACAAATATAAAAATGGCAGCATAAAAATAAAACGTAAAGAGGAACTAAAATACCAACTTCCACCATCATTAGCCATCATATGGTTAACGACAAATGTAACTGCAAAAAATAAAGCTGCCAAGACACCTATTAAGATTGCTTTCATGTTGTGACCTCTCTTATTTTGATATTGTATATTATTTCATATTTCCGACAATTTATATATGAAAATTTATAATTTATAAATGATTTAAAAAACAATATACGGGTAAATAGATACTATACTTTAAAGGAGGTATTTTTTTATGGCAACTCATTATGAAACAAAAGCTACAAACACAGGTGGACGTAAAGGTCATGTTTACACTGACGATAAAGCAATCGATGTAGATGTATTACCACCACAACAAGTAGATGGTAATGCCACTAATCCAGAACAACTTTTCGCAGCAGGTTACGCTTCATGCTTCAACGGTGCTTTTGATTTAATTTTAAAACAAAACAAAGTTCGTGATGCTGAACCAGAAGTTACGTTAACAGTTCGTTTAGTTGATGACGAAAATGCTGAAAGTCCTAAATTAGAAGTAGATATTGCCGCTAAAGTAAAAAACGTATCTCAAGAAGACGCAGAGAAATATTTAAAAGCAGCGCATGATTTCTGCCCTTACTCTAAAGCAACACGTGGAAATATTGACGTGAATTTAGAAGTAGAAGCTGTTTAATTAAATATAAGTTACACAAATAAAGACTGAGACAAAATTTTGTCTCAGCCTTTATTTTTTTATGATTTATTTGGTTCTTCGTGATTCCACCATAGCGCATCTTTCGGATTTTCATAAACTTCTTGTAAGTCTTCTTTATTATCAACATTAGGATATGATCCTCTTAAAGATTTATTAGACGTTGTCTTAAACATAAATAAGAAAATGACAAGTCCAACGACATTAATCAATGTTAAATAATAAGATGGTGCAATTTTTTGACCAGTTGTTTCGACTAAAGTTGTTAAAATAAATGGTGTTAAACCACCAAATATCGCTGCACCAATATTGTAAACAAGTGATAATGTTCTTAATCTCACTTTTGTATAGAAAATACTTGGTAATACAGATGGCATAACGCCTTCAAATGTAGACATAAACAGTGCAATGATAAATAGTCCTAAAATAACAATTGGTATTGAAGGAATACTCATTAACCAGAAGGCTAATACTGAGAATAAACTAAATCCTATTAATCCAAATAAAATGGTATTTTTATTCCCAACTTTATCACTGTACCAACCAAAGAAGAATACTGCTGGTATCATTGCTGCCATCGTTAACGTACTTAATATACTACTCATCGTACCACCTAAATCTAAAGTGCCATTTAAAAATGACGGCATATATGATAATACCATGTAATTAGCAACGTTTAAGAAAGCTACACCTGCGAAACAAACAATGATATCTCTCCAATATTTTCTGAAGATATCTTTATAAGAGTATTCAAGCTCTTCTTGCTCTTCAAGTGTTGTTTCATAAGCTGGACTTTCATCTAAATTATTTCTTAAATAGACACCTATAATACCAAGAGGTGCAGCTATAATGAATGGGATTCTCCAGCCCCAAGCTGCCATTTGATCATCACTCAATAGTGCATACATAATCCCTACTAAAGCAGCGGCTAAAATACTACCTGATAAAGTACCAATTTCAAGTCCACTACCGAGTCTGCCTCTCGTCTTATCTGGTGATATTTCTGCAATATAAGTCATTGCACCGGCATACTCACCACCAGTAGAGAATGATTGAATCATTCTAATAATTAATAATAAAATTGGTGCCCAAATACCGATTTGGTGTTGTGTCGGTAATAGTCCTAAAGCAAGTGTAGATAAAGCCATCATAATAATTGTAGTTGAAAGGACAACTTTACGACCATGTTTATCTCCTAAATGACTAAAGAATATACCACCAATCGGTCTTACTATAAATGCAAAAGCAAATACCGCAAATGTTGATGCAAGCTGAATTTCTTTTGGCATATTACCAAAGAAATTCATACTGATAATGACGGCTAGTTGAGCGTATAGACCGAAGTCAAACCACTCAATCGCATTACCAATACCTGTTGCAACGACCGTTTTTTTCGTTTTACTGGCGTCGACAACATTAACGTTCTTTCTTTTAAATTTCATAATTATAAACACTCCCCATTTTGTCTATATAATCATATAACCTAATAAAATGGTTTTAATCAGAAATTTCACTATTTTATGAGTTGAACAGTGTTGAGCCCTATCATTATGCAATTTAAAATTTTAATTTTTTCATAAAAAAACTTCATTCAGCTCGCTATTTTATCCTAACGACACTGAATGAAGTACTTATTTGTTATATCTTTTTAGCTAAATCTGTCATGTAATCAAAGAATCCATCTCTATCAACATCATTAATGATATTAATCATTCTACCTTCATCACTTTTGAATGTTCTACCTTGACTAGGTCCATCTGTAATGACAGATACTTTATGTGATTCTTTCTTAACGAGTTCAGGTTTACCAACATATGCCGTTGTTAATACATCCCATAAGAAATAAGTTGAATTTGTTACAAAATGCGTTAATGGTGGCACAAGCGCATAACATATACCTAAGAAATCAACACCTTCATATTGTCTTTCATTCGCCCAACGTTTACGTACATCTGGTGTTAAAGGTACTTTATTCGTGCTTTCTAATGCGACAATATCAATCGGTAATTGCGTACCAAAAACAGTCTTTACTGCTTCTGGATCCCAAAAAGCATTCCATTCAGCTGTACCATCATGTTCAGGTTCTTCAACATTACCTTTATTCAGCAATGTGCCACCCATCCATACAACTCTTTCAATACGACTTTCAATTCTTGGTTCAACTTTCAAACTTTTAGCTAAATCTGTTAACGGTCCCGTAAACAGCATCGTTACCTTTTCAGAACTATTAATTACCTTTTCAATGATATCTTCATATGCTTCTTTTTCAGAAATTGTAGAATTTACTTCAACATCTTCATTTAACATTGGCATCGCATCTACATAGAAGGCATGCATTCTCCAATCTTTAGGAAATGGATTTTTCCCTCTTTCTTTCGAAGCTGCAACATTTAATTTATGTGATGAAAATCGATTAATGATTTTACAAGAAGCGTTTGTTGCAGGTTCTACATAGCTATCTGCACCAATTGCACTTACACCAATCAAATTTACATCTTCCATTTGTAATAATAAAAATAATGAAATTAAATCATCTACGCCACCATCATGGTTGAAATATACTGTCGTCATTTGGTTACCTCTTTCTTATGTTACGCATAAATTGTTCATTTGATTAACTAACGTTCTTTTTGTTCATTTGAATTATTTTGAGATTGTCTTTGCTCTGTTGATCTTTCTTTTGCTTTTTGTGCTGCATCTTGAGCTGCACGATCTTTCTCTCTTTGTGCCTCTTGATCTCTTTGTTGTTGCTGTTGTTTTTCACGTTCAGCTGCTGCTTGTTCATCACGTTTTTTCTGCTCTGCTGCTGCTTTTTCGTCAGCTTCTTGTTGTTTTTGTTCAGCTTCTTCAGCTTTTTTATCCGCTTCTTCTTGACGTTTTTCTTCTTCCTCTTTAGCTGCCTTTTCTTCTTCAGCTTTCTTCTCTGCTGCTTCTTTATCTGCTTTTTCTTTAGCTTCTTTATCTGCTTCTTCTTGTTTACGTTTTTTCTCAGCTTCTGCTTTTTTCTTCTCTTCATCCGCGTTATTGTTAGGTTGTTGAACCGTTCTTTGTTCATAAGTTGGCGCTTCTTGAGTCGAATTGATTTCTTCAGTTGGATTCTCTTTAGGCGTATTATCTTTAATATCCTTATCATTTATACGCCAATTAGCATTATACGTTTTCTTAGAAGTTTCGTAATTCATTTTAACATCATATTTATCAGCGTCCGCTACATCATAGTATAAATAACTTGATTTGCTGTCATCTTTATCAAGTTGATGTTGGAATCCACCTTTATTATCTTTCATACCATTAAATTGCGGTTGTACCGCTCCACCAATAGTTAGTTGAAAATTAGAATTATCGATTAATTTTTTATCTTTTTCTAAATTTTTGAACTTATAAGTGACTTTAAGAATTTTGCCATTTTGTGAATAAGAATAACCGTCATCAGGATGAACAACTTCTGCTTTCGTAACGGTCACTTCTAGACCATCAACAATAATTTTATCACCTAGTTTGATATTTTTTAATTCTTTTTTAGGTGTGTCGGAAACATGTTTAACAGCTTTAGGCTTATCTTCCTTAAATAATTGTTTATATGAATATTCTTTATCGAATGACAGACTGACAAATATACATACAAAACTAATCACACCAATTACAAATAGTAAAATTGTGCTCACTAAATAGCTACTATACTGTTTTTCTTTAGCATATTTAACGACTGTAATAATCAAAGTCGTTATAAAGGCAATCGAAATAACAACCCATAATAACGCAAAAAGTAGACTACTCATTTTTTCTCTCCTCTACAAATGATTAATAATTTCATCATAGCATGAATTATTCAAAATAATAGTGCAAAATCAAATAATTATTAACTATAATTGACCTATTTATATATGGCTTCACTTAAAAAAACAGGTTAAAAAATAAATTCAAAACCTGTTGATGTAATACCTTTATTCTTCTAATTTTTCAAAAGTTATTTCATATAAATCTTTATCATCCATATTCACAAAATCATCGATGGATATTCTATATTCATTGGAAGATCGTTTTTTAGAAACTTGACCATCATACTTCAACTCAATTGTCATATTCGTTTCAAAATAGTGATTGTCGACTGTCTTCTTAAATTCATTAAAGACTTTTTGGTTAAGAGGAATTAAATAGAATTGATTATTAGGTAAAATATTAATACGTTTACATTGTATCACTTCATCGCCATTTAACTTTAAGACGACTTCAATATTTTTAGCAGAACCCCCGCCTAAATTTAATAGCTTAAAAGCTGTATTTAAATATTCATGATCAGACGAAGTTAAATTCATCACTTTAATACCACTTTGTTTCTTCTCCAATATAATCTGATCAAAAGATAAATAAGGTATAAATGATATTTTAATTTGGCGAATTTGAATCATGACGGATATAAAATATAGAATCGCCATAATAAAGGTCCCTATAGAACCAATCGCTTGAATAATATTAATCATGCGCTCACCTCACAATATAACCTTGTCCTAAATTATACCCATTTGTGTACGTGTAAATCATAGATTTATAATCTTCAAGCTTTCTCTAACAATCCTCCGTGGAAACAATAATATTTCTCAGCATTTAAATCTTTAATTTTCTTTAAGGAATTTTCTGCGTCTTCTAAATTCATACTATATTCAGGATTTGCTACGTTTAAAGTCTCTCCTTCTTTCACAGCAGCATCTCCAGTAATGACGCTATTGACTGATTGTATATATAATGAAATATGCCCTGACGTATGTCCTGGTGTCGCAATAACTTCCACTTCATTATTTAATATGAGCGCACCGTTTGTGACTTCTACATCAACATCGACATGTTCTAATTCCTGTAGCATATTAACAAATGCTTCACCATATGGTTTTTCATCTTCTGACATTTCATTTAACAAATCTTCAGCTTGAATCAATCTTTCTGATTTAGCATGTCCACCTATATATTTAGCTTCTACAAAGCTACTTATAATTTGTGTATTAGGATATTTATCTTTAAAAGCTTTTAACGCACCAATATGGTCATCATCATAATGTGTAATAATAATATTTTTAAAATTTTCTATATTGTAATTTAATCGTTTAATTTCTCGTTCAATTTTATCCATGAAACCTGGATAACCTGTATCAACGAGTGTCAATTCTTCATCTTGGATGATAAGTGTAGGATGTATTTCGTAGTTATCTCCTTCATAATCAAAATTTATATTTAACTGTTCTACTTTAATAGGCATAAAAGTTCTCCTTTATAAAATGACGTATATTTATATACATTTAAAGTAATTATATGACATTTTAGTCATTTAATCATAAAATATTATTTGTACGACTTTCGATTAAATAGAATCTAATTTTCACAGGAGGTTACTTATGGTTCCAAAACATATTGTTTCAGCTGCTTGTATTGTCTTAAATGACGAAGATAAAATATTACTTATTAAAGGTCCTAAACGTGGTTGGGAAATGCCTGGAGGTCAAGTTGAATTGGGTGAACCTTTATATGATGCGGCAATTCGCGAAGTTAAAGAAGAATCTGGTGCTGATATCGAAATTATAAGATTTTGTGGTATTTTCCAAAATACGAAAAGTTCTATCGTCAACACATTATTTTTAGCGCGTTATACAGGTGGTACGCTTCAAACGAGTGATGAGAGTTTAGAGGTAGGCTTTTTTACTTATGATGAAGTTATGAATATGGTTACTCGACAAACATTCAAAGAAAGGTTCGAGTACTGTTTAAATCGTACTGAACCTTTTGTTGTTTCATTTTAATATTCTTCTTTTAAAATGCTATAAATCAATGAATCTCTGTAGCCATCTTTAAGCTTTGTATCTTGTCTTAAGATGGCTTCATGTTTCATACCTAGCTTTTGTAGAACAATTTCAGATGCTGTATTACGAATATCTGTTGATGCCCAAATTCTATTAAGTTTCAATACTTTAAAACCATATTTAATAATCGTTCTACCAATATCAGTTGCGATACCGTTACCCCAATAATCAGGATGAATGATATAACCAAGTTCTCCGCTTTTATTTTTCGTATCACAAACTAATTGCACTGCGCCAATGACTTTATCATGTTCTGCATCTACTATGACGTTGTACATCCAATTTTCATCTCGATTTAATAACATCTCAACAAAAGCTTCTGTTTCTTCATATGTTTGTGGCTCCCAAGCTTGATACTGACTCACTTCAGGTAAAGCATTATATGCATGAATATCTTCTATATCTGATCGTTTCAAATCCCTAGTATAGTAATCCATTTAAAATCCTCCAATGATGATATGTAATTTAATGATTGGGAATATCTTATCATAATTTTCTAACTATACAAAACTATTCTTATAAGAATACTCAACTTTATAAAAAATAAAGTGCTAGGACATTGAATCATGCCCTAGCAATAAATAAATTATCTATCTAATTTTACATGTTTATACTCTTTCGTACCTACGTAATGAATGATACGCCCGTGAACTTCTTTTTTTGTTAATCTTGCTTTACCTTTTTGATAAAGCGGGATAACCATTGCATCATTCAATAACATTTCTTCTCCTCTAGCGAGTTCTTTCCATCTCTTGTCTGGATCTTGAAGTAATGAAGATTTACCTTCATTGATAATTTTGTCGTATTCAGGGTTATTATATCCCGTTTCACCTTTAGTTGTTTCACTATGGAATAAATCTAAAAATGTCATTGGATCTGGATAATCTGGTCCCCAACCTGTAATTGCTACATCATAATCACCTTTTTTAGTCAGTGCTATTTTCTGTTTGTTCGGTTGTTGTTTAATCGACATTGTTACACCAGGTAAATGTTTTTCAACTTGTTCTTTAAAATACTCTGCATCTTTTTTAGCATTATCTTGATCAAATGTTAAAAATTCTATATCTATTTTATCTTTACCTAATGCTTTTTTAGCTTTTTTCAATGAAGCTTGTGCTTTTTTAACATCATACGTATAAGGTGCATTGACTAACTTGTTATAATCTTCTTTTTTCTCATTCGTAAATACTTTTTCAGGTGTAAATGTATCTATCGGTTTTGATCCATCATTTAAATTATGTTCTACGTAAGATTTTTTATCGATTGCTTGTGCAAGTGCAGCACGTAAATCTTTATTTTGTAAGTCTTTATTCGTTTGCGTATTAATTTGAATATAATAAGTAGCAGATTCTAACTTCGTATCGAAGCCTTCTTTATCTTTGTTAGATTCTACGTTTTGAGAACTTAATTCTGTTGTATCCACTTTATCATTATTATATAAATTGAGTGCCGTTTGTTCGTCTTTAATGACTCTATAATTAATGCCTTTAAGTGAGACATGATCTTTATCCCAATAATGTTTGTTTTTCTTAAGCGAGTAATTATCTTCAACTTTCCAACTCTTCATTACAAACGGTCCACTATATAACGTCTTATCAACAGTCGTCCCATACTTACTGCCTTGTTTTTTAACAAATTTTTCATTCAATGGCATGAATGTTCCAAACGTTAATAATTCTTTATAGTAAGGTAACTCTTGATTGAGCGTTAACTGTAAAGTATGGTCATCAATTGCTTTTACACCTAATTCTTCAGGCTTTTTCTCACTTTTGTTAATCGCTTCAGCATTTTTAATATCATACATGATGTATGCATATTCTGATGCAGTCTTTGGATCTACAACCCTTCTCCATGAATAAACAAAATCATGTGCAGTAATTGGATCTCCATTAGACCATTTCGCGTCTTTTCTTAATTTAAATGTCCATGTCTTCCCATCATTTGATTTTTTAGGATCACCAGTTGCAATCGCTGGTTCTGCTTGATCATCTTTGTCTAAACGATATAATCCCTCTTGTGTCGCATTCATCACTTCAAAAGCACCAGCTTCAACAGCCAAACTAGAATCTAATGTCGTTAAATCAGACGGTACAATTAAACGCAGCGTATCCTTTGAATCACCACTCGCACCATCACTATCCCCACCACTACTACAACCAGCTAAAAACAACGCTAAAACTAATACATAAATCCCCACTTTATAAATATTTTTCATCAAATCAATCCCCTTTGCTTGTTTGATAATGTTTAATTGCGTTTATTTTATCATAATATTTTGAATATTCAATTGATTATGTTCGATTAATTTAATATAGCAACAATAACGAACTGTTATGTAGTTTGTAGAAGCCTAGTAGATGAAAATAAGCGTCTGGGATAGAAATGTTTTAGAAATTAAAAATACATCAGTAGAATGAAATATTGTTTAATTTGAGTTAGGAACTATACCCAAATGCTATTTTAAGATTAACAATGTTATATACAAACCTACTAATGTAATGAATAATACAGGTATCGTTATGATAAAACCTATTTTAAAGTTTGTTTACCAAGGTATTTTAACCTCTTTTGTGACAATACATGTAGCCACAATAATGTTGCTAATGAACAGTTAACATTTACAAATAACACATGCTGGATATTGTCTGATAAAATATTATTTGAAATAGTAATAACGATTATACTTTAAGTTTAAATATAACTAGAAACATACCAATTGAGGATACATCAATATTCCATGGTGCACCTTTGAGCACTTTTTCGAATGCAGAACAGGTAATTTTCTAGCAAGTTATATTGTTATTAATCAGAAGGATATCAATTTAATTCGAGGAGATGTGATTATGGAATTTGAAGCAATAATTTTTGATTTAGACGATACATTAATTGATAGAAATCATGCAGTGACTGAATTATTCAAACTATTCTATAGTAAATACTATTTAAATAACAATTTATACGACGTAGATACAATGATGAAGGACTTTATAAATCTAGATAAGGAGTATTATGGGAAAGATGAAAAGGATAAAATATTTAAAAATTTCATTTTAAAATACCCCTTAAATCAAGCAATAAATTTAGAAAATATATCACATTTTTGGAACAATAACTTCCCACAATGCTTTAAGCCTGATAAAAAAGTAATACAACTACTTGATATTTTATCAAGATCATATAAGATCGCTTTAATTACAAATGGTACTTCAAGGCGCCAACGACAAAAATTAGTAAATTCTAATCTAGAAAAATATTTTGAAGTAGTTATCATATCTGATGAAGTAAGTGTCAGTAAACCAAATGTTGAAATATTTCAAAAAGCATTAAATAAATTAAAATTACCTCCAGAAAAATGTCTTTATGTTGGTGATCATTTAATAAATGATATTCTAGGAAGTCAGCAAGCAGGATTAAAGTCATGTTGGTACAACCCAAACGATATTAAAAATAAAACTGATGTAATACCAGATTTAATCATTAATAATTTGCAAGAATTGTATTTTAATAAATAAGATTTTTGTATCACTTACTACAAGCTCACTTTAAATACTTTTAGAATTTCACAGTTTCTAAACTAGCTATACTTTTATAACGTAAATACACTTGTGATATAAAGATGAATCTAGAAAAGAGAACGATTAGTTCAAAGTTACTTAATCTCTCTAATATAATTCAACATTTCAAATAAAAAGCGAACAAAATAAGAATTATGTCTCAGCCTCATATTACAAATTTCGGGTCGATATTTTTATTTATCGACCTGGTAATCCCGTTTTCGGGTCGATATTTTTATTTACCGGCCTGCAAATCTCGTTTTCGGGTCGATATTTTTATTTATCGGTCCGTATTTTCTGTTTCTGGACCGGTATTTTATTTTATCGGTCCATATTTCCCATTTCTGGACCGGTAATTATTTTTATCGGTCCATATTTCTCATTTCTGGACCGGTAATTATTTTTATCGGTCCATATTTCTCGTTTCTGGACCGGTAATTTATTTTATCGGTCCATATTTCTCATTTCTGGACCGGTAATTATTTTTATCGGTCCATATTTCTCGATCCAGTCTCTTCACTCTATTTCATATCTCATCATGTCTTCATCATGATAATCTTTTCCATCTAATATTGCATTAGGTTCAGTAGCATATTTGTCAAAGCCGACTTTATTATAAAATTCTACTGCGCGTTGATTATTAGAAAGGACACTTAAATCAATGTATTTTAAATCTGTTAACTTCGATGCTTCAATAATCAATTTATCGACTACTTTCTCAGCAATACCTGTACCTCGATAATCAGGATGACAATACATCGCCACTAAATTTCCTTTATGATGCATCTTCTTAACCGCTTCTCTATAAAAAGTAGCTACACAAACTAGGTTATCATCTTCAAAGCCACCCATTGTAAATTTTGTATCACTACATTCTAATCGCTGTTCAAATTTACTCATCGGATAGTTTATTTCAATATCATATAAAGACGCAAACGCAGATGGATCTGTCTGCAAACTTAGTAACCTAAGACTCCTAAATGCATTTACATCATTTTTATTTAGTAACCTTACTTCCATCCCACCACTCCTTATTCACTAAAGTAATACACATTGCCTTCTCCGTCGTAATCATCTAGTTCTGGATTATGTTTAAATCCTAATTTTTCTGCTGTCTTTATTGAAGGTGTGTTTTCTTTTTTAGTTAATGCTACGATTTTATATTCGTTATTTGTTAATTCTTTGACGTGCTCGATTATTTTTCTACTTGCTTCTGATACGAGTCCTTGTTGTGTTTCTGCAGCTTCTATTCGATAGTAAATATTCAAATATGTTTGTCCTAATATTTCTTTATACTGCAACCCACATACGCCAAACGGGAGATAGTGGTCTTTTTTAATCAAGACGTAATATCCAAATCCATGGTCTTCATAATGTTTAATCCATTGATCTAATGTTTCTCTAAAAGCTTCTATTGTTGTTGCTGGACCTGCTGGGTTGTATTTTTGATTTGCAGGATCATGATGGACTTCAAATAATTTTTCAAGATATGTATATGCTGGGGGTACGAGCTTGATTCTTTCCGTTTCTAATATCATTGTAATGACTCCTTTTTAGTTACAATTTATTTATTTAATATCATAACATTAAGCATCTCATATTGGGAGGTCGTAGATATTTTTATGCATACAAAAAAGCATGAGCAGTTACTTATACTCATGCTTTTAACTTATACTGTTGATAGTTGCCATTGGTAAGGTTCGTTTAACTTTGTCCAATCTGCATCGATTTCTTCTGAATTTAATAAACATTGATCTAATGCTTTTGTAATTTCTTCTTTATTTAAGTCACTACCGATAATGACAAATTGTGTTTCTCTGTCGCCATATTCTGGATCCCAATCAGCTTTAATTTCTGGTCTAGATGCAAAGATTTCTTGTTTCGCTTCTTCTTTCATTGCATCAACCCAGAATGTAATTGGATGAATATTTACAAAAGAACCTGCCTGAGAAAATAGACATGCTACGCGATTATATTGAGCTAACCACACGATACCTTTAGCTCTTATAATATTTGTTGGCATATTTTCCATCCATTGATTAAATCTTTCCGCATGAAATGGTAGTCTTCTCTTGTAGACAAATGATGAAATACCATATTCTTCAGTTTCTGGTGTATGATGCGCATGACCACCTTCTGTTAATTCTTTAATCCACCCAGCTGATTGACTTGCATCTTCAAAATTAAATAAACCTGTATTAAGTACTTCTTGAAGCGGCACATCTGCATAACTCGTCTTGATAAATTTCGCTTTAGGCTGTAACTTTTTCAAAACGATTTCTAATTGTTTTAAATCTTTTTCTTCTACTAAATCAGCTTTATTTAAAATAAGTACATCACAAAATTCAATTTGGTCAATCAACAAGTCTGAAATAGAACGTTCATCTTCTTCACTGACGCCTTGGTCTCTATCTTTCAACAAATCTTCAGAATACATATCATGAACAAATCTATGTGCATCTACAACTGTAACCATCGTATCTAAACGACATATACTAGTTAAATCAATGCCTAATTCATCATCTATATATGAGAAAGTTTGGGCAACAGGTACCGGCTCTGAAATACCAGTTGATTCTATTACGATTTGATCGACATCTCCTCGTTTAGCTATCTTTTCGACTTCTATTAATAAGTCTTCTCTTAAAGTACAGCAAATACAGCCATTCGATAATTCTACTAATTTTTCGTCAGTTCGTGAAATACCTCCGCCTTGTATGACTAAATCTTTATCTATATTAATTTCACTCATATCATTTACAATGACTGCAATTTTTAATCCTTCTCTATTTTTCAAAATATTATTGAGCAGCGTTGTCTTTCCAGATCCTAAATAACCACTCAACACTGTAACTGGTATTTTATTCAACACATTTCCCCTACCTTTTATCTATTTATCCCATATAAACCAAAAATCTTACCAACTTGATTTTTTCAATCCAGGTATTTGACCTTTATGTGCGTATTCTCTTAAAGCGATTCTAGACATACCGAATTTTCTATATACACCTCTTGGTCTGCCAGTTACTTGGCATCTTCGTGTAATACGTGTAGGAGAAGCGTCTCTCGGTAATTTTTTCAAACCTTCGTAATCTTTATTAGCTTTTAATTCTTCTCGTTTTTCACGGTATTTTTCAACCATTTGAATTCTTTTTTGTTCTTTTGCAATTTTTGACTTTTTCGCCATTTTATATACTCCTTTTACATTTAAAATTTTTGAAATAAATCATTAGATATAAAGAGTGAGACGGTAAATGATGTCTCACTCTTTTGAAATCGTATATTAAGTAAGTAAAGTAGCCATCTCATTTCCGGAGGTAAATCGTAATGACTACGTTTTAACTATAATACATGAATTTTTATTTGGCAAGAGCAAATTTTTATTTTTCATTTAGAATTGATAATGACAATCGAAAAAATAGAGCCTAAGACAACGTAATGTGTCTTAGACTCTGCTTTTCTCTATTCAACTTTCCATACATTAAATCCATGTAATTGGCTGTTTGCATCATATTTCAAATCTTCTTTACCATAAAAAGTATAGCTTTCGCCTTCTTCAAGTTTTTTATGATCATAATCTATAATATAATATGACACTTTATCGTCCCCACTACCTTTTGTAACTTCGACGATTTTATCACCTGCTTCACTATGGCTAATTTTATCAACCTTAGCATTTGTGATTTTCAACAATTCGTTATGGCTATATGTTTCATTATTATACTTGTCATAATTAATCTCTTTAGAATGGTTCATTTTTTTCTGAACATATTCATTCGCTTGTGCTTCTGCTACGTGATCATCGAACTTAATTTTTGAATGATTATCTTGTACAGGTTCAGTTGAAACAACTCCAACAGCACAACCTAAAGTTAAAAAGAATAATATAATGGTACTTAGCAACGGAATCCTGAACCTAGTATCTCTAATCGCTTTAACAACCGTCGTGCCTAACATCACAATAAAAGCTATTAATACTAATACTCCAATAACGCTAAATATAAAACTTTCCATTTTCATTACTCCCTTGATTTATTCACTATCATATTTGTACATATTAGAACATCTCAGCTAATATTTCATCTATTTTGTTTCAGTTTTCGAAATAAATCAATATTATGCTAAAGTATGAAAGCGTTAACCCAGTTGCTATATCATGGATAGGTGAATATTAAAATTTTTTTATTGAAAAGTCGTTGTTATTCTTTAAAATCAATATCTTTCAACACTTTTTCTACCGCTTCTTCTTGTAATCATTAGTATGATTGCTCTCTTGCTACTATTGTTTGATATTCAAATCTAATCAATACATAATCAGTATTACCAAGTACTGATTTAAATCTCGGATGCCAGTTATTTTCTTCACCCATATATTTATGGAATAATTTTTTTATAATCTTATTATCTGCCTTTTCTAGGTATGCATAACCTCTGAATCCTATATGCTTAACGATTCCATTTGTTACATCATATTCTACAATGCCTATTGCACATTTTCCATTTTCTTCTATTCTCTTTGGAAAAGAATCCGTCTTATAGTTTCCAATAATCCATAATGATTTATTATCCCAAAAGAACCATACTGGAGATTCTCTTGGCTCACATTTTTCTACTGTAGATAAATGGGCAAATAAAGGTTTCGACAACACTTCTTCACATAATAATCTTTGTTGCTCTGTCAAACTATCCATTATCTCACTCCCTTATTCCCGAAATAGGTATTCACTTAATTTTTGTTTTTTTCCTTCTTTATTCCATTGTTGATATTCTTTGATCACCTTATGGATGTTGCCTTCATAGTAGTTTTCAACTAAATCAACTATTGCTAAAAAGCTTTTCCAGTAATGAAACATGACATATGCATTATCATTACTTTTATAAATTTCATATGTGAATGATTCTAAATTATTTTCATCATATTTTGATTTGTAATAATTAAACAATTCTGTTTCATACTGTATAATTTCTTTAAATTCTTTGTCATTATATAAATAATATCTTGGTAAGAAAGTAACCAATCCTTCTTCAAACCATAAGTCATCTGATGTTAAGTCAAGATCATCAAATTCTGTTAAAAAGAAGTCGCAATGGTGCGTAATTTCATGACCTAATATGCACAATATTTCTTTTTCTAAATAGTTATTAAATATGTTTTGAGTCGTTTCTGACATGTCACTTTTGATTTGACCATTTAAAAAGGTCATCCAACTTTCTTTTTCAATATTCATAAATATACCTTTTTCATTTGTAAACGCTGGTACATTCTTCTTAAATACATGCGTCATTACATAATCACTAGTCCATATGACGTGTTCTGGCATGTCATTTAATTCGTAATCTTTTTTCAGAATATCAATATAATTTTCAATTTTATCTATAAAATATTTTGATGTTTTTTGAGTTTCTTCCATATCATTTAGTTCATCCATCATAAAAATAGATTTCATGTGTCTATCCCCTTACAAATATCAATAAATATAGTATTAGTAATCATATTATAACAATATTCATTATCTTTTTATTCAATTGAATTAATTTCTACTTCATACTATGATTTATATTAAGCGATTTACAGGAGGTTATGATGTCTTACTTGAAGTCTTTTTTAGAGGATAAACAAATTTATATATATCTTTTATTTATTATGATGGGCGTAGGTTTCGGTCTATTGTTTGACCATGCTAGTCTTATTTTTGAACCTTTTATTTCTATTTTAATTGCGATTCTATTGTTTAGTATGTTTGCGCAAATTCCTTTTTTATCTTTACGTCAAAAGGCATTAAATTTTAAATTTCTTGTGGCACTTATTATTTCTAATTTTATTTTTATTCCTATTCTTGTTTTTCTAATTGTCACAGCATTTCATATTACTTCTACACCGCTTCTAATCGGAATTTACTTAGTTTTACTGACACCTTGTATTGATTATGTGATTGTTTTTACGAAGTTAGGTCATGGAAATGAAAGCTTTATGTTGATTGCTACACCTATTTTATTTATTCTACAAATCATTTTATTACCGATATATTTTCTAATATTTTTAAACCAAGATTTCTCTGAATACATTGACTTTATACCTTTTCTAAAGACTTTTGTATATCTTATTCTATTACCTTTAATCGTAGCTATTTTTATACAAGTTTTAAGTAAAAAGTCCGATGCTATGTCGAACATGTTATCTTTATCAGAATGGTTGCCTGTTCCTTTTATGGGACTCGTATTAATGATGGTTATAGGCTCTCAAATTTCAAAAATATTTAATGATTTACACGTCGTATGGATAGTTGTTCCTGTTTACATTTGTTTTATGATCATCGCGCCTTTTATTGGTTATCTTTCTGGTAAAATCTTTGCTTTACCTTCAGATTTAAAACGCACGATTGCTTTTAGTTCTAGCACAAGAAATGCGTTAGTTGTCTTGCCATTAGCTTTATCTCTACCAGACAAATGGTCAACAATTGTGACAACTGTTGTCGTCACACAAACACTTGTCGAGCTTATTGGTGAACTATTCTATATTAAATTGATACCTAAATTTAAATAAAGAAACACCTCTAAAGTTACAGTAACGCTTGCACTTTAGAGGTGTTTTTAATTATTTCAGTTTCAATACTTGTCCTACACTTATATCATTTGAATTTAAATTATTTAATGATTTAAGTTTAGCTACACTTACGCCGCTTCTTTGAGAGATATTATACAACGTATCTCCAGAAACAACAGTATGTGTATCGCCTGTAATACTGTCACTCGATTCATTTAAATCATTATAATGCTTTTGAACGAGACTATAAAATTGATCCATATCATAGCCCCACTGACTAAAGTAATTGATTGGATCTGTATGATCTGTTCCACCATAATACTGACTAATGGCATTGTGACTGATAACTGTACCTGTCCCTTCATTATTATCGGCTAATGATGGTTTCAGTCCATTTTGGTGTAACATTTTCGCAGTTAAATATGCTTGATTATTAACCGATTTCGCAAACTGGTCAAATGTACTTGATTGAGCCAATTCTATTTGATAGAAATATGGATTGGCTTTTGCGCCTGCACCCCAAGCTAAATAATCACTAGATGCTGTTTGAACAATTTTACTACTACTTGCATAAGCATGAACAAACGCACTTTCATAATTGTTATACATGTAATTGATTTCTTCATCTATTGTGCTATCAGGATTAGCTGTTTCATGTATAATCACACCGATAAACTTATCTGATTTATAATCATACTTCGGCAAACTATCCATTCTAGAATCTTGCGTGATTGTAGACGGCTTAATATTATTTTTAGCAATATAATTATTAACATCTTGATAAGCTTCATTTGTATGTTGATTTGACTCTATTTCTGTAGAATTTTCTTCTGCATCTTTATTATGTAATTTAAGATCTTCATCCGTTAGCAAGCCTGTTAATTCTTTCGGGTTCATCTTTTGTGCTTGTTCAAAACTAATCGATTTGCTTGTATTCTCTGTTTGTTCACTTTGATGTTCTTCTGCATTGATATATCCAACAGATTGAGAAAATAATACACTTGTCGTCAAAATTATTGCTGTTCCAAACTTGTACTTCATAATAATCCCCCTTATATTTTATTTTTATATTGTATTACAAACTATAATTAATTAATATACTTGAAGAATATTTCGTTATATTAAATATTTATTACAAGTAAAAAAGAACGAGATAATTTGATTATCTCGTTCCCTCTATTCTATAGCATTTAGAACTTTCTTTGGTATTTCACTTTTATCAACTTCTTCAAATGATTCCACATGTGTTCCTTTATGCTTAATTTTTAAATAGTGATTTGATTTAAGCTCATCTGATGATATAAATTCTACTTTCGTACGTTTACCATCTTCATCTACAATATCTTGCTTATATCTTCTAATATTATGTTCTTCAACAGCATCAGGTAGCTTTGTCTTTACATAAGCGTATTTCTCTTTCATAAATGGATTTAATTGGTCTGATACACCTTTAATCTCACTTGAGCCAGATGTACTAAATATAACGATTAATAAACAACAACATAAAATGACAAATATAATTAGAAAAACAATACCTTTTAATAAACCTTTCAATGTTATCTCTCCTTTCAAGTAAAATGATAGCATCATATCACTTGAAATAGTCCTAACATTGTTGTCACAACAGGCTTCTAAGCTTACAATTTTGTAAGATTAAGTCTCTCTTATTAAAACACACCTAATATATTTCCAATTAACCCTGCTAGTGTTATTAATACACCTACACCCGATAGAATAGATGCAATAACCGCTTTTCTATTTTTCTTATTGGTTTCATTAATACTTCTTTCAAGGTTGTTCATTGAAATTGTAATTTTGTCTTGAATGATATTTGGCAAATGATCAATCTTGTTGTTCAAAGTATCGAAACGTTCATCAACACGCTTTTCATATTGTTCAAATTCATTTCTCGTAACATATTCTGACATAATGAGCACCTCTCTTTTTTATATTTTATAATTAGTAAATTTAGATTCTAAAAAATGTATTTATCAATTTTAATCTTTCAATCCAACTTTCTTTAGGCGAACATACTTATTATTTACATATTTATAAATATAAACCTCATTCACTTGAAATGGTTTAAATATATCTTTCTGATTCAATTCTTTTTCCATGTTCAACAAATTATTTATATTATTTCCAGTACTAATGTCATCTCCATAACTTTGTTTACCAACAGTTAAATGTGGTACATATAAATCCCCTTCAAAATACTTTTGTTGCATTTCCTTTGTAACATTTAATAATCCCACTATTTGTTGATGTAAGTCATGAATTTCTAGTGAATCAAATGACACGTATAATACTTCTTTACCAAAATAAGCTGTTTGTTTTGGTGTTACAGTAAATTTAGAAGTATGATTAATCAAATTAGTAATATCTTCTATCCAATTTTCATCTATTGTTAAATTACTTTGAGCTTTTAAAGTAATATGTGGTTCTACACCTATTCTATCCATATATTGATGTTGTAAGTTAAGTACCGTACTATACATAGGTTCAGGTGGCACAATTCCAATAAAATATTTACTCATCATATCCCTCTTTTGTTAGTAAATTAATGTATCTATTAATACTAGCTTAAATCAGAGCAATTGTTCAAATTCATTTCTTGTAATATATTCTGACATAATGAGCACCTCTCTTTTTATATTTTATAATTTATAAATATAATTGTCAAAAACTGTATTTTAAAATTATGCGATGGAAAGTAACCATTTTTTATTAGATTATATTGATTGGCTACATATTCTTAATAATTCATATAGCTTATTTTCAAAACTGTAAAAATAAAATAAGTATAATTTTTCCAATTCACATGATAAAATAATTTTAATTATTTTATATAGAACAGAGGGATAACATGGTTGAAAATCGTGAATTATATATTAGACCTATTAAATTAGAAGATTTAAAGAGTATATGGCAGATGGCTTTTAAGGACTCAAATCCTGAATGGAAGTTATGGGATGCGCCTTATTTTCCTCATCATGCTATGTCGTATGATGATTTTTTGCTCCAAAAGGATGATTGGATCAATGTTCCGAATAGATGGGCTGTAATTTACAACGACAAAGTTATTGGTACAGTCTCTTATTATTGGGAACATGAACCTTCTAAGTGGCTAGAGATGGGTATTTCAATCTATCAATCTGATAATTGGGGTAAAGGCATTGGCACAAATGTCATGCGTATGTGGATTGATCATTTATTCAATACTTTAGATATTGTTCGCGTTGGTTATACAACTTGGTCAGGAAATAAAGGCATGATCAAAATTGGAGAACGTCTTGGTATGACGATGGAAGCTAGAATTAGAAAAGTAAGATAT
Organism: Mammaliicoccus sp. P-M59; assembly: GCF_022386135.1. Classification (NCBI taxonomy): domain Bacteria; kingdom Bacillati; phylum Bacillota; class Bacilli; order Caryophanales; family Staphylococcaceae; genus Mammaliicoccus; species Mammaliicoccus sp. P-M59. The sequence continues at coordinate 204,688 of NZ_JAJNJJ010000003.1, read as the reverse complement.
TATAACGGGACTTATTACGACTCTATTAGAATGGGACTTTTACGGGAAGAATGGCAAGATTTAAAGTCTTAATGTAGTATGTAACATTCATAAAATGATAACATATTGTGCTTTTATACAAGTTTATACTTTACAAAACAGAACGTATGTTCGTATAATAAAAGTACAATATGACTAGGGTGATTTTTATGTATGACTACAGTTATTGTCTAAATCGGGATATTTTATGTGTGGATTTAAAGAGTTTCTTTGCGTCTGTTTCATGTATTGAGAAAGGTTTGAACCCGCTAACGACTAAGCTAGCTGTTGTGGCTGATACGAAGCGTAAAGGTTCTGTTGTCTTGGCAGCTACACCACCTTTAAAAGCAATTGGCATTAAAACAGGTTCTCGTTTATATGAAATACCTCAACGTAAAGATATCTATGTTATTAATCCATCTATGAAGAAATATATACAATTATCAACACAGATTAGCAAAATTGCTTTGGATTATGTTGCTCCTGAAGATTTTCATCAATACAGTATAGATGAATTCTTTATGGATGTATCAGAGTCGTATCATTTATTTGCGCATTCTCCCTTTTCATTAGCGATGCAACTTCAAGAGCGTATATTTAATTATACTCAAATTCGTAGCACGATTGGCATTGGATCTAATTTATTACTCGCTAAACTTTCAATGGATATTGATGCTAAGCATACAAGTCTTGGTATATCAGAATGGCGCTATGAAGATGTGCCGTCTAAAGTTTGGTCCATTCAACCTTTACGAGACATGTGGGGAATCAATCGACGTACAGAAGCTAAGCTTAATAAGAAAGGGATATTTACAATTGGTCACTTAGCTAATTATCCTGTGGAATATTTGAAGCGGGACTTTGGCGTTATTGGTGTTGACCTTCATTTGCATGCTAATGGTATTGATGAAAGCGTCATTAGAAATCCTCATCGTATATATGATAAATCTCTAGGTAAGTCGCAAATACTTATGCGTGATTACAGTATGAATGAGCTTAAGACTGTATTAAATGAACAAGTAGATGAAGTTTATTTCCGTTCTAGAAAGCTCAATTTATACCCTACACGTATTAGCGTGAGTGTCGGTTATGCAGACGTTGGCGGTGTGCGGAAGCAATTTACAAATAAAACGGGATTTATGAATACTTATGTTATCACACAATTATTATGGGATTATTTATCTCAACGATTAGAACCGGACAGACTTTATAGAACGATCGCGATATCATTTGGCAAATTTATTCCGAACCAAATTAAACAATTATCTTTATTCGATGATCCATATCAAATTAAGACAGAGACACTCGAAAATCATTTAGATTTTATACGTATGAAATATGGCAAAGATGTTGTTATGCGCGGTTCAAGTCTATTAAATAGTGGTACATTATTAGAAAGAAAAGTTATCTATAGTAAAATATAAAGAGTATTTTATATCTATTATATAATAACTCACGAGTATAATAGACAGTATGCGATACACAGTCTATTATACTCGTTTATTTATTAGGGGGGAATTAATATTAAAGTTCAAGAAGTATATTTAAGTAATGGTAATTCACGATTCATAGTAGTTGATGGTGATCAAAAACCGATAGAGCCTATATTACTTTATATGAAATATTTAGATAGCGTGCAAAAAAGTCCAAATACACAAAGAACATATTGTTATGGGCTTAGGGACTTTTTCATATATCTGAAATTAATTAATTTGAATTATAAAGATGTCAAATTGACTACATTATCCAACTTTTTAACATGGCTAGTCAATCCATCGGTTTTAAAAAAGGTGCAGTATTTTACTTCTCCAAAATTGAGGAGTGAGAAAACAATAAATTTGAGAATAACAACTATTTTAGCCTTTTACAGATTTTTATTTCAATTCGAGTATATTAACGAAGACATTACTCGAAATTCATATATAAAAGTAAAAAACATAAAATCTTATAAAGATTTTTTATACCACATTAATAAAGGAAAGACTTTATCCAAAAATATCTTAAAAATAAAAGAACCTAAAAGTACCGCTAAAATTATACCAGATGATATTATAAATAAATCATTTAAGTACACTAAAAATTCTAGAGATTTATTCTTATTATATTTACTCTACGAAACAGGTTTAAGAATTGGAGAAATATTATCATTATATAAGGAAGATATTGTTTTTGATATAGAAAATGGTCACAAACTATATATTAGGGATAGGAATATGCATTTTAATGATGCACAGTTAAAAACAGGCGAACGAACTATTTTTATATCTATGAATCTTGTTGATTTATTTGATGATTACATGTATGACATCATAGACTTTGACGATAGCCCACATATGTTTATAAAACTAAAGGGGCAACACAAAGGTCAAAAAATGAGCTATTCTGATATTTGTTCATTCTTCAGAAGACTTTCTCATGCTGTTGATTATCACTTACACCCTCACTTATTTAGACACACACATGCAACAAAATATTTTAATAAAACAAAAAATATTAAATCTGTTCAAGAACGTCTCGGACATCGACAAATACAAACTACAATGAATTTATATTTACACCCATCTGAAGAAGAAAAAAGAGAACAGTGGTTAAAAGCTCAAGAAGCATTTAAGATGGAGGGATACTAATGACTTTCTTTAATTCAGCATATACTATAGAACACTATGAAGAAAAGCTCAAAAAAATATTAAGTAATTACAATAGGAAAGTTATAAACTCTGATGGTACTGTACAAAATGATGAGATATACGATGATTATTTATTAAGAAGTGATGATTGGGCTTTCTCATTTTTTTATGAGCTACCACAATTTAAAGATGATTTAGATAGATACCAACAAAATAAAAAACATCACAGATATACAATAGACTTCAAATCCAGTAGCTATACTATAAACTTAGAATTAAAATGTTTATATAAAATGAGATTGTTTCAAGGAGAATGGTCTATATATTCTGCTTTTCAAAAACATACTCATAGGTACCGAATAATAGAATTCATGAATATATACTACCCCAAGTACAATTCTCTTTTGGAGCTAGATATTGATAAAGCAGAAATCAAGTATATGAATTGGTTAAAAAAGCAACAAATTCCAATTATAGAAACAATCAATCATCGATATGGTCGTCCTCCCCATAAGCAAAAGACTCGAGCTGCGAAATATTTAAGGGCTATCTACAACGCTTTAAGTGAATATGTAGATAATAGAAATCATTGGGACAAAGACGAATGGAAAATAACCTATTTTAAAGATGAATATGACTTCGACTTCAATAAAAGCTCTTGTAATGGAATGATTAAGTTTAGCGAAATCAAAAATGAAAAATTAAAAAATATTTTAAAAGATTATATTAAAGATCGCATATTGGGTAAGCGTCGTATGTCTTGGTCTACAGCAGCAACCTATGCTCGAGATATAAGTCGCCTATTTAACATTGTTTCTCCAACTGGATATGAAAAAAGAGCATTAAGAAATATGTCTAGAGCAGATATATTAAAGTATATAGAAATGATTAGTAAAATGAAGCGTTGGGAAAGTAGCAGAACATTGAATAATCACCTCCATACATCTCTTGGTCATATCAGAACTTTTTTGGAAGATTTACAAGTCCTGGATTATAGTAATGCACCACAAAAGTCTATTTCACAAATTATACATCCCGACGATTTTCCTAAGTATCAAAATTCTAGAGTAGTCAATTGTATTCCTGATAATGTTTTGAAACAATTATTTGACAATATTCAGGACTTAAAACCTGATGTCATACCTGTTATTTGGATTTCCTTTAAAACAGGCCTTAGAATATCAGACACACTTTCACTAAAAGAAGACTGCTTAATATATATTCAAGATAAGCCATATATCCAAACGAGCATAAGTAAAACCAAAATAAACAATCATAAAATACCGATTGATGCTCATTTAGAAGAAATTATAGAATTTTTAATAAACAAAACCAAAATAGAAACAAATGAAGATAATAATCCACATCGTTATTTATTTGTCAGATTGAATGGCCCAAGAAAAGGCAGACCTTTCTTGCAAAGTTACATAAGAGAAGAACTCAACACCTTAGCAATAGCTAAAAATATACGAGATAAACAAGGTGAGGTTTATAGATTTCGCATGCATGAATTTAGACATACATATGCGGTGAAATTACTCAATAATGGCGCTGACATTGTAACAGTTCAAGAGTTATTAGCGCATGCTTCTCCAGAGATGACGATGGTATACGCCAAGTTATTAGATGATACAAAGCGTAAAGAGTTTGAAAAAGTCATGGCTACTGGAACATTTGAATTTGATCATAGTGGAAACATTGAAAAAACAGATATTTCTCAGGTAAATGATTCAACGGTAGTAGCTATATGGCAAAATTATAAACTTAACGCAGTAGATAATCCATATGGTACATGTCTATCTAGAACAAACGGCAATTGTCCATATGTCACTGAACCACCATGCTTAACTTGTAATAATGGTAAGCCATGTAAAGATTTAGCAATTGGATTATCAGAGTTAGATAAAGACAAATATAGACTTCATATAAAGTCCACAGAAAAACTTATCAATAAATTAAAGGAAAATAATCGTCACGATATGGCCGAGAAAAATATGACGTTACTTGAGAGGTATAAAGCAATCAACCAAAGAATAAATGATGATTCAGTTATATATGGAAGAGATTCTAGAATAAATCCTTTAAAGGAGGTTTAAATCTATGTCATTTGATCAGAAATCACATTTAAAATCTGTACACGAAAACAGAAAAAAAGAAACAATAGATAAAATAGATAAGGCATTAACTTATATGATTAATACGAATCAAACGATAAATTTTTCAAGAGTAGCAAAAGAAGCTAACGTTGGCAAATCGACACTTTATACTTTACCGAAGGTGAAAGAAAAGATAGCTTACTACAGAGAATTGTCTATTCAAAAAAATTATAAAACACATGAATTTTCTAAAAAAGATATAAAAATTCAATCTCTAAAACGAAAAATCAAAAAGCTAGAAGATGAAAATAAGGAGCTGAAACTATCTTTAAAAAAAGCTTATGGAAAAGTATTTGAAAACGCAAATATAAATTAGATATTAAACACTTTCCACCAATATCAACACTGAATTATAACATTATTAATTAACATCCGTTACAAGGTTGATAGTAACCTATCGACCTTGAATGGATGTTTTGTATCTTAGTCGCCAATATTATAATTAGTTGATATAATTCTTAGGAAATAATTGTATCTCTTAACCTCGCAAATTCTATTAATTTCTCTATACTATGAATTATTTTTGTATGTAAGTCCCATTAATTGTAGTTTATCAAACGAATCTTTATTAACTGTTATTTTATTTAAGATATCGTTATTACTTTTGTGTGTAAAAGTCGTATCGCCATTACAAACTGAGGTACTCTCTTTTTGTTCTTGTATTCAATGTAATGTATCAAGCCATTTACGAAATTCATCTTTTTATTTTCAACTTCTAAAATATATTTTTCTTCTCATGTGTTATTTATACTTAATTGAATTTTCTTCGATAAAGTCAGCTAAATTTTTATTTATTTCAATACCTTCATAAAAAAAGGAAGCATACTTTTATGCTCCCTAACCTAATTGTTAATGATACGGCATTAACTACATGCTTTATTATTCTATTTATCTTTATTTGTATTCTCTTTTTTGCTCTCTTTATTTTCTTCAATCTCTACGGAACAACAAGCTTGTTCTTTAGGTTTTAATTTAGAAATAGCTTTTTTAAATGCGTTTTTTTCCATTTTAACACCTCCTTTAATTATTATTTAACAATCACATGATGCATCGCAACACTCTTCTATATCAATTTTCCCTTCATTTTCATTGATAAATTCAAAGACTTCTTTATATGGATTTTTCTGTAATATATTAAATGTTTTTTCACATACAAAGGTTCTTTCTCCACGCTCAAAAATATGATTATCATCATCTTCAATGTGCTTAAATGGACCTTTGTATATAACGGATTGACCTTTGTCAACACAAGTACCTTCTTTGCCTTTATAGGCTATAACGGTCATACTTCTAAAGTTAATATCTTCTATAGTAGTCCATGTACTTTCGCGTTTGTCTATTTCCACACCATAAAAGCCTACCTTTTCGAAAGCTTCAACAAAAGATTTTTCTTCAATTGCGCCTGAATAGCAACCACTCCACAAGTCTTCATCTTGTCTCAATTGTTCTGGAACTTCTACGTTAGAAACAATATCAGAGATAACAGCTTTTCCACCATCTTTTAAAACACGATAAATTTCTTTGAAAAGCGCCTCTTTTTCTTCCGTTGAAACTAAGTTTAGAACACAGTTAGATATAACCACGTCTATACTATTATCTTTTATCATAGTCATTTCATTTTCTAAATAATTAATATATTGATTGATAGATTGATAAGTATTTAGATCGCTAGCAGGATGTTCTTGTAAATATTTATCCAATACTTCTAAATCTAATTTTAAATTTTGAATCTTTCCTTTATAAAAACTTACATTATCATAACCAATTTTTTTAATCATTTGATCCTGGTATTTTTTAGCAAGATTTAACATATCATCATTCATATCTACGCCAATAACTTTGCCTGTTTCACCGACAATCTGCGAAACTATATAAGGAACTTTACCTCCGCCAGAACCTAAATCCAAAACGATATCTCCTTCTTTAATCTTACCTAAAGGATCACCACAACCATAATCTTTTTCTATGATTTCATCAGGTATTATTTTTAAGTATTTTGTATCATATTCTACTGGACAACATAAATTTTCTTCATAATTTTTTGCAGCACTTCCATATCTACTGATTACTGATGCTTCTTGATTCATTAATTTATCCCCCTTAATTTTAAACAATCATATTAACAATTAAACCCGTAGCAATAGCTACAACTAAAATTGCGATAACAAATGATATTACAAATTTTCTCTTGAATAACTTAGAAAGTAATACAACTTCTGGAATACTTGCGCCTGCACCACCAATAATTAACGCCACAACAGTTCCTAGTGACATACCTTTTGATACTAATGCTTCAGCTATCGGTAACATTGTTTCAGGTCTAATATACATAGGAATACCTATAATAGAAGCAATTAATACGGATATAATGCCATCTCCACTTGCATATTTAGTAATAAATGTTTCAGGTACAAACCCATATATAAAGGCACCAATAAACACACCAATAAACAAATAAGGAAGCATTGGGTATAAAAATGCCCATGCATCATTTAATGCTTGTTTTAAACGAGATCCTGTTTTATTAGCAAAAAATCCGTCTCCTTTAACATTAACTCCTTTATAACTATCAGCTAAATTCATTTTTGAAAATACTAAACCTGTTAAAATGCTAAAAATTGCTAGTACTACAAAATAAACGACTGCAACTTTCCAACCTAATAAAGCCCATAGCATAAATAGCATTAATGGATTCATTAATGGTGAAGCAATTAAGAAACTCATTGCTGGACCAAAAGGAACTTTAGAATTTAATAGACCTGCTAGTATTGGGATCGTCGAACAAGAACAAAACGGTGTAATAGCACCAAATACCATTCCCAATATGTAATTAACAGCTTGATTTGGTTTACTCAAAAGTCTTTTGATTTTTTCTTCTGAAACAACTTGTTGAATTAGACTTACAATAAAGCTCACGATTATGAATAGTATTAACAATTCAAAAAACAACATTAAAAATGTTTTTATGAATTCTATAATTGAATCTAACATCAGTATAACGCCTCCAAATTTATTAAATCAACTTTTTTTGATATATACATCAAAAAAAGTTGATTTATATATCAAAAAAAGATACTTATAATATCTTACAACAAGTACCTTCTTTTAAAACTAACTGTATTTGTTGCTCATTAATTCTATAATAGTTCCATGTACCATGCTTTTCAGCAATAAGAATATTGGCATCTACTAATTTTTTTAAATGATAAGATAGTTTTGATTGTTTTAATTCTAATAATTCTTCTAAATCACATACACACAAAGATTTTGTATCACTTTGACGTATTGAATGTAAAATTTTAAGTCTAACTTTATCAGCAAGTGCATTAAACATCTGTTCATAAAAATCAAATTGCTCTTCCTCAGTTTTATTAGGGTAGGATTTAATAACTTCCATTGAAAGATCACCTCTCTTATATTTTATTAACTCTCTTTTTGTTTAAGTTTTTGTATTGCTAGATTAAAGTGAGTTTCTGTTATTTCACCATACATATCAGTTTCGCCTTTAAAAAATTCTTTCTTCATATATAATATAGCTTCTTTTAAAGTAACTTCTCTTGATATCATAATTAAATTTAAATAACTTACAAAATAATCAACAGATAGTGTACTTGCATGATTGATTCTCATAAAATCTAACTCCTTTTAAATACTAAAGCAATACATCAACTTTTTTTGATGTATTAAATATAAATTATTCTTTCAACTTTTGCAAGGTAATAGAACTAGTTATTTACGTCAAACCTTGAACTAAGCACAAATTAATTTAAAACTTCATAGACATAAATCTATATAGATGTTAATCTATGTATCGTAAGGGAGGTATGGTTATGTCTTATCAAGATCTATCTACTATATTAAAAGTTTTATCTGATCCAGGTAGATTAGAAATATTAGATTTGCTATCTTGCGGTGAATTATGTGCTTGTGACTTATTGGAACACTTTCAATTCTCACAACCTACATTAAGTCATCATATGAAATCATTAGTAGATAACGAGTTAGTTAAAACCCGAAAGAATGGAAATAAGCATATGTATCAACTTAATCATGAAATTTTAGATTATGTTAAACAAAGTTTAAACCTTATTAACTTGTCTAACCAACGATGTGTATGTAAAAATATGAAGTCAGGTGAGTGTTGATGACAATTTTAGCAATTGTGATTTTTCTTTTAACTTTAATCTTTGTGATATGGCAACCGAAAGGTTTAGATATTGGTATTACAGCTTTAATTGGAGCTGTTGTTGCTATCATTACGGGTGTCGTAAGTTTTTCCGATGTATTAGAAGTAACAGGTATTGTTTGGAATGCTACTTTAACCTTTGTAGCTGTTATTCTTATTTCATTAATATTAGATGAAATTGGTTTTTTTGAATGGTCTGCAATACATATGGTCAAAGCTTCAAACGGTAATGGCTTAAAAATGTTTGTTTTCATCATGCTATTAGGGGCAATTGTAGCAGCATTTTTCGCCAATGATGGTGCAGCTTTAATCTTAACTCCTATTGTATTAGCAATGGTAAGAAATCTAGGTTTTAATAAAAAAGTGATTTTTCCTTTTATTATTGCTAGTGGTTTTATTGCTGATACTACATCACTACCTTTAATTGTAAGTAACTTAGTTAATATCGTTTCTGCAGATTACTTTGATATTGGGTTTATTGAGTATTTTAGTCGAATGATTATTCCTAATATATTCTCTCTGATTGCTAGTATACTCGTTTTATGGTTATATTTTAGAAAATCTATACCTAAAAGGTTCGATACAGAAAATCTTTCAGATCCTAAAAGTGCAATTAAAGATCCTAAATTATTTAAGATTTCATGGGTAGTATTAACAGTACTACTCGTTGGATATCTTGTAAGTGAGTTAATCCAAATTCCTGTATCAATTATTGCGGGTATTATTGCTCTTATCTTTGTAATATTAGCTCGTAAATCTAAAGCAGTTCATACAAAACAAGTAATTAAAGGCGCACCATGGAATATTGTTGTATTCTCTATTGGTATGTACCTTGTTGTGTTTGGACTAAAAAATGTAGGTATTACAACGATTCTTGGGGATGTCCTAACAAATATTTCTGGTTATGGGTTATTCAGCAGTATCATGGGTATGGGCTTTATAGCTGCTTTCTTATCTTCAATTATGAATAACATGCCAACAGTTTTAATAGATGCAATAGCGATTGATCAATCCAGTGCTACAGGAATATTAAAAGAAGGCATGGTTTATGCGAATGTTATAGGTTCTGATTTAGGACCTAAAATTACGCCAATTGGATCTTTAGCAACATTATTGTGGCTTCATGTTTTAACGCAAAAAGGTGTAAAGATTTCTTGGGGAACATATTTTAAAACTGGAATTATCATTACTATTCCAGTCCTATTCGTAACCCTACTAGGTTTATACCTTACACTAATCACATTTTAAGAAAAGAGGTTTTAATTATGGCTAAAAAAACAATTTATTTTATATGTACAGGAAATTCTTGCCGTAGCCAAATGGCTGAAGGTTGGGGAAAGGAAATATTGGGTGAAGATTGGAATGTCTATTCTGCTGGTATTGAAACACATGGTGTGAATCCTAAAGCAATAGAAGCTATGAAAGAAGTCAATATTGATATATCAAACCATACATCAGACTTGATTAATAACGTGATTTTAAAACAATCAGACCTGGTCGTAACGTTATGTAGTGACGCAGATGATAATTGTCCAATTTTACCAACAAACGTTAAAAAAGAGCATTGGGGATTTGATGATCCCGCAGGTAAAGAATGGTCAGAATTCCAGCGTGTTAGAGACGAAATCAAATTAGCTATAGAAAATTTTAAATTGAAATAATTATAAACACTTCTCATTAACTAATTTAAACTATATTATATTATTTCCTCTTCCTTTAGTATATTGGACATGTATATTATATATTTATTCACTTATATCAGTATTTTTAGCATTTTAGTATTGATAAGAAAAGACTTAATTGCAGGTCATAAAGCTTAATATTTATGGAGTGTAAAGTTATGAAAGAACTTAATATAAACTGGGAATCAGATTTTATTGAATACCAAACTTTATTATATAGTGGTGTCGATCCAGAATGGTTCTATGCCTGTATTAGAAATGATGTTTTAGTACCAGCATATACAGGACAAGGCAAACAATATTTTTGGACTAAAGATATCCTGGAAGCTCATAAAATAATACCAATATTTTAAAAAACCAACTATTTACTACAATTATTGTTTAATTTTACCAATTATTTTCTTTATAAGTGTTTAACGAATCTTCACATTGGATATATATAAAGAAGTGTAAAAATAGGAGGTAATTATATATGGGCTTTATATTAATGTTAATCGTCGGCGGTTTAATCGGCTGGCTAGCAGGTGTTATTTTAGGTAAAGATATTCCAGGCGGTATTATTGGCAATATTATCGCAGGTATTATCGGTTCAGCAATTGGTGGTAAATTATTAGGAGATATGGGACCAGTCATAGGTGGAATTGCAATTATTCCAGCATTAATCGGTTCAATCATCTTAATCTTAGTACTTTCATTCATTTTAAAAGCAATTAAAAAATAGAAAGTACAATAAATATAAAGAAGCATATCACTTAATTGATTTTGTGATATGCTTCTTTTTTGATACAGATATATTTAACAAATAAAAGCACCACACAAATTTGTGCGGTGCTTATGTCATATACGAATAAATATTTTCAAAACCACTCTAGGTAAATAGCTTTGTAATAATAAAATACCCGACGTATATAAACTCTAAACATTATTTTAATAATAATCTAAAGAAATTAATGATTTATTAACGTTTATTAGAACCTTTACTAAAAAGATTTCTTATAAGTCTCATAATTAAAACTGTACCAACATATCTTAAAATACGTTTTACTATGTTTCCCATCCTTATCAGCTCCTCTTACAATATATCATTTACTATTACTTCTTCACTACTTTACCCAATTAAGTCTTTCATTACACATATAACAAAAATTTCGTAGTCCCGTTTCTGCAAGGATGACTAGAGTTGAAAAAGCTTAGTACAAGCGCATTTCAATTCAGTCACCTACTGTCAAGAAACTACAAGAGACTGAGACATTATATTGTGTCCCAATCTTTTTATAAGGAAAAATCAATGTAAACGTGAGGTTCTATGTTGCTTGTTTGATGAGTCTTGCAATATACGGAATCTCTATGTTGCTTGTTTGATGAGTCTTGCAACATACGGAGATTCTATGTTGCTTGTTTGATCAGTCTTGCAACATAGGAAGCGTCTATGTTGCTTGTTTGGGTAGTCTTGCAATATACGGAGCCTCTATGTTGCTTGTTTGGGTAGTCTTGCAATATACGGAGCTTCTATGCTGCTTGTTTGATCAATCTTGCAATATTCAGTCCTCCAACATTGCTAGTCACGCCTCACTTGCAATATTCAGCCCTCCAACATTGCTTGTCACACCTCACTTGCAATGTTGACCCTCATATTTCTAAAAATATGAAAAAGAGTCTGGAACATTTCTGTACCAGACTCTTTAATATAAATTATGATTTTGTACTTTCGTTATGCCACCATAATGAATCTTTCGGATTTTCTACAGCATGAACAAATTCTTGTTTCGATGCTACAGTTGGATAAGATCCTTTTAATGATTTTTTAGAAGTATCTTCAAATAATGTTAAGACAACAATCAGACCAATAATACTCACACCTAATAAATAGAATGCAGGTGCTAAATTATTACCTGTCACGTGTACTAACCATGAAGCTACTAATGGTGTTGTACCACCAAATAACGAAACTGAAATATTAAATGTCCATGATAATGTTCTGTAACGAATATCTGTATGGAACAATGTTGGTAATGAACCTGGCATTGTACCTTCGTAAACTGATAATACGATACCTAACAATAGTAATCCAAGGAATAAGAATCCTAGTCCACCAATGTTTAAGAATTGGAATGAAACAACAGATACTAATATACCTAAGATTAGACCGAAAGAAATTACTTTCTTATTACCTATTTTGTCACCAAGTCTACCAAATGTAAGTGCGAACGGTACCATAATCAGTAAAACAACCGCTGTTATCGGTGTACTAATACGATCACTAATACCAACTGTTTCATCTAGGTATGATGGCATGTAACCTAATAATACATAGTTTGTAATGTTGAAGAAGGCTACAAACACAATACATAATAAGATATCTTTTTTATATTGTTTTATAATTTCAATAACGCTTAGTTGATCTTTTTGATCAGCGATATCATTTTCAAAAATTGGTGTTTCTTCTAAATGCGTTCTCAAATAAAGACCAATCAATCCAATTGGTGCACTTAAGAAGAATGGAATTCTCCAACCCCAAGAATTCATTTGAGCATCTGATAATGTCCAGAATAATACTGTAACAAGGATAGATGCCACAATGTAACCAGATAAAGTACCGATTTCTAATCCACTACCTAATCTAATTCTTTTATTATCCGGTGAAGACTCTGCGATATAAACCATCGCACCAGCATATTCCCCACCTACTGAGAAACCTTGTAAAATACGAGCTAGCAATAATAAAATTGGTGCCCAAACTCCGATTTGATCATATGTAGGTAATAGTCCAATAATCAAAGTAGAAATTGCCATCATTATAATTGTAAATGTTAAGACAACTTTTCTACCTAGCTTGTCACCTATTTTACCAAAGACGATTCCGCCAACTGGTCTAAGTAAGAATGCTATCGCAAATGTTGCAAAAGTGAAAATTAATTTTAATTCATCATTTTGAACTGGACTGAAGAAATTCTTACTAATGATAACTGCAAGGTAAGAATATAGTGCAAAGTCAAACCATTCCATTGCATTACCAATACCAGTAGCAAACACACTTTTCTTTGCCATACCGATATCTACGACGTTGATTTTCTTTTTATTAAACTTCAAACGTATACAGCTCCTTTTCATGTTTAAAGAGTATACGCTCACTTTTTTATAGTGTCAACTTAATATTTAAATATAATAATATACACTTTTCATCTAATGGTATACAAACAAAAAATGTCCACGCTTACATATTAGTAAGCACGGACATTATAAATTTAAACGATATTCACTTAAGTAAATAGTATATATGAAAAATAAATGACGATTGAAACTGTGACTGAACTTAATAATGTAGAGAATAATACAATTTGAGCATGTAGTTCTGGTTCCACATCATATTCAAAAGCAATTGTTGATGTATTTCTTGAAGTTGGAAAGGCACTAGCTATAAATAACGATTGTGCAATAACGCCATCAATATGGAATAAATAAATTAAACTAAGTGCAATAAGTGGTCCAATTATCAACCTACCAATCAACGATCCCATAATCGCTCTATGCAATAATTTCAATTTAATATGCGCTAATTGAGCACCTAATAAAATTAAAGCAATTGGCGCAAAACTATCTGAAATTTGATGGATAGGAATAAGAAACACTTGAGATAATTTAATATGCCCTACTTGAAATATAATACCTAAAATCAGTGCGTGAAAAACAGGTAACTTCAAAAAAGAAATGACAATATCTTTTAAACTTTTAGTAGTGGAAAGTAAATTATACATACCATAAGAATACGTAAGTAGATTTTGGAAAATAAGCACGAAGATTTGTACAGCAACACCAATAGGATTTTGACTAAAGATTAACTGACTGACCGGCAAACCATAGTTCCCAGAATTCATCAAAGAGATACTATTCTTTAACGCCGCACTCTCACCTTTTTGAAGATTCAATACTTTAGCAAATAAATTACCAATTAAAATCATAACTAAACTATAAGCTACAATATAGTAAAGAACCTTTAACAACAAATCCATCTGAATCGTAATATCATAAATATTCGCAAAAACCGCAACAGGCATTAAACAATAAGTAATAAGTGTAGAAAAATGTTTTAAATTAAATGCAAACTTTCTCTGTAATAAAAACCCAACAAAAATTAAAATAAGAAGCGGTAATAACACTTCCGTTAAAATGAATACAAACATAATATCCTCTTTCTCTCTATATTTCTCTTATATTCAAGCTATCACAAATGAATCATAATAAATATGACAAATTTAGTATTTTGAATGATAAGTTTAAGTTATGAATATAGAAATATAGATAACTAAAGCTTAGGTAGTTTTATTTAAATAAATCACTACCCACGCATTTAATCTCATCCGAAACTTCAACTTTATCCTTTATTATGGTTTCTAATAAAACACTAACTTTTTCACAACTAGTTTCTATACTATTCAAGTCAATTTTAGATGGAAAAGTGTTCATAAAAGCTTCTTGAAAATCTTCTTGTAAATCACTATATGCTTTAAACTGATGTAGTTTTTTATTTTCAAATTTAACTTGAAATTCCAATACATAGTCTCTCATCATTTCAAGCATTTGATTAGCATTTATTAAATCATTTCTTTTTAAAGCAATATATAATTTTCTTCTAGCGTACATAAACTCAAAAATATCATTTTCATCTACTTTTTTATTATCAGTATTTTTATTAAATTTTTTATTTTCTTCATTCACTTTATTATATAATGACCCATTATCATCATGAACTATTTTCCATAAGGGTGATTTAATGCTCACAAGATTAATTGGTAATAACGAAGAATTAATTTCTAAACCATTTTCAAAAAATGGAGTTATTAAATATATATTTTCTCTAAGTTGCAATTCTTTAATATAAAAAGCACCCAATTCATAATATAGTTTTTTTATTTTTTCAATCATATGTATTAAGTCACCATTGTAAACAATCATCATATCTAAATCAGAATATTGATCATTGTAGCCTTTTACACCTGATCCAATTTGAATAATTCCATTAACACCTATATTTATTAAATTACTTGTTACTTGCTCTCTTATTAAATCTCTTTCTGTCTCAGAATACATTAAACCACTCCTTTCTTAAGCGTTTATATTTTATTTATGTTTAAAGAACTAATTCATTTATTATCAAATCCACCACTATTGAAAGATAACTAAAGCTTAGGTAGTTTTATTTAAATTTTTCCATTCTATAAATACCTTCATCATCTTGAAATTTGATACCATTCTTGAAATCATAACCATACTTTCTATAGAACTCTACTGCTGTAACTGACGCTGGAATTTCTATACGTCGTGCGCGTTTAAAGTAATAGTCATTTTCAAGAGTTTCTATTATGAGCTTACCAACACCTCTTCCTTGATGATCTGGTGATACAAAAATGGTAAACAAGCTACTTTCAGTTTCGCTATCCCAATACGGTCCAATTGCACCTGTTGCTATTATTTGATTATTTTCTTCAAATATATAAAAATTTGTAAAACTTGCTCTTTCAATTATTGCTTCAGGTGTCATGCTACTCACAACTTTTTCTATCTCTTCAACAGGCTCGTCTTTTACATTGGTTGTTCTCAATGTGTGAATAATCATTTCACTAACTGCTTTTGCATCTTTTGAATCGAACATTCTAATTTTCATACAATCATCCTTTATATCTCACCAATTTTCTTATATTGAGACAAGTGATTTACTTGATTACATTCTAATATTTCTACTTTATCGTCTGATATTTTTAACGACGATATGCTACCGTTTGTAAGTTTAATTTTTCCTGTCCCTGTTTCTCCATTTGAATAATGATATAGTATAGCATTTATAAAGGCGCCATGAGATACGACTACTACATTTTGATTTGGATATTTTTCATGTATTTCAGCCAATCCATTTACGAATCTACGCTCGATGCTAGCCCCATCTTCACTATTAGGAAATATGCGATCTGGGAATCGTTCGAGTCTTTCAGCAAGCGTCAAACCTTCAGCATCACCAAATGATAATTCAATAAACGCTTCTCTTTCAATCAAATCTACATTCAATTGTTCTTGAACGATTTCGGCAGTTTTTTTAGCTCTTTTTAAAGGACTCGTAATAATCACATCAATCTCTTTATCCTTTAAAGCTACGCCACTTTCGTTAGCTTGTAATTCGCCATTACGATTCAAAGGAATATCCGTTCTACCTTGCGTTCTACCTTCCAAATTCCAATCCGTTTCACCATGTCTTAAAAAATATACATTTGTCATCATTCAAACCTCACATTAAATAATTTAAAATCTATTGTATCACTTATAACGGTACATAACACGCTAAATTTCAGTAAATATACATTGAAATTTAGTTTAAAAATATTTGAATTAGTCTTATAATTATTGTATAATATTTCCATACAATACAAACATGATAGCTTCCATCATGGACAACACCAAACCCCCTTATTTTCGGAGAATAAGGGGGTTTTTTAGTGTGGTTAGTCACCTATTATTTTTTGTTCTGTTTGCGTAACCAATTCTCAAATAAAGCAACAATACTACCACTTATAATGGTTGAAACTATAATAATTACTAATTTAAACGCTAATTAATTTACTTCACATGCAAAGTTATCTTTGTCTCTATCTAGTTTACCATTGTATGCTGGATGTGTACTAGGTACGCCATTGGGATATACTTTTCTAAGTGCTGTACAATTTGGATAATATTCTGATCCTGCATTTTGAGAAGTATTATTTGGTGTTTGTGTTGTAGCACTTTTTGCTCTGTTTGAACTTTGAGTATTATTTGATGCTGATTGTTCAGTTGTAGATTGTTGTGTGCTTGCTTGATTATCTTCAAATGCACTTCCTAAACTCCAAATGCCTAATTTTTCTTCTTTGGCTTTTTCTTGTACACTCTCTAATTGATCTAAGTACCTTGTATTTGGCGGATATACATATGCTACTTTAGCTAATCCTTCTCTCACCAATATTTCATTAAGCATTTTACCGTCTACATATATGTATGCTAAATAACGTTGATATTTATCTGTTTGTCCACCTACATCAAACTCTACTTCGATTTTATTTGCATTTGTTAACAATTCTTTCGTTCTATCTGATGCTTCTTGTCCAAATGGTTGCTTACCTAGTCTTGGGTGTTTCGTTTCAGGTGTATCAATTAGTAAAAACCTAAATGATTGTTGGCTGCCATTATAAATAAATTTCGCAGTATCTCCATCAACAGTACCCGCTAATTCAACTGGAATTCTGTCAGTTGTACCTGGTTTATATGATTTTTCTTGCGTATCATTTTGACTTGATTTCTCATTATTATTGGAATTTTTCTCAGAATTCTCTACTTTTTCCTTTAGATTTTTATTTGCCTCTTCTAATTCTTTTTTTATACTCTTTACTGCTGTATTCTCTTGTTTTACGTTTTCATCTTCACTATTATCAGTACTTACATTACTACAACCACTAGCAATAGTTGCTAGGAATAAAATACTTACACATAACAATATAATCTTTTTCATAACACTTACTCCTACTTAAATATTCACTTGTTAATTATACTAAATTAACAAAAATTTATCGTATGTTTTTATTATCTTGTTCGATTAAATTACCTTAAAAGATTATATTTACAACATGTATAAATAAAAAATGTTCAATGGATTCAAACCAAAAAAAATAAAAACACCTTTACGATGTTTTTAGTCAAATAATCGAAATATCATTCTAAATATCCAGCCTATAGCTCTTGGAATTGTAACAAATATTGCTCTGATAATATCTCCAATATAAAAGAACCCTTCTAAATAATCCCCAAAAGATAATTTATCAGCTTTATGTTTTTTATTTTCTTTACCCATATGACGCCTCCTATCTCAATTTATAAATGTACAGAAGCAAATTCAACTAGATAATTGATACCTTTTATAAATATATAAAATGCATAAGCCATAGTGCCTAAAATAAATAAAGCAGACATTATTTTAATTTTTTCTCCCTTATCTCTATAAACGATATGGACGATAATAAACAATGTCATTAAAGAAAGATAAGCAAAAGCCACTGCAGTTAACATACCTACCGTATTCCGCTTCACATGAAAGTGACTCGTAATCCATGAATCATAAAATGCATCTCTAATACCAAGATGCCCTGTATAAAGATCAAAGCCTATTCCTAGTAATATCAGTAAACCTTCAACAATAAATGCCATCAACAATAAGAATGCTTTCATTTAATCACCTTTAGTATTTTAATTAATTCCATAATTAATAAATAACATTTGTTATGAATAATAGTAATATACTTATGAAATAAGGGCAACATGTCGTAACACATTGCCCATGAAAATTTCATATCACTCTTCTAAAATACCCTTTAAATTCAGTGAAAAATACCACTTAATTATAAAATAGTATAGTTATTTTAATATTTCTTTGTTATATTATTTAAAACAAATCATCAATAAGAGGTGTTGCATATATGGATAATTGGTTAAGTTTCGTAGTTATTGCATTAATGATCATTATTATTCCAGGACCGGATTTCTTCATTGTATTAAATAATACTTTAAAAGGAAATGCTAAAAATGGCATTATGGCTGGCTTAGGAATATCGAGTGCACATGTTTTTTATTCAGCTTTAGCAGCATTTGGATTAATTTTTATATTAACAACTTCGTATTATGTTTTTAGTGCTATCAAAATATTAGGTTCTGTTTATATTGCTTATTTAGGTGTTAAGACCATTTTAAATGCTAAAAAGACTTTTAACATTACAACTGAACCAACAATACAATCTAATATTAGTCTGACTTCATCGTATAAACAAGGATTTTTAAGTACAATGTTTAATCCGAAAGCAATACTATTTTATGTGAGTATATTACCTCAATTTATTACAAAACAAGACGGATCAATGACAATAATCATTCTATCCTCTTTATTTATCATCACAGTATTTGTGTGGTTCTTTATCTGTAGTTTTCTATTTAATTACATAAGACAATTATTTAATAATCACAAATTTAAATCCATTCTCGACTATGCAATAGGCACCGTCTTAATCGGCTTAGCTATCAGTATATTTAGATTGGAGAAATAATTAAAGTCCTGGCTAATTAAATAGCTAGGACTTTTTATTAGACGTAAACATTCATTTTATTATTCAATTACAATATTATCTAGAGTTAGGAAAGCACTTATAATATGATATTATTTTCCTTTTCATAAGCTTCAATTTTCTGACGGCTCACTTCTTCTTTATCTAAAGTTATATGTAATTCATATGTTCTATTCGTATGTTCATCTATGGAAAGATAAGTCTTTACATCGACCCCTGCAAAAACTTTTCTATACGCATCAATGATCTCCTGATCTGCATCAGTTACAGGTACATTCAGTATCTCAGAATAAGGGTAATAAGGTTCGCTATTGAAATAATCTTTTACTAAATCATGTAATACGCTATTACAATAACTTGGTTGGTTACTTTGGAATTCAATAAAATGTTCTTTCGGGTCAAATAATAAATCATATACTTTTTTGCCTTTTAACATGTGATACAACTCATATAAACAATGATTAGTATTACTTTTTATTTTCTTTACCCGTTCTTCTGATTGCTCTTTATTGACACCAAAAAAACTAGTATGCTCTCCATCATTTCGAATCATGCGAAAATATGGTTGAAATTCTTTTCTAAAATCTCCATATAAGCCTGATCCAAAGTTTACTTCATATTCATACAAGTCATAAAACATACAATACCAATCAATATAAAATTCAATATAAGCTTTATTTTTCAAAAGTAGCACCTCCTATACTTATTAAGACCTATTAAATTATTTCAAACTCATAAGATTATTATATAATAATAAGAGTAGTTATACATATTTTTACAAATTTTATAAGCGGTTAAACTTTTTCAGAAAGGAGTATTAAATATTGTTATGAGCTCTATAACATTAAAGGATATTGATTTTAAAGTAAATAATATACTATTATCACTTGAGCATATTAAGTCTATAACTATCGATGATATAAGATATATCTTTTTCAAGATGATGATAACTTATGAAAATACTAGTATTGAAAAAGAAATACTTTTATTCGAGGATGATATTCAAAACTTAAAACTTAGTAATTTCACCAATAATTCTCCAGACTATTTCTTTAATGAACCAGATTTTTGGTTTACAATTATTCAATTAAATCAGACAGATTTAGTTTTATATATAAATTTTGATTCTGGATTAAATCACATGAATATGGCTACTGAATCGGGATTTTCAGTACGTATGAATGTTACTAAGGAATCCTTTCATATCTTTATAAATAAATTAAAGTCATTTATTTAACAAAAAGTCCTAACTAATCAGCTAGGACTTTTATTAATCAGATATTTATAAAAATTTATTTTTTAATTTGTTGGTTGACCAAATTCACTTCTTTGAGCATCTATTAAAATTTGAGTTGCTTCTTCTTGTCTTCTAATACTTTCTTCTTCAGAAATCACACCATTATCTCTATCTTCCATTGCTTTCATTTCCATTTCATACTTTTGTTTTCCAGCTTCTTCAATAGCTGGTGTTCTGCATGGTTCTGGTATTTCAGGATAGGCATTAGCACAAAAGTCATTCAATTCATTAGCTTGATTATTCTGATTCTGAGAAACTTGCTCTTGTTCAACCGGCTGTTCGACACTTTGTTGTTCTTGAAGTGGTTGTTCTGAAGTATTTACTTCTTCTGTTACTTGTTGTTCATTAGTTATATTTTCCTCAGTAGACTCTTCTTCTGTTTTAGGTTCTGATTCCTTATTTGTTTCTTTGTCTTTTGAATCTTTATTTTCTTTTTTAGTTTCTTTCTTTTCTTTTTTCTCATCTTTTGGTGCAGGATCTAAAATTGATTCTTCTTTTTTCTCTCCACATGCTCCTAATACTAGTAATAATGATAATAATAAAACAATTAGCTTTTTCATATTTCTCCCCTTATATAAATATAATATTATTAACTTGATTATAATCTAATTATACTTGATTAGTATATACTTTTTATATTTATTTTTGAGCGGAAAATTCTATTTACTCTTCTACACCTTCAACCTATCATTTGAAATAGACAACATAAATGAAATATGTTAATTTATATATAGAAAAGGGTGACACACTTATTGTGTATCACCCAAGTGAGCCCGTTAAAAAGACGGTGACTTTGTAAAAATGCTTAAAGAACCATCAAACTCGGTCAAAGTTAGTGATGGTTATTTTTTTTGGTTTTCTTTAATCATGACTAAAGCAATGACAGTAAAGACTATCATTAAAATCTCATAGTCAGACATGTTATTCCTTTCTAGGAGTAACAACTATAACCATAGGCATCACCCCTTTATAAGAGATTAGCCACCATCTATCTAACTTGATCACTTTTTTACTAAATTTACAAATTCAATTTATTCTTCTACAACATCCTCATCTACTTTATATGAATCTGCAAGATCATCATCTTTAGTATAAAATGCAAATACCCAACTACCTACATCTCTCTTTTCATGTTCTCTATACTTATAAATATCTAATGTACTTCCCTTATAATCTTCTACTATTGTTTAATATCAGAAGATTCTACAGAATATTTATTAGATGTGTTATTCACCGTAGAAATACTCGAACTATTAATTTCCCATTTTGCTTGAGTCGGCTCAATATTTGGCATAAAGTTCATTTCCAAAGTATATTTATCATTATCAGGTACATCGTATACGATATACCCAGAGCCTGTATTGTCTTTATTTAGTTGATGTGAGAAACCAACTGCCCTATCACTATTACCAAACCATTCTTGATAGTTTTCTCCATTAACTTTCATGGTAAAACCATCATTTTGAATTAGTACTTGTGCATCATTATTATTCTTAAATTTGAAATAAACTTTCAAAGCTTTACCATTATTCGGTGGAAAATCTAGATCATCAGTAGGCTTTACAAATTCAGCTTTAACCAATGTTATTTCTACTCCATCATTCTTAACCGTATCACCTAATTCATAAATCTTGTTCGAAATTTCTTTACGAGCTACATGCACTTCCTCTTTTTCATTAATCTCTTCATCTATAGCAAAGAAAAAAAGAATTAAAATCACACCAACAATTGTAATTACAATCATAATTCCACCTAAACAACCTAAAAGTGCGTAAAGCCAACCATTTCCACTTTCAATCCTTTGATTTCCCTTATCCATTCCACATTGCTCCTTTACCCTATATCCAATCTATAATACCTATTTTTTTACAATTTTAATAGCACTAAATTGTATTTTCAAGATTTACTATTCATTATTATTAAAAACATTAAAATTCATTTATAGTCAGTAAATCCCCTATTAAATTTTTTCATAAAAAAACAACCAATATCACACGATAAAATTAGTTGTTTCGAAACGACTTTCCTGTTACTGTTATTAAAATTATTCAACTCTCATAATATTTGCTAATGATTATATTCATTCGTTAAACTAGAAATAGAAAAATATAGGAGTGTAATTATGAAACTTAGAGCACTAGAAGTTAGTGATTTACCATTTGTCCATAAATTGAACAATGAATATTCAATTATGTCTTATTGGTTTGAAGAGCCTTACGAATCTTTAACGGAACTTCAATATTTATTTGATAAGCATTTATTAGACGAATCAGAAAGACGGTTTATTGTAGAAGATGAGAATCAAGTTGTGGGAATAGTAGAGTTAGTTGAAATTAATTATATTCATCGTAATTGTGAAATTCAAATAATTATTAAACCAGAATTTAATGGTAAAGGGTATGCTAAATTTGCTTTTGAAAAAGCAACAAGCTATGCATTTGATATATTAAACATGCATAAGATCTATTTATATGTTGATACAGATAATGAAAAAGCAGTTCATATATACGAATCTCAAGGTTTTAATATCGAAGGATTACTTAAAGAACAATTTTATACAAAAGGTAAATACAAAGATGCATATATCATGGCATTGTTAAAGCATGAGTATATTTCATAAAATAATACAATATTACTTTATATCCACTCCTCACCAATGAGGCAGTGGATTTTTTTAGCAAATTTCGGGCAATAATCGGACGAAAAAAACAAAATTTTAACCATCAATCAAAAAATTATTACTAATAAATTTTATATTAAACAATAATAATTATAAATAATATTGACATAAGTATAAATAAAAGATAATATATGTACTAATCCTTAGTAAACAGATAGGATTAATATAATTAACAATTAACTGGAGGCTATTACATGAACAAAATTATTATATTTGCTTTAGCTGGATTTTTAGCAGAATTAGTAGATGGTTCCCTTGGAATGGGATATGGCGCTTCATCTGCATCAGTGTTACTTACATTTGGTGTTGCCCCAGCCATAGCATCAGCAACTGTCCACTTTGCTGAAATTTTAACAACTGCCGCAGCTGGAACATCACATTTAAAGTTTAAAAATGTCCACAAACCGTCAGTTTTAAAACTTGCTATCCCTGGTTCAATTGCTGCATTTATAGGTGCATTCTTTTTAAGTAATATTAATGGAGATTTCATCAAACTATTTATCTCAATCTTCTTATTATCTTTAGGTATTTATATCATTTATCAATTTCTATTTAAAAATAAACCAGATGAACCAAAAATTACTGGTGTAAAAAAGATATCTAATTTTGTATTAGTACCACAAGCTACAGTAGCAGGATTACTTGATTCTATAGGAGGCGGTGGCTGGGGCCCTGTAAATACGCCTATGTTATTATCAAGTAAAAAATTAGAACCAAGGTACGTTGTTGGTACAGTTTCAGCAAGTGAATTTTTTGTAACTGTTGCCTCTTCGATAGGCTTTTTAATATTTTTAGATTGGTCATCAATCAATTGGATTTTAGTATTATCCTTAAGCTTAGGTGGCGTAGTAGCTGCTCCTATATCAGCTTGGTTAGTAAAATCTTTACCAGTTAGTGTCCTTGCAATAGGAGTTGGAGGTCTTATAATATTTACAAATGTAAGTTCGTTAGCAAGCTTATATATTAATAATTCACATATTATTTGGTCTATTAAAATACTGATCATTCTATCTTGGTTATCATTAGTATTGGTAACTTTTTATAAAAGTAAATTTAAAAAATTAAACACAAGTACATAAAAATAAGACAAAAACCCCCTCTCAACCATTGCGGATGAGAGGGTTTACTGTGGCAAATCTGGGGCAATACTGTGGCGTCAAAAATAAAAAGCCCATAACCACAAGGGTTATAGGCTATATAATGGAGACGGCGGGAGTTCATTATACCGTTTATATATACATTTAAAAATCGCTATAAGTATTGTCATATCAATGTTTACATTGCCTTAGTACATAAGTGTAAAATGTTAAAATTGCAAAAACAACATAAATTTGTGCACTCTATGATTGATTATGTTCTTATTTATAATTACCAATTTTATAAACTCTCTGTTCATGATATTCACCATCAATAAATCCAATACTGTTATACAAATCTTCTTCTAATACTTTTTCTTTTAAAACATTTAATTCTTTTACTAAAATATTAAATATAATGGATGCATCTACTATATATGGATGGTAATCTGTTTCTTTTTCTTTTCTTTCACAAATTTCGGATTCATTTAAAAATATATCTCTATATCTCGTTATTATAGGTTGATTTAATTCACTGGGTAGCGAGTAATCAAATGAATGACTACTATAATTTTGCATTCTATTACACGCCGAAATAAATTGTAACATTGGTATGTAAATATCTTTATCACTTTCATACGTTTCATCGTTTTTTGATATTTCTAAGAATGGGGTTGCGAAAACATCAACTATAACATTACTTTCTGTCAAACCTTTAGGATCATTCGTTTCGTAAAAAGAGCTCAAGTGCTCTGATAAACCTGAAATTTCATCCTCAACTCTAACTATCGATAAAGTCATTTTATTTCTTATTTTTATATTTTTACTATGCTGTTCTTTCTCATTTTGTTTTTCCACTGCGTTTAAAGTGTATTCACCTGCTATACGAGCACCCAAATAGGCACCGCCAAATGTAGCAAAAACACCGACAAATGAAATAATAAGCAGTAACGTTTCATATATGTATTCTTTTTCTACCATTTGCCCTATTACTAAGCCAAAAGACAATATAGCAATCATACTTACAACAATGATCACAATGATTGTTCTTAAGTTTTCTTTACTCATTTTCTCACCTTTTTATATTAATCATACACTATTTTTTATAAAATTAAATCACTCAAAGCGATTTCTAGGCAAGTTAACCTATAACTACCCACATAAAAGTATTAATTGTTGTCAGAATCACAATGAGCAACGTGTTATTTATAATCTATTGTCGTGATTTCCGACTTTCTATTAAATGATGAAGTAGTGATTTTCTACTATTTATTTTACGCCCTAAATTGGGGCGTCTTTTTATTAAGGTGTCTGTCTTATAACAATGACTTATAAATCGAATTATTGATTTGGTACCCTAGATTATTTGACCTGCATACCTAAATTGACTACGCAGGTATTAGTTTATACTAAAAGAAAATGGATTGTATTGTGGAGATAGAGTAAAATTATATATATGGAGGGGATATAACATGAATCAAGAAATACACAAATATGATAAGGAAGTTATAAAAGTTATTACTAATTCCATTTTTAAAGAAGAAATAACAAGTAAACAGGTTTTAAAAGACAGGGTCTATCAAAACGGACATGATTATAAAGACGTTTCTGATATACTACAAGTTCTTTTCAATTCAGGTATAATTGAAATGCCTTATTATAATCCTAGTGAAAAATTTAGAGAACACGACTTTTTAGTTAATATGCATAAATTAAATGAAATCGAACGTGAAGGACTAATATAAAAACACCCACCAATTAAGGTGGGTGATAAAATAATACTACTTATAATTAGTTTGAATTTATACATATTATTTGTTAAAATTAGAGTAAGAAAACAGGGAGGCAGTGTCAATCACACTTAGTGGTTAGGGGCTGCCTTCTTTGTATTTAATTATATCGTATATTAATAGCAATCTTCTTAACTCTGTAGTTAATTGTATCTCTCCTTTTTCCCTTAGTTCATTTAATTCCTCAATTAAAAAATTTTTAACATCAACAAGGTTTAATTCTTTAATATGATAAGCAATTGTTTCATATATTTTTGCTTTTTTATTTCCCATGTTAACTAATCCCTCAATTGATAAGTTCCAATCTTTAATAATCGATGATTTATTAATAGATTTATAATGCTTAGAAAAATCTGAAAGTGTTAAAACTTTATTTCGCAGCTTTTCTTTCTCAGTATCGTGTAGCTTTGAGTTATTAATATTATGCATTGTTAAAAATTTGTTACAGGGAAACCTTGCATTACCAGTTTGCATGTTAGCATATCTTAACCTAGTTTCATTACTTATTTCATCATTATCTGAAATGTAATCCAAGGCATATGAAATATTGTCTGGTATTTGAAAAATGTACTTACTATCACCTATAGCTATAGCTATATTACTATTTTGTATTTTTTCTTCAATTTTATCAATTTCTTCTGGTGAAATTAATACAGAATTTAATGCACCTTCTTTTCCTCTATCAATAATAAGTTTTTTCATTACGTGTTTATATTTTCTCACTTCTGCCGGTGCAATCCCCTGATTTATCTTAGATATTTTATCAAATACCTCATAAAAATTATTAGTCTTTATAACTCTAATGCTACAACCAAGATCTGAGTCTTTTACTCTTTCTTCTTTAATATCGTCCTCATTTTCATCATATTCAATTAAAATAAGTCTTTTTTCAAAATACATAAGTTCTTTATCATCTAATGATTTAGTAAAATCTCCGATTATATTCCTTATATTAACATCGGTTAATGAATATCCCATAAAAATAATGGGAGAATTAATCATCATAGAAATAATCTTTGCACTTATTAATACAGAATTTTCATAAAAATAATTATAATCAGACTCAGTTATTACAATACTTTTTGGTTCGGAAATACATCCATGAACTTTATAGATCTCGGAATAATTTTCTGTATCTTCGAAAAAGCCTTTTTGGCCTATGTATTTTTTTACTTTATAGTTATTATCTTTATTATAGATATTTTCAATAAATTCATCATAATTAGTAGTTAAAATAATCTGAGATTTACGCAACATTTTTTGAAATAAAATACGCTCATTTTCCATTTCCTTTTTTAATTTAATAAGTTTAAATTTATTAGATAGAAACTTTTTAAATGGTGATATATCAAGTTGGTAAGCTTCTTTAGATGAAAATCCTTCAATCTTTATTTTATCTTCATAAAATTCATTATTAAACTTTTCTTCAATTTCAGTAGCTAATTTTATATTAATATCATGATTAATTTCGTATTTTGACTTTTCAGGACTTTTCTTAATAATATCACTTTTTAATTTATTTAATTCGCCGTAAAAATTACCCATATCAGCTTTTTCCCAGCATTCTTTTAATAATTCCACCCAGGAAGGTGAATCTTCTATGAATCTTTTAGAGATACCTGATCCAATAAAAATTATCGGAAACTCATTCGTTTGAATTAATTCATCTAAGACATTGCTCAACTTAATAAATACCTCCTTTTTCAATTTATATTAATTATACATTTTGCACTTTAATTTTAAAAGTTAACTTTATAGAAAAGTGCTTAACAAAATGAGTAGCACCTGTTGCTTGTCGCGTTGTTAAATATATTATGAGGTTAACTATAAATTATAATTACTTATTATTCAAATCTAATTCTACTAAATTATCAATATTAAACAATATATTCCTTTTACTAAAATTTATAACTAACTGAATAGCTTCAATTGAAACTTTTATTATTTCATTTATATCATAATCTTTTTTAGTAGGCGATTGTGTTTGTAGTCCATGTCTTGCTGCTAAACCAATTGTCAAGTAATTATTTACAAGTCTATGGTACTTATCTAAGCTCTTATATACAGCGTTTATTCTTTTTATTTCATCATTATATTGCTGATTATATTTTGAGAATAAATCTTTATAAGTTCTAATAAAATCTTTGATTTTATACAAATTGATAAGTGAATTTTCATCTTGGAGAGTAACTCTGTTTAGCAATATACTTAAATCTCTTAAATTTTTACTTTCCATTATTATTCGCATCACGTTTGTAAATTCTGTATCTTTTGCATTTAGACTATTAGAATCAAAAATATGTTTGTTTATGGCTTCATAAGCTTTTACATGATTATCCAAACTCTTTAATTGATTATTCATATAATGTGGTATAAAAGGTTTGTGGCCACATAAAATGCGACCACCATTGTATATTTCTAGTAATAAATAGTTAATACACCAATTAATTTCATCACTATAGTCTTCATCGTTGGTCAAATCAGATGTAAAAGAATACCTTTTAATATTAATATCATGGTCATTTTCAAACACATTTAAATGTAAATACTTAACATGACCATTAATGTTATACCCATTTCCATCAAACAGTGTTATTTCATATGTATTTTTCATTTTTCACCCATCCACTTATTAAATTTAAATACATAATACACAACTTATTAAAAAAGGAATAGACAGAACATAAAACGAACAAAAACACTCCTAATCTATACAATCAATCTATATAGATGATTGTTTTTTCCCTTCTATTATTTCATTTGTCATAATGATTTTCTCAACTCTTACCATTTCACCTAGTTTTTCTGTAAATTTAAAGTTTAAGTTTCCTATATCTTGTTCAAATTCATCCATACCTTTATGTAAATGTTGATAATCTATTTTCTCCCTATTACCTTTTACAGCAAGTTCTCTTTGTTGATTGACTTTATTAGTAATTTCATTTAATAACTCAACTGCTTCACTTCTCAAATTAACTGCATATTCACATTGTAATATAAAGTAAATCAAACTATTTTTTGAATTATTGCACTGAATTAATTTACTAGCAATTTCATTTTTATCCATTTCATTAAGAGAATATTTCATTAAACTTGATGAATAATCAATTAAATGATTGTTATATTCTTTAATTCCTTGATTGATATTATTGATCCACATATTTTTTTCTTCGAGTTTTAACGTTACGATTAACTCCTTATTTTTCATTTTCCAACTTACAAGACTTGATATTCCAGCTGAAATCACTGATGAAGTTAATATTGTAACACCTAATTCAACTATCATTATTTACCTCACTATGTATATAAATTTATTTTCTTTTTTATATTATGTTAATTCATTATTTTAAACAAGATTTTACTATTTTCACCCTTTTATGAAAAATCCTCCGCGTTGTAAAGTAAGTGGCATCTCTTGTTACAAGGAAACCGCTCCACTGCCGCATTGGTGGGAGGGTATTCACTATTTTACTTTTACTATTCTCAATAATTCAGGTACAACTTTTACATCATATATATTTTAATGTAAATTGGTATACACCTTTCATTGCATCTTTTCGTTTGTTATACATTATAGACTCATATTTGGCTTATACACTGTATTTTAAGTCACCAACAAATACATCTTCTGTATCATCATTCACTACGATATTATTAACATTAGTTTTTTTCTCAACTCAGTAGCCAATGCTCCTAATCCCTTCTCTCCTAACTCTATTACTAAGCTATTATAATGATCACGATTCATTAGAATTGATGTGTTCTTTCGAAATGATTTTGGAATATATTAAATACATTTTATAATCGTATTATATAATATGTTGCGTCTCTTGTAGGTAATTTTAAGATAGAATTAAACAAACGATTAAAATATTAGGCTGTTGAACAAAATAATGAATTTATAGAAGTATTACTAACTATTCAACAAAAACTTTTCTTTATGTAAACTGTTATTTATTCTACTTCTAGGAAAGTTGAATAAGGGATGTTACGTGACGTGATATAAACTTTAGTGATAATTATATATCTGCATTCACAAAAAAGATTCTCATGGTACAGTAACTACTCCTAAAACTATAGCAGCGATAAGTGTTATATACTTTCCACACCATTTTATGGACTATTTAAATGAATATAAATCATGATATAATAACTATGTATTATTTGGAACGTTCTTTATATCATTCAGTGAATCAACAATTAATAGTTGGGTTACAATTGCACTTGAAATTTTAGATGATAACTTACCTGACGGGCAAACGTTCCCACGTATTGTTATACATTAATTAGGACATAGCCACGCATCATATTTAATCAATCATGGTGCTAACATAATGATAATAGCCCGGCGATTAGGACATGCTGATACAACTGAATTAATGAACAGATGCGGGCATTTATACCCTAGTACACAAAAAGAAATAGCGAAATATTTATGAGGTGAAATAGATGTTTGAAGCAGGATTTACATTAATACAAAATTATATATCCACGTCATCATATACTTGGGTTGATTTAATAAATTCAATTGGTACTCCATTAGCAACACTGGGTATTGGTATCTTTACTATATATACTACGTTTAAGACATTTAGTCGTACAATGTTAGATAACCTTGATTCAAAATCAGAGTGGAGAAAGACATTATTTTTAATAGCTGGTAAAGAAGAAATAAAAATTGGTGATGTATATCAATTACGTGCAGCGTTAAGATATACAGAGAAAGAAAATCCACAGACTTATTTTGACCGTATGAACGTCATTATGATTAAATATTGTAAATATCTTATATTCAAATTCAATAAAAATCCAGGTATAACAAGTTTTACTTTAGATAGTCAGGAATCTATAAGAGTATTTGCTAGATATTTATTAAAAGATCATTGGGAAAAGAATCAGATTAAAACATTCAATTTCAAATTCATATGCAAAGATAAATATAAGAATAGTGAAAAAAGACTATGTATATTTACTCTTAAAGAATTTAATATATTAAACAATTTCATTGAATTAGATAACAACTATGAAGAAAATATTTATATAAAATTAAATGATGAATTAGACAAAAGGTTAAAACCGTATCAAAGTATTTACACCCTAAAATAAAGGATGTATTTTTTATGTGCAGTGCACTTTTTGTGCACTCAAAAATAAAAAGCCCATAACCACAAAGTTTGTAGGCTATATCATTGAGTCATAACCTTTAACATACTTCCAGATAAAAACATAATAAACTAGGTAATTTTGGAACGTGTTTGACACTTATAAATGATTAATGAAAATATTGTGAATAACGATCGTAGAATTTAATACCTTTTCAAAGCTTAAATTCTCTAATTTTCTTTCACCTCTTCATATAAGTCTAATAGATGTTGCGTCACCACCAGTAACTTTTTCTATTTTTTGTCACACTTATATCTGATTCTATTTGTTTTCTAACTATTTTTATAATGATAAATTTTAGTGAACCGATTATCCATTTATATAAACAATAAATATATAGCTATGGCTAATAGAAGTATGACAATTGCATAATTTAAAAATGTTCTAATTCTTATTTTGGTTAAATTTGTCATTTTTATCAACTCGATTTATAATAAAATGGAAGGGATTAAATCCCAACCAATGTGTTATTATTGAAGCAATGGTTGCAACTCCTAAGCAGTAATTTCGGAAGGTTATGCTTTTAGTTTCTGCAATCTTTGCTTCTTTTTTTCCATTTTAAATGATTCACTTTTTGCCACTTTATTACTACACTTCATATTACAAATGACATTCGTCCTTTATACAAATATTTCAATCTATTTTATTTAAAGTATACATAAAATACCCCTATCTAGTCTCGCTAGGTAGGGGTATAAATTAACTTAATAATCTATTCACTTTTTTGTATTTTATTAGGATTGTGCCAGACTTCTTAATGTTTATCAACTTATGTTTCACCAGTCCCCACTTATCAGCGATAACTTGTTATGTTACCTGTGGAATTTATTGATTTAACTACAATGCGAGCATAAAAAACAAGTGTCAAAAAAGTAAGAGAATTATTCTCTCGACACTTTTTTGACACTTGTTAGGTCAAAACCCCGTCATATATGGGGTGAAATATGGAGACGGCGGGAGTTGAACCCGCGTCCAGAGATCCTGATACAAATGTTTCTACGTGTGTAGTCTAGTCGTTAAGGTTTCGCGTTGTCTCAGGGGACTGACACCCGAAGACAATGCTAGCTTGATTAATCTCTTCTCATCAGACTTCAAACGGCAGTGACGAGCGTATCCTACTTAAGTTGAATCACGTTAACGGCACATAGGCGATGCGGTTAGGTGATGCAGAGTGCTATTACGCAGCTACTGCTAAATTATCTTGTTTGCCAGTTATTATAACTGTTGTGTTGATGACGAAGACAACCCTCCGACACGCTTCATAAGCTCGGGGACCCCTGTCGAATCCGTAACGTCCCCTCAATAAGAAATATACTTCCTTTTAACAGAAGTATATTTAATCTTAACAATTTTTGATTGATTTTTCAATACAAATTGCTTAATATCGTTGTTTCATTGCTCTTTCAACGTCACGTTTTGCTTCTTTTGCTTTTAATGCATGTCGCTTATCATAGTCACGCTTACCTTTAGCTACACCTAAAAGAACTTTACAGTAACCGTTTTTAATGTAGAGTTTAAGTGGAATTAATGCATACCCTTTTTCTCTTGTAATACCAAAGAGTTTATCGATTTCTTTTCTTTTTAAAAGTAATTTACGGTTTCTCAATGGATCATGATTAAATCGGTTACCTTCTTCATATGGCGCGATATGCATGTTATATACATACATTTCTCCATTAAATACACGCGCATATGAATCTTTTAAGTTTGCACTGCCTCGGCGAATGGATTTGATTTCAGTACCTTGAAGTACAATACCCGCTTCAACCGTATCTTCTATTGTGTAATCATGGCTTGCTTTACGATTTTGTGCTAATGGTTTACTTTGAACTTTTGGCACATCCATCACCTACTTTCTATTTTTTCTTTCGTCTTGCTTTGTTTTTCACAGCTTTTGCTTTGTAATAAGGCTTTTTATTTTTCTTACCTTG
The DNA here is from genome assembly GCF_022386135.1 of Mammaliicoccus sp. P-M59. Classification (NCBI taxonomy): domain Bacteria; kingdom Bacillati; phylum Bacillota; class Bacilli; order Caryophanales; family Staphylococcaceae; genus Mammaliicoccus; species Mammaliicoccus sp. P-M59. The sequence goes on along the minus strand of NZ_JAJNJJ010000003.1, from coordinate 170,951 downwards.
TTTACCTTGATTGCCGCCTTGTTTACCTTTAGCTCTACCTTTTTTATGCTTATTAGGTTTATCTTGTTCTTTAGCTGTACCACGTTTTTTAGCTTTGATTGTTTTTTCTCTTGCTAAGCGTTCTCTATTCTTTTCAGCTATTGGCATTCCAACAATTTGAAAATCAATCATACGCTCATCAACGTTAACATTAATTACTTTAACTTCGACTTTGTCACCAATTCTAAATACTTTAGCTTGGCGCTCACCTATAATGGCCATATTACGCTCATCAAAGTTGTAATAGTCATCTGTTAAGTTAGAGATATGCACCATACCTTCAATTGTGTTCTCTAGCTCTACAAACATACCAAAGTTCGCTACTGAACTGATAATACCTGTAAACACTTCTCCGACGTGTTGAATCATATACTCTGACTTCTTCAAGTCATCTGTATCACGTTCAGCGTCAATTGCTCTTCGCTCACGTTTTGATGTATGGTCAGCGATGTCTGGCAACATTTTTTCCCAATGTCTAATTTGTTTACTGTTCATAGATTTTTCAATTAAATATTTACGAATTAATCTATGCACAATCAAGTCAGGATATCTTCTGATTGGAGATGTGAAATGTGTATAGTAATCTGCTGACAAGCCAAAATGACCTAAATTATCTTCACTATATCTAGCTTGTTGCATACTTCTTAACATTAAAGTAGAAATAACCATTTCTTCTTTCTGTCCAGCAACTTCTTCTACAATTTTCTGTAATGTTGCAGGGTGTATGTCTTCACTTGAACCTTTAACAGCAAGTCCAAAGTTTGAAATAAATTCAAAGAATTGGTTTAATCTTTCTGCTTTTGGATTCTCATGGACACGATAGATAAATGGCACTTCGAGTTTACTAAAGTGTTCAGCAATTGTTTCGTTAGCAGATAACATAAAGCTTTCAATTAATCGTTCTGCATCATTTCTTTCTCTCACTTTAATGTCTGTAGGTATACCATCTTCATCTACCAATACTTGTGCTTCTTTAATATCAAAATCAATTTCCCCACGTCTTTTACGTTTAGCGATTAATTGTTTTGATAGTTGTTGTGCTAAATCAAGCATTGGTGTGATTTCTGAATACTTTTCACGAATGTCTTGATCTTCATTTTCAATAATGGCATTTACATCTGAATATGTCATTCTATAATCTGAGTGAATAACACTTTCAAAGATATCATGTCTGATGACTTCACCTTGTTGATCTATTTCCATTCTACAACTCAATGTTAATCTATCTTCATGAGGGTTTAATGAACAAATACCATTACTTAATCTATGCGGAATCATAGGTATTACTCTATCGACAAGATATACACTTGTTGCTCTGTCATATGCTTCTTTGTCTAACTCACTATTTTCTGTTACATAGTAGCTGACATCAGCAATACTAACTGTAAGTTCTGTTAAGCCATTGTCTAAAGCTTTTACAGAGACAGCGTCATCTAAATCTTTTGCGTCTGCACCATCTATCGTGATTGTAAGTTCATCTCTTAAATCTCTTCTACCTTTAATTTCGTCTGGACTAATTTGATCTGGTACATTTTCAGCTTCTTGAATAACATTGTCAGGAAATTCAATATTAATACCATGTTGATATATGATAGATAAAATATCGACACCTGGATCATTCTTATGACCTAGAATCGCTTTAACATGACCTTCTGGATTATGCGTACCATCGGCATACTCTGTAATTTCTACTAATACTTTATGACCTTCAATTGCACCAAGATTTTTACCTTTAGGGATAAAGATATCTTGTGTAATACGTTTATCATCAGGTAACACGAAACCGAAATGTTTCGCTTCTGTATAAGTACCAACGACTTGCGTAATATTACGTGTCGTAATTGCTTTAACTCTACCTTCAATCTTACCTTTATGATCTCCACGAGATGGCACAACTTCTACTAATACTTCATCGCCATCCATCGCTTTATTAATTTGATTAGGTGGGATAAAGATGTCTTCTATTGTGTCATCTTCAGGTCTTAAAAAGGCAAATCCTTTTTTGTGTTGACTTAAAGTACCTTTTACAAGGTCTGATTTCTTACTTTTCTTCTTATATCTATCCGTTTTTGTTCTTTCTAGTTGACCCGTTTGTTCTAAATCAACTAGAACTTTAATTAATTCTTTAAATGAATCAGCATTACTAAGTCCCATTGCATCTTGAAATTCACTTACGGTCATAGGACTGTATTCTTTATCATTGATGATTTCTTCAACTTCTTCTCTTAGATTCATAGTGGGCCTCCTTTCTCGTTTATATTATGTGTGTCTTACTCGGACCAATCTAATGATTCTAAGAATTGATACACGTCTTCAAATACTTGTTCTTTTTCTTGTCCGATTGTTATAACATGACCAGATTCTTCATACCATTTAATATTTTTGTCATCAGAAGATGATTCATTATAAATAATATTAGCTGAATCAGGGTTAATCATTTCATCTAGTCTACCTTGTACAACAAACAATGGATCAAATACTTCGTCTACTTGATCTCTCACACTTTGAATTGTTTCTTGTAAATCTTTCAAAGTATTCGTAGGATGAAAATGTTTCATTTCTTCTTCAATTTGTTTAGGTGTTTTGCCTTCATACTTTTTAAATTCTCTAGCATAATCTAACACACCTTCAAACATCGTGCCTTCAGTTTTTATATACATAGGTGAGCACATTGTTACAATACCTTTTACATCTCTGTTTAAACTTAATTTTAAACTAAAGACGCCACCTAATGATAATCCAGCTACTGCTATTTCAGTATATCCTTTTTCTTCTAAAAAATCATATGCATCTAAACAGTCTTTAAACCATACATATGGACTTGATTCCAAAATTTCTTCAGGTGGTCTACCATGACCTTCATAATGCGGAGCATATGATGTATACCCTTTTTTCTGTAAGTAACGTCCTAATTGTCTAACATCTGATGAATTACCTGTAAATCCATGTAAAAGTAATACTGCTCTTTTTCCTTCTTCAAAAAAGAAAGGTTTAGGTAATTGAATTCTCATGAATGACCATCCTTTAACATAATCTAGTTCTATTGTATCGTTTTTTTACTTGTATATAAATAAAAAAGTCCGACAATACAGTCGGACCACTACATTTTGAAGTAAGTAATTGCTAACATTAATAAGAAAAATAAAATTGCTAAAATAATTGTAACTCTGTGTAAAATTAAATCTATTCCACGTTGTTTTTGTTTTCCAAATAATTGTTCTGCTCCGCCACTAATTGCACCAGATAAACCAGTACTTTTACCTTCTTGAAGTAATACGACGGTAATCAATGCAATACAAACGATGATTAATAAGACGATTAAAAATGTATGCATGGACTCGGTCCTCCTGTCTATTATAACAGTAGCATTATAGCATATTTACAATATGCACTCAAGTTTTCATTAATGATACTCAACCGATATACCTAACGATGCTAACATTTCAAAATATGTTGGGCAAGTCTTTGATACACATGAAGGATCTAATAATTTAATCCCATCAACTTTAGTACCCATTAAACTTAATGACATTGCAACACGGTGATCATCATAAGTATCTAGAGTTGCTGCCTTTACATCACCTGGCGTAATAGTCCAACCATCTTGATGTTCAGTAACTTCAATACCTAATTTTGTTAAACTATCTGTTAATGCAGATACACGATTACATTCATGATGACGTATATGTTCTACACCTGTAATTGTGATTGGACCATCAGCAAATACAGCTAAACTGCCAATTGTTAAAGCTTGGTCTGAGCAAGCATTCATATCAATTGTTAAGTTCCCTTTTAATTGTTCAGGACCAGAAATGACAACATAATCAGGACCTTTTTCAACAGTTGCACCCATTCTTTCAAGAATATCGACAACTTCTAAATCAGGTTGATGACTTTCCATATTTAAATGTTTAATTTTAATCGTAGACTTATTAAGTGCTGCTAATGCCATGAAATAGCATGCTGTAGATAAGTCAGCTTCTAATGGTAAAGTAGCTGCTTCATACTCACCTTGTTCTACTTTCATATGTGTGTAATCCTCTGATACATCTACATGTATGCCAAATTGTTTCATCATTTCAATTGTAATATCCACATAAGCACTTTGAACTATCTTAGTCGTAAGTTCTATTTCAGTTGGTTTGTTAAATAAAGGTGCCGCCATTAATAAACCACTAATAAATTGGCTAGATTGATTACCAGCAATTGAAACTTTTCCGCCCGTTTCCGGTGCACCTTTTATAGTTACAGGTAACTGACCTTCTTTTTCAAGATACGTTAATTGAACACCTAATTGTTTTAACGCATCATGTAAAGTCTTGTGAGGTCTACCAGCAAGTTGTTCAGTTGAAGTAATAGTGATTTCACTTTTCTCTTGAGTTCCTAAAATACCTGGTAAGAATCGAGCAGTCGTACCAGCAGAACCAATAAATACTTGTTGTTTCTCAGGTAACTCTGAACGATTAATACCTGTAATATGAAGTTCATCACCTACAGCTTCAACAGTAGCACCTAGTTTTTTAATTGTTTCCATACACCAGTATGTGTCATCACTCTTTAAGTATCCAGATAATTTAGAAGTACCCTTACTAAAACCAGCCAAAATAAAAGCACGATTCGTTACACTCTTACTACCCGGAATCATGACTTCTTTATTAAATGCTTCTTTAATAGGATGAAGAGATAATTGATCCACACCATCTAAACTAGACCAAGGTGATTTTGCACTTTTTAAATTAATCGTCATTATGATCCTCCTATAAAATTCATTGCCTCTATTATAGAACATTTTCAAATAGAATGAAATGATAAAATAGTATTGATTTAAAGCGTTAAAGAATTTGTTTGGTAATGTGATTGTGGGAGATGGGAGGTATATAGTGTGTAAGGTTTAAATGTGTAGTGTGGGATTTAATTGTGTAGAGTAGGATTTCTTGGCTTTATTTGATGTGAGGATACAATTTGGGTGATCTCTTGGCTTAAGTTAGAAGTTAAGCTACGACTTGGGCTATCTCTTGGCTTTATTCAGAAGTTAAGCTACGACTTGAGTGATCTCTTGGCTTTATTCAGTAGTTAAGCTACGACTTGGGCTATCTCTTGGCTTTATTCAAAAGTTAAGCTACGACTTGGGCTATCTCTTGGCTTTATTCAGGAGTTAAGCTACGAGTTATGCAATCTCTTGGCTTTATTCAGGAGTTAAGCTATGACTTGGACCATCTCTTGGCTTAAGTTAGAAGTTAAGCTACGACTTGGGCCATCTCTTGGCTTAAGTTAGAAGTTAAGCTACGACTTGGGCTATCTCTTGGCTTTATTAGGTAGTTAAGCCATGACTAGTCAATTTTTTAAGTAATCAAAAATGTTCATTCCTAAAAAATCATATTATTTTTGAAAAGATGTGAGTTTACTACCTCTTTAACTCACATCTTCTTCAATCTCGTGAGTTTACTACCTCTTTAACTCACATCTTCTTCAATCTCGTGAGTTTACTACCTCTTTAATTCACATCTTCTTCAATCTCGTGAGTTTACTACCTCTTTAACTCACATCTTTTTCAATCTCGTGAGTTTATTACCTCTTTAACTCACATCTTCTCCAATCTTGTGTATTTATTACCTCTTTAACTCACATCTTTTCCAATCTCGTGTGTTTATTACCTCTTTAACTCACATCTTCTCCAATCTCGTGAGTTTACTCCACCTTTAACTCACATCTTCTTCAATCTCGTGTGTTTACTACATCTTTAACTCACATCTTCTTCAATCTCGTGTGTTTACTGCCTCTTTAACTCACATCTCCCGATACTCCGATACTCACCCAACCACTCCACCAAACACCTTCCTACCTTACCTACCAAAATTTCTATAACAATTATAAAAAGCCCAAAAGATGTGACAACATCTTTTGGGCTTTATGTGAACCATTTTTATTTATATGCTCAATTATTTTGATAAGTTATAGAAAGCTTTGATTCCTTCGAATTTACCTGTTTCGAATAATTCATCTTCGATACGTAATAATTGGTTGTATTTAGCAATACGGTCAGTTCTTGATAATGAACCTGTTTTGATTTGGCCAGCGTTAGTTGCTACTGCGATATCAGAGATTGTAGTATCTTCTGTTTCACCTGAACGGTGTGATACAACTGCAGTGTAACCAGCTTTTTGAGCCATTTCGATTGCTTCGAATGTTTCTGTTAAAGTACCGATTTGGTTAACTTTGATTAAGATTGAGTTACCGATACCTTTTTCGATACCTTCAGATAATTTTTCAGTGTTTGTTACGAATAAATCGTCACCTACTAATTGTACGCGGTCGCCGATACGGTCAGTAAGAAGTTTCCAGCCGTCCCAGTCGTTTTCATCCATACCGTCTTCGATAGTGATGATTGGGTATTTGTTCACTAATTCTTCAAGGAAGTCTACTTGTTCTTCAGAAGAACGTTTAGCACCATTTTCACCTTCGAATTTAGCATAGTCATATACGCCGTTTTCGTAGAATTCTGATGCTGCACAGTCGAATCCTAAGAATACATCTTTACCTGGTTCTAAACCAACTGCTTTGATTGCTTCTAAAATTGTTTCAACACCGTCTTCAGTACCTTCAAATTTAGGAGCGAAACCACCTTCGTCACCTACTGCAGTTACTAAACCACGAGATTTTAAAATTTTAGCTAAGTTATGGAAGATTTCTGCTCCCCAACGTAAAGCTTCTTTGAATGATTCAGCACCTACTGGTAAGATCATGAATTCTTGGAATGCGATTGGTGCGTCTGAGTGAGAACCACCGTTAACAATGTTCATCATTGGTACTGGTAATTGAACACCATTGAATCCACCAAGATATTTGTATAATGGTTGACCTAAGAAGTCAGCTGCAGCACGAGCTACTGCGATAGAAACACCTAAGATAGCATTAGCACCTAATTTAGCTTTGTTTGGTGTACCGTCTAAAGCGATCATTAATTTGTCGATAGAAACTTGTTCTAATACTGAGAATTCACCTTCAATGATTTCAGGTGCGATGATTTCGTTAACGTTTTCTACAGCTTTAAGAACACCTTTACCTAAGTAACGATCTTTGTCTCCGTCACGTAATTCTACTGCTTCATATTCACCTGTTGAAGCACCTGATGGTACTAAAGCTCTACCAAAAGCACCGCTTTCAGTTAATACTTCTACTTCTACTGTTGGATTACCACGAGAGTCTAATACTTCGCGTGCATAAATATCTGTAATAATTGGCATAATTAAAACTCCTTTATAAATTTATAATTTATTATTTAATTAATGATTCACCAGTCATATCTTCTGGTTTTTCTACTCCAAGTAAGTCTATAAGTGTTGGTGCTAAGTCTGCTAAGCGACCTCCACTTCTTACTTCTACCCCTTCTTTTGTCACAATAACAGGAACAGGGTTTGTTGTATGAGTTGTCATAGGTGATTCGTCATCTGTTAACACTTCATCAGAGTTACCATGGTCTGCTGTAATGATAGCTGTACCATTCATTGATAAAATTTTATCAACAACTTCACCTAAACATTCATCTACTGCTTCAATTGCTTTAATTGTTGGTTCAAGCATACCACTATGACCAACCATATCAGGGTTCGCAAAGTTTAAGATAATTAAATCTAAATCACCTTTTTCTAACTCACTGATTAAAGCATCTTTTACTTCATATGCACTCATTTCAGGTTTTAAGTCGTATGTTGCAACTTTTGGTGAATCGATTAATACTCTTCTTTCACCTTTAAACTCTGCATGATTACCACCGCTCATGAAATAAGTAACATGAGGGAATTTTTCTGTTTCAGCAATTCTTAATTGATTTAAATTATTTTTCTCAGCTACTTCACCGATTGTATTTTTGATATCAACTGGTTTAAAAGCAACTTCGGCAATAACATCATCACTATAGTTTGTAAAAGTAACAAAGAATAAATCATCTAGTTTACGTTTAATTTCAAAACCTTCAAATTTTTCATTTGTATATACTTGACTAAGTTGAGCTGCTCTATCTGGACGGAAGTTAAAGAATACCATAGCGTCATGGCTATTTACGCCAGTGTTTTCTACACCTTTTTCTTCGTCTTTAACGATAAATGGAACAACAAATTCATCTGTTAGACCTTCTTGATAATTAGCTTCTACACCTTCAACTGCAGTTGCATATACAGGTCCAACGCCATTAGACATTGCATCGTAAGCTTTTTCTTCACGATCCCAACGTTTATCTCTATCCATAGCGTAATAACGACCTGATATAGAAGCGAATTGACCAATACCTAGCTCTTTAAATTTATTTTCAGTTTCTTCAATATATTTAAGTGCTGATTTTTGATCAACGTCACGTCCGTCTAAGAATCCGTGAACATAAACTTTTTTAACACCTTGTTTTTTGGCTAATTCTAATAGTGCAAATAGATGTTTGTAGTGACTGTGAACACCACCATCTGATAAAAGTCCCATTAAATGTAGCGTTGAATCATTTTTTACAACGTGATCCATTGCTTGTTTAAGTGCGTCAATTTCAAAGAAATCGCCATCTTCAATTGATTTATTGATTCTAGTTAAACTTTGATAAACAATTCTTCCTGCACCAATGTTTAAGTGACCTACTTCAGAGTTACCCATTTGACCTTCTGGTAGACCTACATCTAAACCACATGCTGATAATTCGTTATGTGGATATTTGTTGTAATATCTATCAAAATTTGGTTTGTTGGCTTGTTTTACCGCATTACCATGCTCTTCTTCACGATTAGCAAAACCATCAAGAATGATAAGTGCTGTTGGTTGTTTAGCCATTATTTAGCACCTTCTAATAATGCTACGAATGAATCAACTTTTAATGAAGCGCCGCCAACTAATGCGCCATCGATATCTGATTGAGCCATATATTCTTTAATGTTTTCTGGTTTAACACTACCACCGTATTGTACACGTAAAGCATCAGCAGCTTCTTGAGAGAAAGCACCTGCAACAACGTTACGTACGTGTGCACACATTTGGTTAGCATCTTCAGAAGTTGAAGATTTACCAGTACCAATTGCCCAGATAGGTTCATAAGCGATTACTGTCGCTTTAACTTGATCTTCTGTGAAACCTTTAAGTGCTGCTTCAACTTGACCACCTACTACTGATTCAGCTTTACCTGCTTCTCTTTCTTCTAATGTTTCACCAACACAAATAATTGGTGTCATATTATGAGAAAATACAGCTAATGCTTTTTTATTAACATCTTCGTCAGTTTCGTGGAAGTATTCACGACGTTCAGAATGTCCTAAAACGACATACTTAACACCTAAATCTTCAAGTGCTGCTGGAGATGTTTCACCAGTGAAAGCACCATTATCTTCAAAGTATGCATTTTGCGCACCAATTTGTAAGCCTTGTGTTACGCCTTCTTTAGTTAAGTTAACAAGTGCATCTAATTGTAAAGTTGGTGCACAAATTACTGAATCTACCTCATTAGTATCTGGTAATGCTGGAAGTTCATTAACAAAGTCTTTTGCTTCTTGAACTGTTTTATTCATTTTCCAGTTACCTGCGATAATTGGTTTTCTCATGATATATAAACTCCTTTTATGATTATTTTTCAGAAATTGCTTCGATACCTGGTAATGCTTTACCTTCTAGATATTCTAGAGAAGCTCCGCCACCTGTAGAAATGTGTGTGAAATCATCAGCAAATCCTAAGTCCATCGCTGCTGCAGCTGAATCTCCACCACCGATAATTGTTGTAGCATCTTTTAAGTTAGCAATTGCTTTACATACGCCAATTGTACCTTGTGCAAAGTTACTAAATTCGAATACGCCCATTGGACCATTCCAAACAACTGTATTTGAACCTTGTAGAGCTTCACTAAATACTTCAACTGATTTAGGACCGATATCCATTGCTTCTTGATCAGTAGGAATTTCATCAGCAGAAACAACTGTAATTTCAGCGTCATTTGAAAATTCTTTAGCTACTTTACAATCAACCGGTAAAATAATTTTATCGCCAGCACGTTCAAGTAAATCTTTAGCAAAATCTACTTTGTCTTCTTCAAGAAGTGATAAGCCGATTTCTTTACCTTGTGCTTTGAAGAATGTATAAGCCATTCCTCCACCGATGATAACTTTATCAGCAATTGTTAATAAGTTTTCGATAACACCAATTTTATCAGACACTTTCGCGCCACCTAAAATTGCTACTAAAGGACGTTCAGGTTCACTTACAACGCCGCCGATAAATTTAATTTCTTTATCCATTAAGAAACCTGATGCTGTTTCAATATTAGATGCAATACCTACGTTAGACGCATGTTCACGGTGAGCTGTACCGAATGCATCATTGATAAATACATCACCTAATGAAGCCCAGTATTTACCTAATTCAGGATCATTTTTAGATTCTTTTTTACCATCAACATCTTCAAAACGTGTATTTTCAAATACTAATACATCGCCTTCAGATAATCCGTCGATTGCGCTTTCTAACGCTTCACCACGAGTTTCTGGTACGAATCTTACTTCTTTATTTAATAATTCACTTAAGCGTTCTGCTACTGGTTTAAGTGACAATCCTTTTTTATCTTCTTCAGTTTTCACTTTACCTAAATGTGAGAATAAAATAACTTTACCGCCTTGTTCGATAATGTATTTTATTGTAGGAAGCGCTTGAACGATTCTGTTATCGTTTGTAATTGCACCATCTTTCATTGGTACATTAAAATCTGCTCTTACAAGTACTTTTTTACCTTTTAATTCTACGTCTTTAACATTCTTCTTTGCCATGACTTGTCTTCCTCCTCTAGATAATAGAAAATACTTTACGATTAAAAATAAGCGGAGAAGCGTTGTGCTCCCCGCTTACTCATAAGCATAACCTATTTAGTTCAATTATTTAAATTATTTGTTAGCTTGAGCTGCTAAATATTCTAAAGTACGAACTAATTGTGAAGTGTAAGACATTTCATTGTCATACCAAGATACAGTTTTAACTAATTGACGATCTCCAACTGTCATAACACGAGTTTGAGTTGCATCGAATAATGAACCGTAAGTGATACCAATGATATCAGAAGATACGATTTCGTCTTCAGTGTAACCGAATGAATCATTTGTAGCATTTTTCATTGCTGCATTGATTTCTTCAACTGAAACTTCTTTGTCTAATACAGCTGTTAATTCTGTTACTGAACCAGTTGCTACTGGAACACGTTGAGCTGATCCATCTAATTTACCTTTTAATTCTGGGATTACTAAACCGATTGCTTTAGCAGCACCAGTTGAGTTAGGTACGATGTTTTGAGCAGCTGCACGAGCACGACGGAAGTCACCTTTAGCATGTGGAGCATCTAAAGTATTTTGGTCACCAGTGTAAGCGTGAATTGTCATCATTAAACCTTCAACGATACCGAATTCATCATTTAATACTTTAGCCATTGGAGCTAAACAGTTAGTTGTACAAGATGCACCTGAAACGATTTCTTCAGATCCGTCTAATTCGTCATGGTTAACGTTATAAACGATAGTTTTTAAGTCACCTGATGCTGGAGCTGAAATTAATACTTTTTTAGCACCTGCTTCGATGTGAGCTGAAGCTTTGTCTTTGTCAGCGAAGAAACCAGTACATTCTAATACTACATCGATATCTAAATCGCCCCATGGTAATTCTTTAGGGTTAGGATTTTCGAAAGTTTTGATTTCTCTACCGTTTACGCGGAATCCGCCTTCGATAACTTCTACTTCGTCTTTGAAACGACCTTGTGTTGAATCATATTTTAATAAATGAGCTAACATTGCGTCATCTGTTAAATCGTTGATTGCTACTACTTCGATATTTTCAACTTCTTGTAATCTTCTAAATGCTAAACGACCTATTCTACCAAAACCATTAATTGCTACTTTAGTTGCCATTATGATGGCCTCCTTTTTATTTTTTATTCAAAAAGGTTAAATAACCTTTTATTCCAAATTGATTATTGCTTTTGCAGCACCTTCATCAGTGATAAGAATTGTATTCTTTGGCGCAATCTCAAGATAAGCTTTTATCGCTTCTGCTTTAGATGTCCCACCTGCTACTGCAAAAATGTTTGTCTTTGTTGTTAAGTCTTCTAGTTGCAAACCGATTGTCTTAACACGATGCACGACCTCACCTTTGTCATTGAAATAATAACCAAAAGCTTCTCCGACAGCATGATGATGTTTCAATTGGCTTAATACTTCTTCAGAAGTCTTCCTTCTTTCCGCCATCTTCAGCGCATCACCAATACCGTGAATAATAAAATCTGAACGACGTATTGCATCTAGCACCTCAATAACTGCAGGTTCTTTCAGCAAAGTTTCGTATGAACTTTCACTCACTTGGTCTGGAACATACAAGACTTTATATGACCCACCTGTACGATTTGCCATACTTGCGCAAATTGTATTCGCTTGAAACACAACGTTTTCACCCAAACCACCACGCGCTGGCGTGAACAAAATGTCTTTATCTAATGGATGTAATGACTCACTCACTCTTGCCATTGTTGAACCACCAGTTACTGATACTGAAGCATGATCGTATAATGACTGTTCTAGTAATTCAGCAGTAACATTACCCATTTCTGCTTTAACCATCTCATCTAAATCCGAATTACCTCTCACTATATGAGTTTTCACACCATATCGATTAAAAATTTCTTCTTCAATATGATTAAAACTAGAATAAAGTGTTAAATAATGTGATAAAGAATCAAGCGTTTGCTCGCCTGTTTCAGTCAATTTCATACCAGTTGACCGAACGCTGATTAAATCTTGTTGTTTTAAAATTTCTATCTCAGTTCTCAATACCCGTTCAGTGACATTCATAACATCACTCAACGTTCTTCGACCTATAGGCTGCTTCTTCTCGATTGTCGATAAAATATTAAAGCGTCGATACATCTTGTCAATCAAATCAGGAACTAGTCTATGTTGTACTTTTAGTAAATCTTCCATAAACAAGTCGCCTCCTCAAAGATTAACAGATGGGCAATATCTAACCTGGGTTAGACGTTTTTCGTCCCATGCGGGTCAAAAAAATAATATCTGTTTACAGTTTTATAATACACCCCTTATATATAGAATGCAAGTTAAAAGCGTTTCCTATTATTTCAATTGATTATATGCCTCTGTCAATGTGATGAAATCAATATTTCCTTCTTGTAGAACTTGTCCATCATATTCAACAACTGGAATTCTTAACATATATTTTTCAATTAATGTATCATCTTCTTCGATATTAATAGTATCTATTTTTATTTCATGATCGTACGATTCTTTAAAAAATTCAATTTGAATCTTAGCATCTTCACATAAACCACAATTTGTTCCAACATAAAATTTAATTGTCATCCAAATCATCCTTTACAAAGTAAGCCTCCCCGAGACGAATCGAACGCCCATTTCAAGAACCGGAATCTTGCGTGTTATCCGTTACACTACGGAGAGATAAGTCTTAATAAATACTTTATATCTACTTAATATATTGTCGATATAATAGAATTATCAACTATTAAGGAGTGAAGCAAAATGAATACAACTCAAAGGGAGTATTTCATCAGAAAAAGATGTGACTATTTTAATATAGAAGTCACACAAATTCACTGCACACAGCTCGTTGATTACGGAAACTATTATATCATTTATGCTAACATTGACAACTCATATCACAAATTCCCAGTGTATAAATCAGCTATTTAAGTTATAATATTCATCAGTAGGTCATATTTTTTGACCATGTTTGACTTTGTAGTGTATGATATGGTCATTAAGATATTCAAAGGAGGATTAACTGATGAATTTAATACCAACAGTTATTGAAACAACAAACCGCGGAGAACGCGCTTATGATATTTATTCACGTTTATTGAAAGACCGCATTATTATGTTAGGGTCAGCTATCGATGACAATGTAGCTAACTCAATCGTTTCACAATTACTATTCTTACAAGCTCAAGATTCTGAGAAAGATATTTACTTATATATCAACTCTCCGGGCGGTAGTGTAACAGCAGGATTTGCGATTTACGATACAATCCAACACATCAAACCTGATGTTCAAACTATTTGTATCGGTATGGCAGCATCTATGGGTTCATTCCTACTAGCAGCTGGTGCTAAAGGTAAACGTTATGCATTACCAAATAGTGAAGTTATGATTCACCAACCACTTGGCGGTGCACAAGGACAAGCTACTGAAATTGAAATTGCAGCTCGTCATATTTTACGTACACGTGAGAAATTAAATAAAATTTTATCTGAAAGAACTGGACAACCAATTGAAAAAATTGAAAAAGACACTGATCGTGATAACTTCTTAACAGCTGAAGAAGCTAAAGAATATGGTTTAATCGATGATGTTATGCATCCAGAAGATATTAAATAAATTATATTAATAAAGAAGCACCTGAGACATGAATTGTCCCAGGTGCTTTTTTTATTGTTGAATTGTCTCGCCGTTTCTAATTTTTTCAGCCATCTCATTTAATTTACGTAATCTATGATTAATACCTGATTTAGATATTTTACCTGTGCTTACCATTTCGCCTAATTCTTTAATTGACACATCTTGATTATCTATTCTAAGTCTTGCAACTTCTCTTAAACGATCTGGCAAGTTATCGATACCAATTTCTTTATCGATGAGCTGAATGCTCTCAACTTGTTTCATTGCGGCGCTAACTGTTTTATTCAAGTTAGCCGTCTCACAATTGACTAGTCGGTTAACTGAATTTCTCATATCCCGAATAATTCTTACATCTTCAAACTTCAAGAGTGCTTGATAGCCACCTATCAAACTTAAGAAATCGGAAATCTTTTCAGCTTCTTTCAAATAACTGATAAACCCTTTTTTGCGCTCTAATAATTTAGCATTTAAATCAAATTGATTCATGAGTGCGGTTAAATCTGCTGAATGTTCTTCGTATAATGAAAAGATTTCAAGATGATAAGAAGAAGTCTCCGGATTATTAACAGAACCCCCTGCTAGAAATGCACCTCTTAAATAACTTCTTTTACAACAATCTTTTTGTAAAATATCTTTATCTATTTCATGTTTAAACATGCCATCTTGTAAAATACCAAGCTCATCTAATATTTCTTTAGCTTTTACTTTTATTCGACTAATATATATATTATTTTTCTTAAGTTTCATTTTCTTTCTCACTAATAATTCAACTTCAACACCGAAGCATTTTTTTATTAATGAAAATATTCGACGTGCTATCGCTGCATTTTCAGTTTGTACATTTATAACAAATTGCTGATTAGATATGCTTAAATTACCGTTCATCCTAATCAAAGCTGAAAGTTCTGCCTTGGCGCAACAATCATCTACTTCAATTCTTGTTAATTCATTTTTCATTTCTGAAGCAAAGCTCACAGCAGATCATCCTTTCTTAGTTTATACGCACATAAAAATAATGATATGCCAAAAGACATATCATACGTTTTGCATCTATTTCATATTACATGGAATAGCCGGGCGTATCAAGTTTTTAAACTTGAACTTTTTATGTTTTACTTGAAGGTTCTTTAATAACTCCAAATAAAATCATCGCCAAACCAATGATTAAAAATGAAATACCTATCTGCTGATTTGCGATTAAACCTATGAGTAAAAATATACAACCTAATATCACCATTAATATTTGAACACTTTTCATGACCCATCACCCCGAATTGAAAACCCTTACATTTATATTACTCGATTTCCATAAAAAAATGAAGCAAATTGGACATGAATGAGTGTCTCATTTGCTTCATTAAAAATCATTATTTTCGTTTGTCTGTTTTCTCTTGAGTATACAATTATTTATCTTTCTTATATTGAATTGTACTGATTTCTCTTAAGGCTATTTCGTAAATGAGTTGTGCCAACACTTTATTGTTATGTCTAATGTATTGATGAGGTGTGATACTTACTAATTCATTATCATGAATACACTGTACACCCATTTCTTTTAATTTCTCACCATCAAATTCAACTTGTTTAGCTTCTTCTTGTTCATATCTTAATAAGATATCTTTATCGAAACGCTTATTTTGACATATTACAAAGTCAATAAATGATGCGCCTACATGGTCATGAATAGCTTTAACATGGTCACTTACTGAATAACCTGTTGTTTCACCTTTTTGAGTCATAAGGTTACATACATATAATCTTTCCGCTTCAGTATTAACAATTGCATCTTTAACTTTATTCAAAATTAAATTAGGCATTATACTTGTATATAAAGAACCTGGTCCCATTACAATTAAATCCGCTTCTTCAATTGCATCTATTGCTTCTTTCATCGGTTCAATATCTTGAGGGGTTAAAAATACTTTTTCAATTTTCTTATCTGTCTTAGGAATTTTAGATTCTCCGACAATGATTTCACCATCTGACATAACTGCATTCAGCACAACACTTCTCGTTGTTGATGGAATGACTTGCCCTTTAATATTCAATAGCTTACTTAATTCTTTTACAGCATGTCCAAAATCATCCGTAATATTTGTCATGGCTGCTAACAATAAATTTCCGATTGAATGACTGCCAAGTTCTTCTTCTTCAAAACGATATTGGAATAACTTTTCAAGCATTGGTTCTGTGTCACTAAGTGCTGCTAATACGTTTCTGATATCGCCAGGGGCAGGTATATCCATCACATCACGAATTTTACCAGTACTACCACCATCATCTGCTACAGTTACAATGGCGGTAATATCTATTGGATATTCCTTTAACCCTCTTGCTAATACAGAAAGACCGGTTCCTCCGCCAATTAAGACGACTTTTAATCTTTTCATGTTCTTGGCTTACTTTCAATATGTGCATCGCGATGTGATGTATACACAACATAGTCAAAGTTCTCTTTAATATCTTCCCCTAAACGTTTTGCAAGTGCTACAGATCTATGTTGACCACCCGTACAACCGATTGCAATCGTCAATTGGGATTTCCCTTCTTTCTTATAACCTGGCAACATAAACATTAACAGATCACTAAACTTTTTATAAAATGTATTCGTCTCTTTCCATTTCATAACATATTGATAAACTTCATCGTCGAGACCAGTCATAGGTCTTAACTCTTCAACATAATATGGATTTGGCAAAAATCGTACATCAAAAACTATATCTGCATCGATAGGCATACCATGTTTGAATCCAAAGCTCATCACTCTTACTTGAAATGTTGTAGAAGGATCTTCTTCAAATGCTTCTACAAGTTCTTGTTTCAATTCTTTAGGTTTCTTTTCAGTCGTATCAATCACAAAGTTACTGATACCTTTAATATCACTTAATAAAGATCTTTCTCTTTCAATTGCAGATAATAAACTACCTTCCTCACTTAAAGGATGTGTTCTTCTTGTTTCTTTATATCTAGAAATTAATTTTTTATCGCTCGCTTCTAAAAACAAAATATCTACTACTACTTTTTTCTCACTTTGTATATAATCTAATTCATCTCTTAAATTTCCAAAGAAATCCTTACCTCTTAAATCGATACCAATTGCAACTTTTGATAAAGAAGGATTACCCTGATCCATTAAATCAACAAATTTTTGCAATAATATAGGCGGTAGATTATCAACACAAAAATATCCTAAATCTTCTAAAGCTTGTAGTGCGACTGATTTACCCGCACCGGACATTCCTGTAACCACGAGAAGTTCATTTTTTACATTAGTTTTGTCGATAGGTTGCATAACAGTTCTCCTTTAACGATCATATATACTTTTATCTTACATGATTACACCACAAAAAACATTAAATAAATGGCCAATACTAGTGTATCTTTCCCGTAATATTAAGGTAGTAATCACTTATGAAATAGCGTCGATTATATTGATGTTTCGTTTTCGGGTCGGTAAATTTTTTTATCGGTCCATATTTCTCGTTTCTGGACCGGTAATTATTTTTATCGGTCCATATTTTCCATTTCTGGACCGGTAATTTATTTTATCGGTCCATATTTCTCGTTTCTGGACCGGTAATTTATTTTATCGGTCCATATTTCTCGTTTCTGGACCGGTAATTTTATTTATCGGTCCATATTTTCCGTTTCTGGACCGGTAAATTTTTTTATCGGTCCATATTTTCCGTTTCTGGACCGGTAAATTTTTTTATCGGTCCATATTTCTCATTTCTGGACCTATAATTTTCCGTATCGGTCCGTATTTTCCACATCCGGACCTACCGATAATCACAATCCGCCCTAAATCCACATAAAAAAAGAGGCGGGACATGTGTCCTCGCCTCTTCACTACTCAAATTATATTAATTGTTCTTCGTCTTCTAATGATTCGATATATGCTTGTGCATTTTGTGCTGCGATACTGCCGTCACCTGTTGCTGTAACGATTTGACGTAATGTTTTTTCACGAACATCGCCTGCTGCATATACACCTGGTACTTTAGTTTCCATTTCATCATTTGTTTCGATATAGCCATTTTCATTTAAAATACCTAATGATTCAAATGGTTTAGTTAATGGTTTCATACCGATATAGATGAATACACCATCAGCTTGATGTTCTGACTCTGATCCATCTTCAGTTGAAACTAATGTTACTGATCCTACTTTACCATCTTTTTCATTAATTGTTTTTAATGTTGTGTTCCAAATGAAATCAATTTTTTCATTTTTAAATGCACGGTCTTGAATGATTTTTTGAGCTCTTAATTCGTCTCTTCTGTGAACAATTGTAACTTTGTCTGCAAATTTAGTTAAGAAAATACCTTCTTCGACAGCTGAATCTCCGCCACCGATTACGTATAAGTTTTTCCCTTTAAAGAATGCACCGTCACATACTGCACAGTAACTTACACCACGTCCACCTAATTCTTGTTCACCTGGTACACCTATTTTTTTGTATTCTGCACCAGTTGCAATGATAATTGCACGAGCTGTTAATGTTTTGTCACCCATATTTACAACTTTATAAGAACCTTTATCTTCTATTTCTTTAATGTCACCATATTCATATTTAGCACCAAATTTTTGTGCATGTGTAAACATTTTAGTTGATAAGTCTGGACCTGTTATTAAATCAAAGCCAGGGAAGTTCTCTACATCTTCAGTGTTTGCCATTTGTCCACCTGGCATACCTCGTTCTATCATTACAGTTGATAAATTTGCTCTTGAAGCATACACTGCAGCAGTCATTCCTGCTGGTCCTGCCCCAACTATAATTACATCATAATCTACTTGTGTAGTCATTTATAAACTGCCTCCTCTTATTAATTCAGTAGAATTGTACATCATAATCATTACTATTCATAACTATATGCTCAAAATAGCATTGATCGCTTTATTCAAGCGATACGTCGTAATATGAAATGTATCTTTAATCTCTTTTTTAGTTATTTTTTTATTTAACATCTTTAAGTAAATATAAATTGATGCTGCAACATAATGTTCAACTTGTTCAATCGATTCATTATCTGCAATGAGCATTTCTGCATGTTCAATCCACGATACAAAAATTTCTTTACCATATTTTTGATATATAGATTGTTCGATAAGCTTCATACCTTTATCAATAAAGCCTAACTTGTTTAAATGTAAATCTTGAAAAGTATACGTTATATATAACCTTTCATAGTCTGGTAAACTTTCTAGAACTTCCCATATTTCATGAGACATAACGAGTTCCCTATGTTTCATATGCCCTAATAAAAAGATGCCATATAATCTATATCGATAGTCTTCGTCTTTTAATAAAGGTAATACATGACGGTCTAACATATCTTTCAGTTCGTCAATTTTCCAAGGTGGCAATTGACTATGATATTGTACACTATCTTCAAATCTTTGCCAATGTCTTTTCGCTTCATCTAAATATCCTAAATGATAGAAGTTGTAACTTAAGGCGTGGTGTAATTGTGGCGTAGCAGCTTGTGCTTTTTTTAGAAGAGGCACTAATAATTGATTAGAAGGTTTATGCTTTCCTAAATAGCTTAGAACAACACCCAATTTAAAAGATTCTTCATCATTAATAGGATGTAATTTACTTAATTGATTCAGATATTGCTCATAACGTTCTAGCTGTTGCGTGTTGTATAGCAATAACGTCATATGACATAAAGCGTAAATATCAGAAGGATTATCTTCCAATATCGTTTGTAACAATATCTCCGCTTCGTCATATTGACTATTGTATAACATAGACATCGCTTTTAAATTCATAATATGTTTATCTTCTTGTAATTTAGCACGTTGTCTATCAATATATTCATTCGCTTCTTGTAACCTACCATGTGAAAATAAGTATTGGAAAATATGTTGAATCACAAATCTTTCCGCTTCTTCTTCCACAATTGTTTGATCATTATACTTTACTTCAAACATTTGAATCATTTCTTCAAAATAATCTTGGTCGTCCTCTTCTGTTACATATCTCAACCCAAATAAAAATGCTTTATTAGGTTCATTCGTCTTTATATACATTTGACTTAAATAAAAATAATAATCTGTCACAAAATTTTCTTTCACAATTTGATCGAACATCATTTCTTCTGCTTGAGTATTTTTATTTAGCTCTACAAGACATTCAGCATAAGGCGGTATAATCACAAAATCATTAGGTGATAGTTCAAGCGCTTTTTTAAATAAAGACTCGGCATATCCGAAATCTTGCTCTCTCATTTTTTCCATTGCTTTATGATAATAGAAGTCTTTATCAAACTTTACGTGTATGACATTTGAATTTTCTCCCAACGACTGACTCACCGCCTTTTTTTAAGTTCCATAGGATTGCCATATGCCATCATATCATTAGGTACATCTTTCGTCACGATTGTACCACTTGCTATAACAGCATTATCACCTATACTCACGCCTGCAAGTATAGTGGCATTTGCACCAACTAAGACATTATCTCCAATGTTTACACGGCCAATTCTATATTCTTCGACTAAATATTCATGACATAGAATGGTTGCATTATATCCTATTACACAGTTTTTACCGATAGTGATAAGTTCAGGATACATAATATCAGGCGTTGCTTTAAATGCGAAAGCTGTCTTTTGACCAACTTTCATCTTAAGCCCTTTTCTGTAGAGAAAATGTTTCCATTTAACACTCGGTAAATATCTACTAATTTCAATGATAATAACATTTTTAAACACTTTTATAAAACGTACTGTTTCATACATTTTCCATAATGGATTCGCACCATCTACTTTTTTAGTCTTTAATGCTCTCACGTAAACACTTCTTTCACATTAGTTATGATAATAACCTTTAACATCTCTGAATTTTTTCGGATTATAACGTACTCTTCTATAAATAATACAAATAATAGAAACAACAATTATCACAATAGAAATAACTTGAGCGATTCTTAAATGTTCAGTAAGCATCAAGCTATCCGTTCTTAAACCTTCTATATAAAATCTACCAATTGAATAATAAATTAAATAAGCAAAGAATGTCTCACCAATTTTCAAGTTAGGTCTAATGAGTAGTAAAATGATAAACCCAACTATATTCCAAATGGATTCATATAAAAATGTTGGTTGATAATAAATACCGTCTATTTGCATATGGTTAATGATAAATTCAGGTATATGTAAATTCTCAAGAAAACTACGTGAAACAGGTCCACCGTGCGCTTCTTGATTCATAAAGTTACCCCATCTACCAATTGCTTGTGCCAAAATGATACTTGGCGCGACAATATCAACCATTTGGAAGAATGACAAATTCTTTTTACGACATATGATGAACCCTGTTAAAAAGGCACCAATCAATCCACCATGAATAGCTATACCACCATTCATTATAAGAGGTATTTCTGCTAAATGTTGACTGTAATAATCCCATTCAAACGCTACGTAATAAATACGTGCACAGATAATTGCCATTACGACACACCATATAATTAAATCAATAAGTGATTCTTCTTTTATTCCAACTTTTTTAGCAGTTCTTTGTGCGATTAGATATCCAATTAATATACCGGAAGCAATGATAATACCATACCATCGTATTGCTAGCGGCCCTAATTGTATCGCTACGGGATCAATGCCTAACACTTCCATTATTCATTCTCCTTACGTGCATTTTTCAAAATTTCTGCATTAAGACGATTATTAAACTCTTCAGCAGTATTAATTCCCATGTTGTTTAATCGATAGTTCATTGCAGCAACTTCAATGATAACTGCTAAGTTTCTACCAGGTCTAACAGGAATCGTCTTTTTAGTTATTTTTGAATCTAAGATTTTTAAAGTTTCTTCATTCAATCCAACTCTGTCATATATTTTTTCTTTGTTCCATGTTTCTAAATTGATGTTTAACTTGATTCTTTTCTCCATCAAGATAGATCCCGCACCAAATAAAGTCATAACGTTGATAATACCAAGACCTCGTATTTCAAGTAAATGTTCAATAATCTTCGGTGCTTTACCGATTAATTCGTTTTTATTGATTTCTTTAATTTCAACATTATCATCGGCAACAAGTCTGTGACCGCGCTTAACAAGCTCTAAAGCCGTTTCACTTTTACCGACACCACTATCACCTGTAATTAATACACCTACGCCATAAACATCGACGAGAACGCCATGCAATGATGTTTCAGGTGCTAGTTCACGCTCTAAATATCCGGTTACTTGTCCCATCAATTTAGTCGTTGAAGACTCACTTTTTAAAAGTGGTGTATTATTTTCATTACAACTTTGAACGAGTTCTTCTGGTGCATCTAGACCTCGTGTGATAATAATAGCTGGTGTTTCAGGTCTACATAATTTAGCCATTCTACCTTTTTTCTCTTCATCAGGCAACAAATTATAAAACGACAACTCAGTTGTGCCTAATACTTGAATTCTATCTGATGAATAATGTGAAAAATACCCAGCCATTTCTAGACCAGGACGTGATATATCCGTTTCTGTTATTTTACGATGTAAGCCATTTTTCCCGGCAATAACTTCCAAATTAAATTGCTCTATTAATTTACTACTTGATATCATAGGGTTCACCTCTAGGTTAATATATGTTAATTCTAATGAACTTTAACCTTAACTGCAATCATTATCAATATTACAACAGTTTCTCCAAATATAAAAACCCTAGAAACGTTTTATCGTTTCTAGGGAATAAATTTAAATATCTTTATTTTGGTCGTTATTTTTATTGAAATTTCTAATGACATTTCTTAAAGATTCATCTAATTGTTGAATAGGATCTTGACCTGTTCCTTCATTATCCTTAAACTTCTTTTCAAATTCAGTTTTCCCTGATTTGGCAGTTGTCTTAAATTTATCTAATAAGTCTTCAAATAAATTTTCAACATTTTCTTTAGATTTCTTATCAAATGGTGATGATGATTTTTGATTATGAGATGTTGCATCAAGTAATTTTACCGCTTCATCAACAGTAATTTTCCCACCTTCAATAAGGTCTAAAATTTTTAATTGTACTTCGTTCATAAATAACCCCTCCTGGTTTATGATCGATCTCGTTCTAAAATTGGTTTTAAGTATTTACCAGTGTAAGATGCTTCAACTTCTACAATGTCTTCTGGTGTTCCAGTAGCTATAATTTCACCGCCACCATCTCCACCTTCTGGACCTAAATCTATAATATAGTCTGCTGTTTTAATGACATCTAAATTATGTTCAATAATGATGACAGAGTCGCCATTTTCAACGAGTCTATTTAACACACTTAATAAACGTTTAATATCATCTACGTGTAAACCTGTTGTTGGTTCATCAAGTATATATAATGACTTACCATTAGATCGTCTATGAAGTTCAGAAGCAAGTTTCACACGTTGTGCTTCACCGCCTGATAAAGTTGTTGCAGGTTGACCTAGTTTAACATATCCTAAACCAACATCTACTATTGTTTTTAATTTTCTATTTATCTTAGGTAAACTTTCGAAAAAGTGATAAGCATCTTCTACTGTCATTTCTAATACATCAGAAATACTTTTTCCTTTATAAGTGACTTCTAATGTTTCTCTATTATAACGTTTTCCATCACAAACTTCACATGGTACGTATACATCTGGTAAGAAATGCATTTCAATTTTAATGATGCCGTCACCTTTACAAGCTTCACAACGGCCACCTTTAACATTAAAACTAAATCTACCTTTTTGATAACCTCTCACTTTTGCCTCATTCGTTTGGCTAAATACATCTCTAATGTCATCAAATACACCTGTATAAGTTGCAGGGTTTGAACGTGGTGTTCTACCAATTGGTGATTGGTCAATATCTATAATTTTTTCAATTTCATTTACACCTTTTATAGATTTATGTTCACCTGGTTTTGTTTTCGTATTATACAATTGTTTTTGCAAACCTTTGTACAATACTTCATTAACTAATGAACTTTTGCCAGAACCTGAAACACCTGTTACACATGTCATAACTGATAATGGGAAGTCTACATCGACATTTTTCAAATTATTACTTGTCGCGCCTTTAACAGATATTTTACGTTTTGTGACTTTTCTTCGTTTAGATGGTACAAAGACTTTTTCTTTACCGCTTAAGTATTTACCTGTTAAAGATTGTTCATTTGCCATCACTTCTTCAGGTGTACCACTTGCAACTACTTCACCACCATGTACACCTGCTTTTGGACCTATATCAATTAAATAATCCGCAGCTTTCATCGTATCTTCATCATGTTCAACGACAATTAATGTATTACCCATATCTCTCATAGATTTCAATGTATCAATTAAGCGATCATTGTCTCTTTGATGTAAACCGATAGAAGGCTCATCAAGCACATATAACACACCAGATAATCTTGAACCGATTTGAGTTGCCAGTCTAATACGTTGTGCTTCCCCACCAGATAAAGTACCTGATGCTCGATTAAGTGTTAAATATTCTAAACCTACATTATTTAAGAAAGATAATCTTTCATGAATTTCTTTTAAGATGAGCTTCGCAATTTTACGTTCTGTTTCATCTAAATCTAAATTATCAAAATGTTTGATTGCATTATAAATTGAATATCTGACTACTTCACCGATATGTTGGCCATCAATTTTGACAGAAAGTACTTTTTCATTTAAACGATAACCATCACATGTTTCACAAGTTTTTTCGACCATGTATTTTTGCATCACTTCTCTAACGTATTCAGATGGTGAATCATGGTAACGACGTTCAATATTATTTAGCACACCTTCAAAAGCCATCGTTCTTTTTCTTTCTGTTTTAACACCATAATCTTGATTAAATTTAAATTCTATTTCATCATCATGACCTCTTAAGACGATGTTCTTTTCTTTTTTCGTTAATTTATTAAATGGTTTATCCATATCGATTTTAAAATGTTCACAAGCTTGTTTTAATAAAGTTGGATAATAATTAGAACTGATTGGCTGCCATGGCAAAATGGCACCTTCATTTAAACTTAATGTCTTATCTGGCACGACTAAATCAACATCTACAGTTAATTTACTTCCTAAGCCATCACAAGATGGACAAGCACCAAACGGATTGTTAAATGAGAACATTCTAGGTTCTAATTGGTCTACTGAGAAACCACAAATCGGACAAGCATGATGTTCAGAAAATTTAATTTCATCACCATCAATAATATCAGCAACTGCATTACCGTCAGCTAATTCTAGCGCTGTTTGTAATGAATCAGCTAATCTTGCTTCAATACCTGGTTTAATGACAAGTCTATCAATCACGACATCAATAGAATGATTTTGATTTTTGTTTAAATCTGGAACATCATCTACATCTAAAATATCGCCATCTACTTTTAACCTTGCATAGCCTTTTTTAGCAATGTCTTCAATCAATTTCTTATGTGTACCTTTACGTCCTGAAACGATTGGTGAAAGAATTTGTATTTTTGTTCTTTCTTCTAACTCCATAACTTGATCGACCATTTGTTGAACCGTTTGTGATTTAATTTCAATACCATGGTTAGGACATATTGGTCTACCAACTCTTGCATATAATAGTCTTAAATAATCATATATTTCAGTTACGGTAGCAACAGTGGATCTTGGGTTTTTACTTGTTGTCTTTTGATCAATTGATATCGCTGGAGAAAGACCATCAATTAAATCTACATCTGGTTTGTCCATCTGCCCTAAAAATTGTCTCGCATAGGCACTTAATGATTCTACATATCTTCTTTGGCCTTCTGCATAAATCGTATCAAATGCTAAAGACGACTTTCCTGAACCAGATAATCCAGTCATAACAACAAGTTGGTCTTTAGGTATTTCTATATCTATATCTTTTAAATTATGTGCTCTTGCACCTTTTACGATGATGGATTTGTTTTTCATCTCAGTCACCTTTCTGCTTTTAGTTCAAATAATATATCTCTTAGTTCAGATGCACGCTCGAAGTCTAAATCTTTCGCAGCATCTTTCATTTCTTTTTCTATGCGCTCGATTGTCTTTTCTCTTTCTTTTTTTGTAAGTTTCTTAGGCGCTTTTTTAGTGTCTTTTTCGGTTACTTCATCCGTTTCTACTGTTGCTGATATGACATCACGTATCTTCTTATTAATTGTTTGTGGTGTTATATTGTGTTCTTCATTGTACGCTTCTTGAGTAGCACGTCTTCTACTTGTTTCATCTAATGCTGTTCTCATAGAATCTGTAATTTTATCAGCATACATAATAACTTTACCTTTATCATTACGCGCAGCTCGACCAATCGTTTGAATCAACGAACGCTCTGATCTTAAGAAACCTTCTTTATCTGCATCCAAAATTGTAACCAGTGAAACTTCTGGGATATCTAAACCTTCTCTTAGTAAGTTAATCCCAACTAATACATCATAAACACCCATTCTTAAGTCTCGAATAATTTCTATTCTTTCTAATGTCTTTATTTCTGAGTGTAAATAATTCACTTTAATGCCGGCTTCTTTTAAATAAGTTGTTAAATCTTCACTCATTTTTTTAGTTAACGTTGTAATTAATACACGTTCATTTCTTTCTATTCTTTCATTAATTTCAGCCATTAAATCATCTATTTGATTTTCACTTGGTCTGACTTCAACAATTGGATCTAATAAACCTGTAGGACGAATAATTTGTTCGACCATTTCATCAGTATGTTCAATTTCATATGGTCCCGGTGTTGCTGAAACATAAACCAATTGTTTCGTTTTTTCTTCAAATTCTTCAAATTTAAGCGGTCTATTGTCTAAAGCACTTGGTAATCTAAAGCCATGTTCTACTAAGACATTTTTTCTCGCTTGGTCACCATTATACATACCTCTAATTTGAGGAAGCGTTACGTGAGATTCATCAATCATCACTAACCAATCATCACCAAAGTAATCTAATAAAGTATATGGTGTAGAACCTTTTGGTCGTAACGTTAAATGCACAGAATAGTTCTCAATACCTGAACAAAAGCCCATTTCTCTCATCATTTCTAAATCATAATTGGTTCTTTGTTCAAGTCGTTGAGCTTCTAGAAGTTTATTTTCTTTTCGAAGTTCAGCCAATCGTTCTTCAAGTTCTTTCTCAATACGCTCAATCGCAACTTTCATTTTTTCTTCACGTGTTACGAAGTGAGACGCGGGATAAAATAGAAAATGTTCTCTTTCAGCAATAACTTCACCTGTTAAGTAATTCACTTCTCTAATTCTATCGATTTCATCTCCAAAGAACTCTACTCTGACACATAGTTCATCACGTGATGCAGGAAATATTTCTACAACATCTCCTCTAACTCTAAATGTACCACGTCTAAAATCTATGTCATTTCGTGAATATTGGTTATCGACAAGCTTTCTTAACAGTTCATTACGTTCCATTTCCATACCGACACGCGTACTTACAACTAAGTCTTTATATTCTTCTGGATTACCTAAACCATAAATACAGCTGACACTCGCAATAACGATAACATCATCTCGTTCAAACAATGCACTAGTAGCTGAATGTCGAAGTTTATCAATTTCATCATTTATAGAGGCATCTTTTTCAATAAAAGTATCCGTTTGAGGTACATATGCTTCAGGTTGATAATAATCGTAATAACTTACGAAGTATTCTACTCTATTCTCAGGAAAGAATTCTTTAAACTCACTATATAGCTGTCCAGCCAACGTTTTATTATGTGCAATAATCAATGTAGGTTTACCGACTTCTTTGATGACATTACTCATCGTGAATGTTTTACCTGTACCTGTCGCACCTAATAAAGTTTGATGTCTCTTGCCTTCGTTAATGCCTTTTACAAGAGATTTAATTGCTTCTGGCTGATCCCCTTGAGGTGAATAGTCAGAATGTATTTTAAAAGGAAAATGTTGCATAGGAACCTCCTCATTTTCTGTAATATATATATTTATTTTATCAAAAATTTGTAAAAATGACCAAACATTTGTTCGTTAATTTTAAAATTACATACAAATAAGAGGAAAAATCTAAATGATTATTCCTCTTATCTATCTTGATTCAATTTTATCTATTTTAAGTGTATCAACTATATAAAAGCCTGCTACTAAACTCAGTACATCTAACAACATAATAAGCTCATTGTTAAAAAAGCCTTTATAAACAGAAACACCAATTATAATGCTGGATACAAGTAATCCAATCCATTTATTTTGAGCAATTTGCGTGAAAATAATAACCATTAAACAAGGAAGAAACAAAGCTAGAATCGGCCAAATCATTCAATTCACTAACTCCTTTTTGTTTCACGTTTCTCAAGTATCGTCATTGTTATCTCTCTTAACTCTGAACGTGGTATAAATTTTTCTTGTAACATATCAGGTATAATATGTTGAATAAAATCTTGTACAGATGCTAAATGATCAAATTGCATGATCGTTTCCAATGAACTTTCATAAATTTCGAAGAATAAAGGTTCTGGATTTCTCTTTTGAATTTCACCAAAAGATTCATACAATAAATCAATTTTATCAGCAACACTTAATATTTGCCCTTCTATACTATCATCTTTACCCTCTTGTAGTCTATGTCTATATATATCTTGATATTGCTCAGGAAATTCTTCTGTGATAAATTTATCGATCATCTCTTCTTCAACTTGAGAGAATAATTTTTTAATTTCATAAGACGCATATTTCACAGGTGTCTTAATGTCACCTGTAAATATTTCAGGATAATCATGGTTCAAAGCTTTTTCATATACAAGTTTCCAGTCTATTTCTTGACCATTTTGTTCTTCTACTGTTGCTAAATATTGCGCTATTTTCGTTACTTTAAAGGAATGTGCTGCAACATTATGGTCTTGATACTTAAATTTACCTGGACATCTTACTAATTTCTCTAAATCAGACAAACTTTTAAAATATTGATGTACCCCCATTAAATTTCCTCCTTAACTTGTGTAACTAAGTTGTTTAGTGTCTTTTCAGATAATTCACCTAAATAGACTTTTTTGATTTCGCCATTTTTATCTACAAATAAAGTTGTAGGTATATTATACGATTTATATTTTTCTAGAAAATCATCTTGCGCAACGTAAACATCGTAATTCACATTTACATCGTCCATTAATTGTTTAGCTGGTTTTCGTTTATCTTTAACATTTAAACCAACTAATTCGACACCTTTATCTTCGTGCTTTGCATATTTTACAAGCTCAGGCATTTCTCGTTTACATGGGTCACACCAAGAGGCAAATAAATTAATAACTGTAATATCATTTTTAGATGTTACCTCTTTTAATTGTTTTGATTTTTCAGTTGAAAAAACATTTACAGTTTCATTATTTACATTCATGCCTGTAGCTGGATGACTGTTTTGAAACGATTGTTTCCCTTGTTGCTCTTTAAACTGTTCGTTCGTTTGAAACTTATTGATATCTAATACTTTATAAACACTGATACTAATAATCAATAACAAAAGTATAACTAATATGATTTTTAACCTTTTTTTCATGTTTTCAAACCTCTACACTAACATTTACGTTTATTATATCAACTATAATGATAAAAAAAAGCAAATAGTTAAAATTCTTAAACTGAATTAACTACTTGCTTATTTATTAAGTTACTATAAAAACTAATGAATATAATTATATGAACCAGCTGCTGATGCTGAAATTGTACGTGAAGAAACAATACCTTCACCTTGATAATTCATTTCAGAAACTTGAATTGAACCATCAGCGTTTACTTTATCAACATAAGCTACATGTCCATATCCACCTGCTGTAGATTGTAAAATTGAACCTGCCGCTGGGCTATTGTTTACAGTGTAACCTGCTTGAGCTGCTGCGTTTGCCCAGTTGTTTGCATTACCCCAAGTATTGCCAAGATCTGGACGTTTACTAAATGCATAGTACGTACATTGTCCAGAAGTATATAAATTGCTTCCGCCACCTGTATTTGGTCGGCTGTATGAAACAGGTGCAGTGTTTTGTGTTGATTGATTTTCATTAAATGTAGGTGCAACATAAGCGACTGAATCTTCACTGTTGTACACATTGCCGTATGATGTTTGTTCGAATACGTATCTTAATAATGCATCTTCTTGAGCTGGAGATTCAGGTGCGTTAACCGTTAAACTAGTAGGTTCTGCAGTTGGTTCTGATGTTTCAGATGCAACTTTTAATTCATCACCAACAATAATTAAATCAGAAGATAAATTGTTCCATTCTTTTAAGTCTGAAACCTTAACATCAAACTTCTTAGCTATTTTGTTAAGTGTATCTCCATCTTGAATTGTATAGATATTATCTTCTAATACTTTTAATGTTTGTCCAACTGTAACATCGGTATCAATGTTGTTTAAAGATTTAATTTCTGACACTGATGTTCCATATTCTTTTGCGATATTGTCTAATGATTGTCCTTCTTTTACTTTAATATCAGCTGCATAGGCAGATGAACTTGCTAAAGTTGTTAAAGCTGTAACAGATGCTAATGTAATGAAAGTCTTCTTCATGATGACATATCCTCCCGAAGTGTATGTATTTACGTTTATATTTATTATTTATATGATGTTCCTCAATTAATACTGGAAATAATATAGCACATTTTTTATCTCAATATTGTTTTGTTACAAATCTGTAATATAACCGTTAACATTTTATAATTTTACTGATAAAAATGTTACTGAACACTGACATGAAAGTATTTTAAAAGGTGTTGTTAATTATTTACACACAATTAACAACACCTTTATTACTTATCATTATTCAATTAAAATACATATGTTTTTCACGGTAAAATTTCCAATTTATATGCAAATTGAATATAAATGATTATTTTTGTTTAGCTAACCATTTAGCAACTTCTTTTGCTTCTTTCTCATCTACAACTTGACTCGGCATATTACCTTTACCTTCGTTGATAATTTTTTCAATATCTGACTCAGACATTTTGGCACCGACTTTTTTAAGTGATGGTCCAGATGCACCATCTAAATCTTTACCATGACATCCTACGCAAGAATTGTTTTTAAAGATTTTTTCCCCTTGTGAACTGTATTCTTCTTTGCTGCTATCATCGCTTGATTGTCCACATCCTGCAAATACTAACGATGATAATGCTATTACAGAAATCATGCCCATTTTGATTTTCATGTATAACACTCCATTCATTTTATTATCAACTATATTTTACCATGTAAACCAGCGTCTGACATCATTTTGTTCAATAGTTCACAATTTAAATTATTATAAAAGCAGCTAGGATATTTAAATCATCCTAGCTGCTTGCTTTAAATTATTTTTCATTAATTTGGCTTCTTAAATATGCATCGATAAATGGGTCTAAGTCACCATCCATAACTGCATTTGTATTACCTGTTTCTTCATTAGTTCTATGATCTTTAACCATAGCATATGGATGAAATACGTATGAACGTATTTGACTACCCCATCCAATTTCTTTTTGTTCGCCTCTAATTTCATCTAGAGCTGCTGCTTGTTCTTCAAGTTCTTTTTGGTAGAGTTTCGCTTTTAACATTTTCATAGCTTGTTCTCTATTTTTAATTTGTGATCTTTCATTTTGACATGTTACAACGATACCAGTTGGTTGGTGTGTGATACGAACAGCTGAATCAGTCGTGTTGACGTGCTGTCCACCTGCACCAGATGCTCTATAAGTATCGACTGAAATGTCTTCAGAATTAACTTCTATTTCTATTTTTTCATTATTAAATTCAGGTGTTACATCACAAGATACGAATGATGTATGACGTCTTCCTGAAGAATCGAATGGCGAAATACGCACTAATCTGTGGACACCTTTTTCAGCTTTTAAATATCCATATGCATTATGACCTTTGATAAGAATTGTGACACTTTTAATGCCCGCTTCATCTCCAGCTTGATAATCTAACGTTTCCACTTTGAATCCTTTTTGTTCTGCGAAACGTTGATACATTCTAAGCAGCATTGAACCCCAATCTTGAGATTCTGTACCACCTGCGCCTGGATGCAATTCTAATATTGCGTTATTTTCATCATGTTCACCATTAAGTAGTAGTTTCAATTCAAATTGATCGATGTCTGTTTGTAACGCTTTTAAATCTTGCTCAAGCATTTCGTGCATGTCTTCATCATATTCTTCTTGTAACAATTCAACAGTCGTAAGTAAATCTTCAATCTGTTGATTTAATGTATGAAAATCACCGACTACAGACTTTAATGCATTGTTTTTGTTAATGATGTCTTGCGCTTTATTCTGATCGTCCCAGAATGATGGATCAACCATCATTTCTTCGTATTCTTGAATGTTCGTCTCTTTATTTTCTAAGTCAAAGAGACCCCCTGATATTCATTAATTTTTCATTATTTTTATTTAATGTTTGTCTAATTTCCGTTAATTCCATAAAATTACTCCTTTATGCTTGACCATGACAGTTTTTATATTTCTTACCACTACCACATGGACATGGATCGTTTCGGCCAACTTGTTCATCTTTGACGATAGGTTTTGGTTTAACTTTTTCTTTACCATCATTCGCACTCACATGTTTAGCTTCACCTATTTCAACTTGTTCACGTTCAACTTGTTCACCACGATCAATAGTTGATTTAAGAATGTATTTACTTACTTCATCTTCTATTTCATTCAACATTGTTTCAAATAAATCCAAACCTTCATTTTGATATTCTCTAAGTGGATTGATTTGACCATAAGATCTTAAATGGATACCTGTACGTAATTGATCCATTGTATCAATGTGATCAGTCCATTTACGGTCTATTGTTCTTAACACAATCATACGTTCAAATTCAGACATTTGATCACCAAAGTCTTCTTGTTGAGCTTTGTATTGTGTTTTAATTTTTTCTAATACAATTTCTACGATATCTTCATAATCTCTACCACGAATATCATCAACTTTAATTGCATCTTGTGGTACATATGAGTCTTCAATATATTGAACGAGTGCTTCAAAATCAATTTCTTCTTCGTTTGTTGCGAAGTGATAGTTCACGCCACGCTCTAATGATGATTTAATCATATCTTTAACAATGTCTTGTACATCGTCTTTTTCAATAATATCATTACGCTCACCGTAAATGATTTCACGTTGTTTTCTTAGTACATCATCGTATTCTAATAAACGTTTACGTGCATCGAAGTTATTACCTTCAACTCGTTTTTGAGCAGATTCTACTGCTCTAGAAACCATTTTAGATTCAATTGGTGTATCATCATTCATACCTAATTTACCCATTAAAGATTGCATACGTTCTGATCCGAAACGAACCATCAATTCATCTTGTAATGATAAGTAGAATCTACTTCGACCAACGTCACCTTGACGACCTGAACGTCCTCTTAATTGGTCATCAATACGTCTTGACTCGTGACGTTCTGTACCAATTACAGCTAAACCACCAAGTTCAACAACGCCTTCTCCAAGTTTAATATCCGTACCACGACCGGCCATGTTAGTTGCAATGGTTACTGCACCTTTTTGACCTGCATTTAAAATGATTTCCGCTTCACGTTCATGGTTTTTCGCATTCAACACGTTATGTCTAACGCCTTTTTTCTTTAATAGTTGTGAAATATATTCACTTGTTTCAACGGCAACTGTACCTAATAATACTGGTTGACCTGTCTTATGAAGCTCAATCACATCTTTAACAACCGCATCAAACTTACCTTTTTGAGATGCAAAAATTAAATCCGCTTCGTCTATACGTTGTATCGGTCTATTTGTTGGAATTTGCGTAACAGTCATATTGTAAATATTTCTGAACTCTTCTTCTTCTGTCTTAGCTGTACCAGTCATACCTGATAATTTATTGTACATTCTAAAGAAGTTTTGGAACGTGATAGATGCCATCGTTTTAGATTCATTTTGAATCTCTAGACCTTCTTTTGCTTCAATTGCTTGATGCAAGCCGTCAGAGAATCTTCGACCTGGCATTGTACGACCTGTAAATTGGTCGACAATCATAATTTCACCATCATCAACAACATAATCTTTATCTTTAAACATTGTTCTATTTGCTTTTAACGCGATATTTATATGATGCATTAAGTTAACATGTTTCACGTCAAACAAGTTCTCAATTTTGAACATGCGTTCAGCTTTATCAATACCTTGTTCTGTTAAAGTGATAGCTTTAGTTTTTTCATCATAACTAAAATCATCTTCACCTTTAAGCATTTTTACAAATACATTAGCTTGTGTATATAACGTTGTTGATTTTTCTGCTTCGCCTGAAATGATAAGTGGCGTTCTCGCTTCATCAATTAAAATTGAGTCAACCTCATCAATGATGGCAAAGTTAAGAGGTCTCATAACACGGTCTTTTTTATACGTAACCATGTTGTCTCTTAAATAATCAAATCCAAGTTCATTATTTGTACTATACGTGATATCTGCTGCATATGCTTCACGCTTTTGATTCGTATCCATTGAATTCAAATTAAGTCCAACTGATAAACCTAAGAAATTATATAATTGCGCCATTTCTTCACTTTGTGAACTTGATAGATATTCATTGACTGTAACAACATGAACGCCTCTACCTGTTAGCGCATTTAAATAAACTGGCATTGTTGCTGTTAATGTTTTACCTTCACCAGTTTTCATTTCTGAAATATCACCACGATGAATGGCAATACCACCCATAATTTGTACTTTAAATGGTGTCATATTAAATACCCTTGTAGATGCTTCTCTTACGATTGCATATGCTTCAGGTAGTATTTTGTCTAAATATTTTTCTTGCTTTTTATAATCTTCTATTTCTGACAATTCTTTTTTGAATTGTTCTGTCTTCTCTCTTAATTGATCATCTGTTAATTTAGCAATTTCATCTTCTAAATTGATGACTTGATCTGCTAATTTTCCGAGTGATTTAACAACTCGTTTGTTACCATCAGCTATTTTTGATAAAAAACCCATTTTGTTCTCTCCTTCAACTAGAAAACTAGTAATCTTACAACAATATATCATAACACGTTTATATCTCTTTTTACACTATTTAAGATTACCACCTCTGTAGATGAAAAGCTATCAATAGCCAAAGAAACTGGTGCAGAAATTCTGCACCAGTTCGTGTAAATGATTTTTATTGTATTGAAGTTTCAATTAGTCCATATTTACCATCTTTACGTTTATAAACGATGCTTGTTTCATCTGTTTCTGCATCAGTAAAGATATAAAAATCATGTCCTAGTAAGTTCATTTGTAATACTGCTTCTTCAGAATCCATTGGTTTCAAAGCAAATTGCTTAGAACGAATGATCTCAATTTCATTATCGCTATCATTCTCTTCAACTTCTTCAGGTGCAGCTGAATCTGGACTTACTGCAAAGACATCTTTATCTCGCCCTTTATCGCGATACTTTCTATTAACCTTTGTTTTGTACTTACGTACTTGTCTTTCGAGTTTGTTAGTTATTAAGTCGATTCCAGCATATAAATCTTCATGTCTTTCTTCAGCTCTTAAAGTAACATCTTTCAACGGAATAGTTACTTCAATTTTACTTCTAGAATCCTGATAAGTTTTGATTTTAACGTGGGCTATCGCCTCTGGGACATTAGTAAAATATCTTTCTAGTTTACTTACTTTGTCCTCAATATAATTTCTTATCGGATCAGTCACTGTGATGTTTTCACCATGAATTTCAAATCTGATCATAAAACACCGACTCCTTTAACGCTCAATTTCTCTTGTGTTTCTTCCTACCTATATTTTATCATTATTTACCGCTCTTGCAAATGTTAAGGCATCTATTTTTCTGATTTTTCTAATAAATAAAAGTTCTGCTAAGCGGTGAATTGTTAACCCTGTTGTATAAATATCATCTATGAGTAATATTCTCTTATTTTCAAAGTCTATGTCTTTATTTATTTTAAATGGATTATGCTGAAATGACCTTTTTATTTTAGTTAATTCTGATTGCTTTTGCCTTTCTTCAGTTTCATAAATCTGTATATATTTAATTTTTTGATTATCCAACACGGTTGTTACATGATCGAATGTTCGCTGTTCTAACTTATTAGGATGAATGGGTGCCGGAATAACGTAATCATAATGCTTAAATAATTTCGGCGGTAATTGAAATACTTGATTGAGTGCAACATCCCCATTTAACTTATATTGTTGTATGAGCGCTTTGACAAGACCATCATAGTCATACAAGGTATATAGTTGATTAATTAATGGATATTTATTTGAAAGCCACTGACAATCTAGACAAGTTTCCTCTTCTACAGACATTATTTTTAAGCATCTTTTGCATCGTCTTGCTTCATGATTAAATGTTAATTGATTGGCACATTGCTCACATATTATAGATTGCCTTGAAAAAAGATTTAGCAAATCGATCACTTCATTGATATGATTTTGACAAATTATGCACCTATTCAAATTAACCATCCTTTCTCACGGGCTAAATTATTCATTGCAATAATTTCTCGTTTCGCCTGTATCATATTTCGTGTGATACCTTCGTGATAACACAATACCTTGCCAGTTGGACAAGATAATTTTCGACCTACACGACCTGCAATTTGAATGATGGCACTGTTTGTAAACTTTTCTGTGTGCACAATGACGACATCTAGTTTTTCTAGCGTAACGCCTCTTTCTAATATTGTCGTCGTAAACATAATGTCTATTTCATCATTTCTTAAACGTGTCACATTTTCATGCCTCATCTCATCATGACTGGATACACATTCAATTTTTGAAAAGTAGCATTGAAACACTTTAAATATTTGTTCCATATAATCAATATTATGAAAGAAGACAAATGTCTTTCTATTCTGTTCTATTTGGGATTTAAGAAACGCAAGTAACTTCTGATTGAGTTTATTTTCTTTAATGTTATTAAATTGAAATTCTGGAACTGGTAATGGATGTTTATGATATCTTGCGGGGAGTTTAATTATTTGATTGTGATTAAACTTAGAAAGGAGTTGCTTGTTAGGCGTTGCAGTTAAATAAATATGACTAGATTGTTCTGAAGAAGCTTTTCGAATGGTATGCATCAGTTGATTATCCATTTCTAACGGAAATGCATCTACCTCATCAACGATGATCACATTAAAATGTCCGTCATAGCGTATAAGTTGATGGACAGTCGATACGACAAACGAACTGTTAAACTGAGCGAATTGTCCTTCATACATTAAATCAATGTGTTCATCTTTAAATGCGTTTATTAGCCTTAAATAAACTTCTTTCACGACATCTACTCTTGGTGATACAACTGCAACATTCATACCGTTTTTTCGGGCTTGAGATATACCTTCAAATATCATTTCTGTCTTACCTGCACCTGTCACAGCATGCAATAATAAATGTTCTTGCTTTAAAATAGCGTCTTTAATTTTAGAGGATGCGAGTTGTTGCTGTTCACTTAATTCAAAATCCAATTGATAACGACATTCTGATACTTCATGCAAACTCTCAATGACATAAATATCTTTACAACTTTGAACTTTACCAAGTGCAATACAATATCTGCAATAGTTCGTTTCCTGCTCGCAATGGTGGCAAAAATACTGATAAAACAATGATTGTTCTTTGTTACCACACTGATTACAAATATATTTACCTTGAACTAAAGACACGCCAGGTTTAGTATATTTAAGTTTTTCAGTTGTTATATCATTTAAATCTCGGCATATACGTCCGTATAATTTCATACTAACCTCCATAAAAAAGCACAAAAAGCCTCGGCTTTTTGTGCTGTAGTTATATTATATACTTAAATCTAATTCGGTCGTTGTGAATCCTAAACCTAATGAACCTTCTCCTAAATGCGTCCCAATTACTGGTCCAAAATAACTCATAATAATTTGTGCATCAGGGAATTGTTCTTCAACTTGCGCTTTCCAAGAAAGTGCTGTCTCTTTATCATTTCCTTCAATAATAACAATAGATAAGTTTTTATAACCTTCAACTTCTTTAGCTAATTGTTCTTCAATACGTTTCATTGCTCTTTTCTTTGTTCTCACTTTATCGTAAGGGACAATTTTAGTATCAACGAAGTGTAACAATGGTTTCACTTGTAACATCGTACCGACTAATGCTTGTGCACTATTTAAGCGGCCACCTTTTTTCAAGTTATTTAAATCATCTACTATGAAATATGCATTTGTTGTTTGTTTCATATTCTCTAATTGTTCTAGAATATTATCAATAACTGTCATACCTTGCTCGATAAGCTGAGCCGCTTTTAAAGCATAGAAACCTTGTACTGAACAAGAGATTTCAGAATCAAATGCATGTACGTTTATACCTTCTACCATATCGTTTAACGTCACAGCTGTTTGGTATGTACCACTTATACCACTTGATAAGTGAACTGCAATCACATCTGTATATCCTTCGTCTCTCAAACTCTCAAGTAATTCCACATATTGACCCATAGCTGGTTGAGATGTTGTCGGTAATTGTTTTTCATTTCTCATTCTTTTATAGAAATCTTCTGTACTTATCTCTGACAATTCTTTATAAACTTCATCATTAAATATAACATTAAGCGCAATTGTTCTAATATTATATTTATCTATATAAGCTTGATCTAAATATGCTGTTGAATCTGTTATAACAGCAATCTTCATAAAGTTATCCTCCTTGATTCTCTTCCATACTCATCATATCTAATTCTTGGTTATTTGAAAAGAAGTTTATAAACTAAATTGCTGCCTGTGCCATTTTAGAAAATTTATATGTGCCGTCCTTTTTAACAAGCGTCACAACTTCGTTAAATGTTTTTTTCTCATCTTTACTTCCATTCTTAGGATGAGCTGTTGTTTCCACATTATAGAATACAACCACTTGATCTTTTTTCTGTTCTAAAAACTTAATATTGGATATTTTTTTATCAAATTTATAACTTTTAAGTGTATCTTTCAACACTTTTTCTTCCTCTTTAACGTCTAGTTGTTTTGAATCTGTGTCAATTGTTTTAATGTAAGCTTCTACATCACCATCATTTAAAGACTTTCTATTTTTTTCAATAGCTTCTTTGACAGCTTTTTCAGTATCTTTATTTACTTGAATCGTATCTTTCGGATTTCCTTTTTCATCTAATAGGACACCTTGACTATCGTCCGCTTCGTCAGTCGTTTGTTTCTCTTCCTCTTTGGATCCACAAGCTGCTAACACGATAGACAACACTAAGCACAACATCAATAATTTATTCTTCAATTCATACAATCCTTTCCCGACTAATTTCAATAGTATATAATAATCGTAACAGATTACGATGTAAAGGGAGAAGTATTAACATGGCAGAAGGACTAATTACAATCAAATCAGCACATGAAACTGAAATTGTCATTAATAAATCGAGATTTATCGCGAGCATTCATCCTGCAGAAACTGAAGAAGAAGCGAAAGCATTCATACAACAAAAGAAAAAAGAACATCATGATGCAACACATAATTGCTCTAGCTATGTTATCGGTCCTACAATGCTTATCCAAAAAGCAAATGATGATGGTGAACCATCAGGAACAGCAGGCGTGCCTATGTTAGAAGTATTAAAAAAACAACAACTCCATAATGTAGTTGTTGTCGTTACAAGATACTTTGGTGGTATTAAATTAGGCGCAGGTGGATTAATACGTGCATATGGAAGTGCAGTCAGCCAAGTTATTAAAGAAGTAGGCAGAATTATTTTATTAGAGGCAATACCATTTGAAGTAACATTAGACTATGATCAAACAGGACGCTTCGAGCATGAGTTACAACAAACTGATTATCAACTTGTAGATACTGCATATACAGATAAAGTAACATACACCATACATGTAATAGCATCAGAAGAAGAACCATTTATCGATTTCTTAAACGAAGTCAACCAAGGTAAATACGAATTAAACAGACAAGATATCATCGCACTACCATTTCCATATAATAAAGAAGAAGAACGCTAATCGACATTAGCGTTCTTTTTTATACTTTGTTCTTGTTAATAAATTTAATATTGGTCTGTAATTTACATTTACGAGTCCTGTAAATTCTACGATTAATTCTATTGTTATTAATATCATAATAAACATCATTAATACGCCGTATGGTGGTGATAAATAAAGGATGACACTTGATATGCTGAATAATATGGCAATCATATAGATTAATATGACGGTTTGCCTATGTGTATAACCTAAATCTAATAATCTATGGTGTAAATGCGATTTATCTGCTTGAACGATAGATTGACGATTATGTAGTCTACGTATTACTGCAAATAACATATCGATGAATGGTACTGCTAGTATAACCATTGGGAAGAATAGCGATATTAATGTAATGTTCTTAAAGCCTAATAGTGATAACACACCGATTATATAACCTAATAGTAATGCCCCACTGTCACCTAAGAATATTTTAGCAGGATGTGAGTTAAATACTAAGAATCCTAATAATGATCCTATTAACACACTACATATCATCATGATAAAGATGTTCTGCTGTAATATTGCGATAAATCCTATTGTTACTAAAGCGATACATGATATGCCTGAAGCTAAACCATCTAAACCGTCTATTAAGTTGATTGCATTCATTACTGCAACAACCCAGAAGATTGTCATTGGAATACTAAAGATTCCAAATTCAATTACAACACCAAATGGTAATGTAATAAAATCTAATGTAACGTGGTTAAAAACGACGATTAAAGATACAGCAATTTGACCTGCTAATTTAACAAGTGGTTTCATATCATACAAATCATCTACTAATCCTATAATATAGATAACAATCGCACCTAGTATAATAGGAATTGTTTCATGTTCTACTGGTTTCCCCCACCATAAACCGATGAGAAAAGATATTAAAATGACTGAGCCACCTAATACTGATACGGGTTTAGTATGAACTTTTCTAACGTTTGGCATATCAACAGCACCAATTTTAATAGAAAGAACGATAACTAAAGGTGTTAGTATTAAACTTACAATCATAGTTAGTAATATTAGTTGTAAAGTAAACATTGAGTCACCTTCATTTTGTAGTTGCACCGAATTTGATTAAAACATTACTTCTAGAATATCAAAATTTCATTCTACATGCTATAAAAACAATAGTATACCACATTTTTGAAATCAAATATTTTTACGTATAAACTAGCTTTATACGCAAACATGTGAAAAAAGAAACTTTTTTAACAAAATAACCTGTTATATCGTGACAAAAGCAATCTAATAGATTACAATATCATATGGCTTACTAAATGAAGGATGGTGTTAAATGATACAAGCAATTATATTCAATATATCTGTAACTATTGCAGCATTTTATCTATACCATCGAATACAATATAGCGAAACGAGAACTGTGACTTTTTCA
Source organism: Mammaliicoccus sp. P-M59 (assembly GCF_022386135.1). Taxonomy (NCBI): domain Bacteria; kingdom Bacillati; phylum Bacillota; class Bacilli; order Caryophanales; family Staphylococcaceae; genus Mammaliicoccus; species Mammaliicoccus sp. P-M59. The sequence goes on along the minus strand of NZ_JAJNJJ010000003.1, from coordinate 129,171 downwards.
CAAAATTATATCACCATCTTAATGACGGGTGTTTCAATATTATTAATATCTAATCCTATACAGTATCATGACTATGCATTCTCTTTAAGTTTTATACCTATTCTCTTCTTAGGAAGATTTACTAATTTATTTTATTCTGTTTTAAGTGCCGTAGTTATTGTACTATTTGACATATTTGTAATGGGTACACCATTTTTAGAAGATATCCATTTACTGATTATTGCAATTGTTGTTGGGATGATAGGTCCTTTTCTTAAACAAAGTGATTTCGTGAGTATTCAATTATTGTATTTAATCAGCATTATGATTATTGCGATAACACTTATCTTTTTAAATCCTGATGCATGGCTCAATGAATGGTTGTTTCTTGTGCCAGTTTCCTTTATCCTAAGTATTATTAGTGCAAGTGTTTATAGAGACATTTGGATCTTGAAAAATTTAATTTCAAGATATGAAAATGAAGAATCCGTTGATTACTTAACAGGTTTAGGAAACGTTAAAGAATTCGATCGTTATTTAAATAAGACGACTGAACAAATAACTGAACAAGACCAATCTATGGCATTATTATTGATTGATATTGATGGATTTAAAGACGTGAACGATGCGTATTCTCATAAGGCTGGAGACGCGGTCTTAAAACAAATGTCGCAATTGTTAATCAACTATTTACCTAAAGATGTTAAAGCTTTTCGTAACGGCGGAGAAGAATTTTCAATTATTCTTGTTGGCGAAACATTAGATAGTGCTATTAAATTAGCGGAAAGTATTAGAGATAGCGTTCAACAATCTACTTTCCACTTACCTAACAAAGAAACAATTAAACTATCTGTTTCAATAGGTGTAGGCTATTTAAGTGAACAAGATAACAAATCGAAACGTCGCGTATTTAAAGATGCGGATGATATGTTACATGAAGCCAAATTACAAGGTCAAAACAAAGTAATGTTCAATCCAATTATTAAGTTATAAACTGAACATAGAATTGCCTCTAGCAATTCTATGTTTTTTGTTGAATTGTTTTTAATTTGATTATTTACATAAAATTCAATACGAAACTGGAGGTTACTATGGAAGAGATACAAGACTTCACGATTATAGATGAAAATAAAATCATTGATGTTGTCATGACTGCCGGTCGCATACTTTTAGAAAGTGGCGCAGAAACATATCGAGTTGAAGATACAATGGCAAGAATCGCTACAAGTTATGGTTTAGAAAATACACATAGCTTTGTAACATCTACTGCGATTATATTCTCGCTTAATGACAGAACAAATACACGTCTGATTAGAATAGATGAACGTACGACAGATTTAGAGAAAATTTCTTTAACAAATCAAATATCACGTAAGATAGCTAACAATGAACTCACGATAGATGAAGCTAAATCAGAACTGATCCATTTACATCATGCTTCATTACAATTTCCATTTTGGTTAAAAGTATTAGCTGCAGCGATAGCATCAGCCTGTTTCTTACCAATGTTTGGTGGTAAACAAGCTGAAGTCATCCCTTCATTCATTGCAGGTGGTGTTGGATATTTAACGATGTCCCTCGTCCATAATACGATTAGAATTAAATTCTTCACAGAATTTATTAGTTCATTAATTATTGCTACAATCGCAACCATTAGCGTGAATTTCTTTATTGGCGTTAATTTAAGCTTAATTACAATCGCCTCTGTTATGCCACTTGTACCAGGTGTCTTGATTACAAATGCAATCAGAGACTTAATGGCAGGACAGTTGCTTGCAGGTATATCTAAAGGTGTAGAAGCGGCACTTACGGCATTTGCTATTGGTGCTGGTGTCGCAATCGTATTACTACTTAGTTAAGGAGGTGCTTTAAATGTTAGATTATATATATCAAATTTTGTTAAGTTTTACCGCAACGTTATTTTTCTCTGTCATTTTTAATGCACCTAAGAGACTATTAATAGCATGTGGTATTGTTGGTGCGATGGGCTGGATGATTTATACCATTTCGTTAGACTTTGGCATCGATAAAGTACAAGCATCATTCTATGGTAGCTTTGCCTTAGCGTTAATGAGTCATATAATGAGTCGTTATTACAAGCGTCCAATGATTATCTTTATAGTTGCCGGTATTATCCCTCTTGTTCCAGGAGGCTTAGCATATGATGCAACTAAAAACTTAGTTATCAACAATTATGATGTTGCGATTAATACAACACTACAAGCGACACTTATTTCTGGTGCAATCGCGTTTGGTATTTTATGTTCTGAAATCATTTTTCAAATCTATGTCAGAGCAAAGCATTCTTTTGCTTCTAAGAAACAAAAAAGCGTATAATAAATAACGTAAATAGATGTAAAGGGAGCGAGCAATTTGAAACAACGTCTAATTGATCGATTAACAAGATATGTAAAAGTAGATACACAAGCTGATGCAGCAAGTGAAAGTACACCATCTACTGAAAAGCAATGGGACTTAATCCGTATGCTTGAAGAAGAAATTAAAGCATTAAATCTTGAAGTTGACGTAGACGATAAAGGGTATTTAATGGCCACTTTACCGTCAAACTCAGAAAAGGATGTACCTACTATAGGGTTATTGGCACATATTGATACGTCTCCAGATTACCATGCATCAAATGTTAATCCTGTTATTGTAGAGCAATATAACGGAGAAGATATTACACTCGGTAATACTGACAAAGTATTAAGCACGAAGACTTTCCCACAACTTGAAAAAGTGATTGGTCATACATTGATGACAACAGACGGTACAACTTTACTAGGCGCTGATGATAAAGCTGGTGTCGTTGAGATTATGGAAGCGATCATTTACTTATTAGAACATCCTGAAATTAAACATGGCAAGATTAGATTCAGCTTTACACCAGATGAAGAAATTGGTAGAGGTCCACATCATTTTGATGTTGAACGATTTAACGCTGATTTCGCTTATACTTTAGATGGTAGTTTAGAAGGCGAATTACAATACGAAAGCTTTAATGCCGCTTCTGCAGTTGTTGAAGTTAACGGTGTAAACGTACATCCAGGTTCTGCTAAAGATGTAATGGTTAACGCTAATACTTTAGCAATGGCATTTAATGATCAATTGCCTAGTGATGAAGTACCTGAACATACTGAAGGCTATGAGGGCTTCTATCATTTATCTGATATGTCAGGTACTGTTGAGAAAGCAACGCTACAATATATTATTCGTGATCATGATAAAGCACAGTTTGAACGTAGAAAAAATCATTTATTAGATATCGCAAAAGTATTAAATCATAAATATGATCAAGAATTGATTACTGTAACAATCAAAGATCAGTATTACAATATGGGTCAAAAAATCAAGCCACAACCTGAACTTGTAAACATACCTGAGAAAGTTATTAAATCATTAGGTATGACACCTATTATTGAACCTATTAGAGGTGGTACAGACGGTTCACAACTCTCATTCATGGGATTACCAACACCTAATTTATTTACAGGTGGCGCAAACTTCCACGGACCATTTGAATATGCTTCTATTGATGTTATGGAAAAAGCAGTACATACGATAGTCGGTATCGTATCAGAATTTGAACAACAGTCTTAAAACAATATATAAGAGCCTGAGACAATTACAGTGTCTCAGGCTCTTATTTTTATATATTAGCTTTTAATAATCTTAGCGATTGTGTTGTTAAATGTCTTAAAGCTATACCTAATTCTAAATCACTCATTGAATATTGATCTTTATTAAATACTTTATACATTGCTATTACATCTTGTTCTAAGTATTGATCAAACTTTTCATCTGTTGCGCATATCGCGATATTTACTTTTTGATATTTATTACAAAGTTCAGCAATTCTAACAGATGTCGTTTCTAACAATTGTTGATTAGGCTTCAAACCTTCACCGAATACGATTAAGTCAGCTTGTTCAATCAACTTATCTAAATAAGTAAGCTCATTTACGACATCTCCACCTGTAACAAGTTGCGCGTCCCATAGACTATTAAACAAGGCAGCTAAGCCACTTCCTGCACCACCGCGTTCTTCTTTACCTAATAAGATTTTATGTTGGCTCTTAAATAGTTCACTTATATACCATAAAGCATTATCAATTGAGACAGCATCTTCAACAGCAATTTGATTGATTGCTTGCTCTTTCATGATGCGACTATTCTTACCATAATACTTCGATTCAAAGTCTGTTATCACTTTGATATTTTTATCTTTTAACCTTTTATCTAAATCATATAAATCAATTGTTCTTATATATTTAATCCATTTAGCACCTTTACTAACATCTATAAAACTACCTTCAGCATCAAAGAATTTAGCACCTAATGCTTGTAACATACCAAGTCCACCGTCGTAACTCGCAACATCACCGACTGAAATTAGCATCTCTTTGCTGTCTTCATTCAGCGCTTCTAAAATCACTTCTCCTAGTCCAAATGATGAAGTTTCAAGTGGTTTAATAATATCCTCACTTGACGTTAAGACTTTACCCGCTTCTATAACGATGATATCTTTCTCTGTTACTACATATGAAGACGACTTTGGTCTCATATAAGCGTCATGATGATCCACTGAATATTTAGTGCCAGATTGCCATAATAATACTGAATCTATAACTTCTCTTTGACCATTAAATAATGGGACTTGTACTATATCTGCTTCATTAAATTGAGACTTTATTGCTTCTTCGACAAATCGATTTGCATGGTAACTAGATAAAATACTATCAAACTCATCCATCGCAACTAATACTCTCATAATTTTCACCTCATGCTTTTTATCTTAATTCATTATACTGTTTTTTACTTCAATTAACAAAAAACAAACAGTCCAATCAGACTGTTTGCATATGTTTCACTTACTCTTCTGCTTTCGATAAACTTGCGACTGTGATATTTTCATGATCTGCATCCCATTCAGCGTTACCATTAACAAAGTAAAATGCTTGTGGGGATTCATGTTTGATTCCAGTTTTATCAGCTATATAATCAGACAATTCTCTTTCTTCTTGAACAATTAAGTAATAACCATCCATATCTCTTTCATATAAGAATTTGTTAAATTGATCATATGCACTTGCTGAAATAGGACAAGTACTGCTATGTTTCATAACAAATACGTTTGGATTATCATTGAGTACTTTTTCAAATTGATCGATGGAAGTTAATTTCACGACCATTTTAATTCACCTCTATCATAATTTAACCAATACAATTGAACACTATATCATTTATCCATTTATATGGCAAATTCTATTTTTAATAATTATCTTTATTATCTTTACCCGTAATCTATAATATTAACCACAAGACAATTTTGGTATACTTGTTTATATATATTAAGGAGGTGCGAAATTTGTCCAAAAATACTTCACCCGTACTTATTAAAAGATGGGGTATGATTGATACGATCAATGCATGTTTACTTATTATTTCTGTCTTATTTTTATTTGATTTTAAAAACCAACCTGCATTATCGTATATTCTTGTAATAGCATTTTCTATATGGTTCATTTCACTTATAGGTAAAAATATATATTTATCAAAGCGCAACAAAGACAAACCTAAAGATACAATTGATAAGCAATAAAATAAAACACACCGATTACATAAAACAATGTATTTGGTGTGTTTTATTTATCTAGTCTATCTATCGCTTTGTTGTACTTTTCATCTTTACCTAAGTAACTAAATTGCGAACTTACGCCATTTTGTACTTGGACTTTTTGAAGTTTATCTTCAATAAGAATACCTTTTTTACGTTCTTTATAGTAATTAATTAAAGTATAATACACTTCAATTTGAGCTTGTCTCATCTCATTAACACGTTTAGATGAAATATTCGTTTGATTCAGTGATTTAATGTTTTTAGAAAATAGCGGGATAATATCTTTCTCAATATAGTCCGCTCTATCTTGCACATTTTGAGTATCATTTAAATATTTAGCTTTCGTACTTAATTCTTCACTATTCTTATCAATAACAGAAACAAGTGCATCATAATCTTCTTTATCTTCAGGATTATTTTTAGCTAATTTAGCATTTTTCTCTGCATCTGATTTATTCTGTTCGAATACATCTGTATAGTCTAATATTTTCTCATTAGATTGGATGGATTGTTTAAATAATGAAATGTACTCATTTAATTCTTCTAACGTTTTTTCTTTCTTTGCTATATTACTCATGTAAATATTATGAGCATCTTGAACCTCATTTGTGCTTACATTTATATTATGAGCTTGTTTACTAAGATCTTTAACTTCAGGTATAATTTGCTTTTCAAGTTTATCTTGAAGTTCATTCAATTCTTTGCGTTTTTCAACTGTTACTTCCGTACCAATAAGTTGATCTAACTGATTTAATCTTAATTTATCTATATCTTTCAGAATTGAATTCTCTTTTTTATAAATAGGTTTCATTTCCCTTTTATACTTTTGAAGATCTGAATGTAATTCGTTACCACAAGCTGCAATAATTAAAACAAGAACAAATATCATTAAATAAAATAATTTAATTTTCATCATTGCACCCCTGTTTCACTTGTATTATACATAATTTCATGGATAATGAAAATGTTATATAGTATATTCATGCATGGATTTTAGAAAGGAGCTATTATGCTTAAACTTCCACAACCCTTTATTCAACTACAATCATCAGATGATTTTAAACTAAATTTTGAAAGTATTCAACAATTATTAATACATTTACTTGATACGCCAGTGATAGATGTATTCCATATCGGTGGTACGAAACAAACACAATATGTTACAGAACCTATCGTAGATGTACTTGTTACAGTTAAGTCTCTTCACGATATAACAAGCCTTGATGAAAAAAGACTCAATTATCACCGCATATATCGATTACATAATGGTTACAATAAAAAAGTCATGATGGCTCAATTCCAAGACATGATAAGCTTGAAGCAAACAGCACGTTTACATATTGTTGAACAAAACAATCAAATGTTATATGATTATTTAACTGTAGAGTCACTTTTAACAAATGATACAGATGTCATAAAAACATTTGAATCATTTAAGAAAGCTGCTTTACTTGAAGCAAATAGTATAAAAGATTACGAAGCTCAAAAACAAAAATGGTTTCAACAACTTGTTCAAAAACATAAAAAATAACCCATTCGCTTAAGATGATAAATCTTGATATAATAATGTGAGAGCATAATACAGAAAGGACGTCGTGCGTTGGAGAATCATACAATTTTGGAGGAGCTTTCTAAATTTCTCCCAAAATCCCTTATAAAAGTAAATGAGCCACTTAAAAAATATACTTTCACAAAAACTGGTGGCAATGCAGATTTCTACTTATCACCTACTTCTTATACAGAAGTACAAAAGATAATAGAATTTGCTTATAACAATCAAATTCCACTTACATTTTTGGGGAATGGTTCTAATATTATCATCCGTGATGGTGGTATAAGAGGAATTGTTATAAGCTTATTACAATTCGATCAAATAACGGTGAAAAATCAATCTATTACATGTGGAAGCGGTGCAGCAATTATTGATGTTTCAAGACGTGCTAGAGATCACCATTTAACTGGTTTAGAATTTGCCTGTGGTATACCTGGATCTGTCGGTGGCGCAGTATATATGAACGCTGGTGCATATGGCGGTGAAGTCAAAGATTGTATCGACCATATTAAAGCAGTCGATGATACTGGTCAGTTGCATATCATTAAAGGTGAAGACTTAGAATTGGACTATCGTACAAGTATTGTTCAACGTAAACACCTAGTCGTACTAGAAGCAACTTTTAAATTGCAAGATGGTGATATTCATTCCATTCAAGCGACTATGGATGATCTTACACAACGTCGTGAAGATAAACAGCCTTTAGAATACCCTTCATGCGGAAGTGTGTTCCAAAGACCACCAAACCACTTCGCAGGTAAACTTATTCAAGATGCTGAATTACAAGGCCATAGAATAGGTGGTGTAGAAGTTTCTACCAAACATGCTGGATTTATCGTTAATGTTGATAACGGAACTGCTACAGACTATGAGAACATCATTAAACACGTTCAAAAAGTGGTTAAAGAAAAATTTGGTGTAGAACTTAAAAGAGAAGTTCGAATCATCGGAGAACCTTTAGAATAAGTAAAAAAGCATGGGACATCGCGTCCCATGCTTTTCTTATGTTGAAGGAGTCTTAGACTTTTATGGTATTTTTTGCGCATGCTTTCCGCGGGCATGTTCTCAGCCTGTAGTCTTCGAATCATGCTGTTCCCGCAGGAGTCAGCGCTAAAAAACAATTCTATATTTCTAATTAAGTTAAAATCTTAGTAACACTTCTCCTATAAATTGTTACTAACAGCATCCTTATTTACACTTCTCCCACGAAGTGTTACTAACGCACCTCTTATTTACACTTCTCCCACGAAGTGTTACTAACGCACCTCTTATTTACACTTCTCCCACAAAGTGTTACTAACGCACCTCTTATTTACACTTCTCCCACAAAGTGTTACTAACGCACCTCTTATTTACACTTCTCTCATAAAGTGTTACTAACAAACTCCCTTATTTACACTTTAATAGCGAAAAAAAGCATGGGACATCGCGTCCCATGCTTCTCTTATGTTATTATTCTAAACCTTTAATAACTTCGTCTACTTGTTTTTCAGTTGTTCTTACGCCACCTGAAGCTAAGTACCACAATTGTGCATCTACGTTAACAACTTTATTGTTTTTAACTGCATCTACATCTTTAATTACATCATTTGATAATGCTTGCTTAGCAGTTGATTTACCACCGATTGCTTGACCTCTGTCCATAGCATAGATGATTCCAGGGTTTTTCTCATTGATATATTCATAACTGATTGGTTGTCCGTGACTGCTTGCTTTAATATCTTTATCTACTGGTGTAACACCTAATACATCAAAGATTAAGCTACCAAATCTAGCTCCTGGACCGTATGTAGATAATTCACCTTCGTTAACTAATAAGTACATTGCTTTGTCGTCTGATTTTTTAGCTTTATCTTTAGCAGATTTTACTTTTTTATCTAAATCAGCATTTAATTCTTTTGCTTTGCTTTCTTTGTCGAAGATTTTACCTAAGTTAGTTGTGTTTTCTTCTACTGATTCTAAGTAATTGTTATCATCTGCGCCAATGTATAAACGTGCTGCATCTGGTGCTGCTTTTTTCAATTCATCTTGTACTTCAGTGCCAGCTGTACGACCAGAGAATAAGATTAAGTCTGGTTGAATTTCTGCAACTTTATCGTAGTTTACTTCTTTAACTGAACCTGTGTTTACAATGTCGTCACCTTTAAATGCATCTAAGAATTTTGGTAATGATGCGCCACCTTCACCTTTAGGTACACCTTTAACTGCATCTTTAGCACCTAAAGCTTCAACTGTATCTAAAGCACCGTAGTCTAATACTACAACTTTTTTAGGGTTAACAGGTACTTTTACTTTTTCTTCTACAGTTTTTGAATCACTGCCATCTTTCTTTTCTCCACGAACTTGATATTTCGATTGGATTTCTACTGTTTTAGACTCACTCTTAGTATCATCTTTTGATGATTTTTCTTTACTACTTGAATTACTTCCACATGCTACAAGTACAACTGACAATACTGCAATTAAAATAAAACTGAAAACTTTTTTCATTATCGATGTCTCTCCTTCAAATATTATGATAAATTATGTGTCCAAAACCCTATTGCCCAACAAACTACAAACATCACTCCTTTCAATGTGGTATCAATTTTGCTACATAGCTAATGTTTTAATTTCTTCTTCTTCGATGTATTCATCATCAAAATAGACACAAATACGTTGACCATTAATTTCTTGAATTTTAATTTCTAAGTCATAAATGTCACGTAATACATCTTCACAAATAACATCGTTTTTAATACCAGCGATTTCAACTTTACCTTCTTTGATCGCGATAATTCTATCTGAATAGCATGAAGCAAAATTAATATCATGTATAACGATTACGATTGTCTTGTTCATTTCTTTCACAAGTCTTCTTAAGATTTTCATAATCTGTACAGAATGTTTCATATCTAGATTGTTTAATGGTTCATCTAATAGAATGTATTCTGTATCTTGAGCTATCGTCATCGCGATATAAGCTCTTTGTCTTTGACCGCCTGATAGCTCACTTAAGTATTTATCTTGAATTTCAGTGAGTCCTAAATAATCTAGCGCTTTATCAATCATATCTTGATCGTCTTTTTTTAATTTACCTTTTGAATATGGAAATCTTCCGAAACTCACAAGTTGTCTTACTGAAATCTTAAGTTCTGTATGATTAGCTTGTTTTAAAATTGCTAGTTTCTTAGCAAGTTCATTACTTTTCATTGAAGCGATATCTTGATCGTCTATCGTAATTTTACCGTTATCTTTATCGATTAAGCGGCTTACCATAGCTAAGACCGTACTTTTACCTGCCCCGTTTGGACCAATGAATGATGTGATTTTCCCTTTTTCAATTTCTATATCTACTTCATCAACAACTTTATGATGATGATAAGCTTTTGTTAATCCTTCGACTTTAATCATGCTACATTACGCTCCTTTAAAATTAAGAATATAAAGTAAATGCCACCTATAAAGTTAATCATGATGCTGATTTCTGTATTACCTTCAAACACGTGCTCCACGACCCATTGACCTAAAAATAAGCTGATCCAACTGATGAGTATTGAAGCCGGTAATATGTATTTATGTTCGAATTCTTTGACGAATTCATGTGCTAAATTCACGACAAGTAGACCTAAAAATGTAATGGGTCCAACAAGTGCTGTTGAAATTGTGACAAGTAGTGCAACCATAACCATCAACCATCTCGTCACATTTGTATAATTAACACCGAGGTTAATAGCTTGATCTCGCCCTAATGACAATACATCTAAGTAGTTCTTTATCTTAAAAGCAATGAATATCATAATTAATAAAACAATGCCTGATATCGTAAGTAAACCTTCATTTATTGCACCAAAGCTTGCGAACATTGCACTTTGTATTGATAAGAATTCTTCAGGATCTATCATCATTTCAATAAAACTAGATAAACTTGAGAAGAAGGTTCCAAAAACAATACCTAGTAGTAATATGAAGAATACATTTTGATCTTTAGACCTAAACAATATTTGGAATAAGAATAAACTAAATAGAATCATACCTACCAATGTAATTAAAAAGTTAAGATGATTATTGAGTACGACAGTCGATGTTGAACCAAATAAAAATATTAAAGACGTTTTAATAAACATATAGACTGCATCTAAACCAATTATGGATGGTGTTAAAATTCTATTATTTGTGATTGTTTGGAAAATAACCGTCGAAACTGCAATACTGCCACCTACTAATAACATTGCGATAACTTTTCTAACACGTCCGGTTAATTGGTACTCCAATATATTAGGATTAATGTTATAAAGTAAATAAAGTGCTGCAATTAATAGCGTTAACACAGATAAAAGGATTAATTTATGTACGGGGGTTAATTTATTGAGCATTTCTAGAACGTCCTTTCATCAGCAATACTATAAATATGAAACTACCAATAACACCTATTGTTAAACCAATTGTAATTTCATAAGGGAATATAATTAATCTTCCAATAACATCACAAATCATCACAAACAATGCACCAAATACTGCTGTATGCGGCAATGCATTTTTCAAATGATCTCCTCTGAATATTGAAACTAAGTTAGGAATAATTAATCCTAAGAATGGCATCATACCAACTGTTACAACAACAAGTGCTGTAATAATTGATGCAATGATAAGTCCAATATTGACGACTTTTTGATAATTAAGTCCTAAATTCACACTGAAATCTTTACCCATACCAGCAATCGTGAATTGATTCGCAAATATAAACGCTAAAATCAATAACGGAATACTAATGTAAAGAATTTCATATCTACCACTTGTAATGATTGAGAAATTACCTTGCATAAAATTACCAATACTTTGTACAGCATTTGTACGTAATGCAACAAAAGAAGAAAAACTCGACACAATGTTTCCGAGCATGATACCAACTAACGGTATAAAAATAACATCTTTAAATTGAATTCTACGGAGAATTTGCATAAATAGCATTGTTCCAAATAAGCTTAATAATGTAGCAAATAATAATTTAAGTAGTATATTGGCTTCTGGAAACGCGATAAGAGAAATTAATATACCTAATCTCGCCCAATCCATTGTCCCTGCAGTTGTTGGAGAAACGAATTTATTTCTTGTTAACTGTTGCATAATCAGTCCACAAATAGCTAATGAACTCCCTGAGATAATAATACTGACTGTTCTCGGAATTCTACTCGACACTAAAATGTTCTTCTGTTCGTCAGTTAAATTTAATATATGTAAAGGTTTTACTTCTGAAACACCTATAAAAATAGAGAAGAACGTTGCAATTACTAATAATATAATCAAAACATCTAAACGCATTAAAAACTTTCCCATGTCACACCCTACTTCTCTTTAGTTGATAACGATTATCATTATCTCTATTGTAATGAAGAATATGGCTAAATGCAATGCTATTTATAAAAAAGAGTGATGGAATTAAATTCCATCACTCTTTTATAATTATTTTATATTAATGTCTTTGTTTGGCATTGTGTGTTGATCTCTAGCAGTAACATGACTTGTTACATTGTATTGGCCCGCTTCTTTAAATTTATATTTTAAAGTATACACACCATCTTTATTTTCTTTTACTTTCTTCATTTCTGAAGATTTTTTATCCCCATCTTTAACGATTTCAAACATCACTTCATCTGCATCTTTTACTTTTTCATCACCAAGTGTCACTTTTGCAGAAAGCTCTACTTCTTCACCACTTTTAGCTTCTTTAGGCACATCTAAAGCGACTTCCAAAGCTTGAGGTTTATCAGAAGACTTATGTTCTGAATGATGGTGCTCATCCTCTTTCTTATCATTTCCACATGCTGCTAGCACAGAAATAACTAATACAGTTAATACCCCTAGTAATATTCTTTTCATGAATATAACCCACCTTTCAATATATTATCTTCATTATAAACAATAAATATCACATAAATTCCAATAAATATTGAAAAATATGTTAACTTTTGATTTCTCATAAAAAATAGCCTAGGACAAGATACATGTCCTAGACTACTACTTAATATTTTACTTTTCATCAAAGATGAAGTCTTCATCTTTAAGTGCTTCTACATTTAATGCTAGTACATAACCGTCACCTTTAACACTGAAGAAGTCATGGTTTTTAGTACTTGTATTTAATGCATTCTCAATAATTGGGTTGAACGCTTTTTCTTCGTAATATGGTTCAAAGCCTAAATTAGCTAATGCTTTATTCGCATTATATGTTACGTAGTTCATAACATCATTTGTTAATCCTATTTCATCATATAATGTTTTTGTATATTCGTATTCATTCTTATAAAGTAAATCAAGCATACGATACATTTCTCTATCCGCTTTAATTTGTTCGTCTTGTGACAATTCATTTTTTAAACTTTGTGCATCTAGTCCAGTAAATACACCGTGGATAGATTCATCTAGTAAAATTTTACGAATGATTTCTCCTGAAGTTGTCATACGGCCTTGTCCAGCTAAATATAATGGATAGTAGAAACCTGAGTAGAATAAGAATGTTTCTAAAAACACACTTGATACTCTAGCCATGTATTGATCATAAATTGAAGCTTCTTTACCCCATAATTTATGATAATTACCTACGATCATTTCTGATTTATATTTCAAGTGTGGTTCTTCAACAACCCACTTATCTAATAATTCATTTGTTTCACTAGATGGTAATAATGTCGTGAATATATGTGAATAACTTTTCGCATGTATTTGTTCCATCATACCCATAAATGAATACACTGCTTTTTTACGTAAGTCTTTCGTATGCATCATGATTAGAGGCATGCCATCATCAGCTTGATGTGTATCTAATCCAGTAAGACCAGCTAATGCCTTTTTAAAAGCATTTTTTTCAGGTTCTGTTAATGTTTCCCAACTTGCTATATCTTTAGATACTTTAAATTCTGACTCAACCCACATTTGTGAGATGTTTTGACGCCAAAACATATTCGTCATATCTTCTTGTGTATTCCAATTTACTGCCTTCATATTAGATCTCCTATCTTAATTAAATTGATTAGATTGCGCAACTTGTACATTCTTCAACGCTTAATAATTTATTTCGTGTATAGTAAAGTGATTTTAAGCCTTTATGGTGAGCATATACGTATAATCTTGAAAGTTCACGTGTTGAAATCTCTGAATTTACATATAAAATTGTAGAAATACCTTGGTCTACATGCTCTTGAATCGTTGCAATTAAATCAATTAATTTCATTTGATCTGTATTAAATGCTGATTTGTAATACCACATTGTTTCAGGTGATAAGAATGGCATTGGGTAAAATGTTTCTGCATTACCATATGTTCTTCTTTCAATTTGGTCAACAATTGGCATAACAGAACTTGTCGCATTTTGTACATATGAAATACTTTGTGTTGGTGCAATAGCAAGTCTATATGCATGGTATAAACCATGTTCTTTAACAGCTTCTGCTAATGCTTTCCAATCTTCTGCAGTTGGAATATCGAAACCTTCAAATAATGCCGCAACATTATCGTATTCAGGTTTAATATCTTGTTGGATATATTTTTCAAAGTATTTACCTGAAGCGTAATCAGATTTGTCGAAATCTACATATGTTTCTTGTCTTTCTTTCGCAATTTCCATTGAACGTTCAATAGAATAGTAGTTCATCATCATGAAGAAGACATTTGCGAAGTCTTTAGCTTGCTCTGATTCATAACCAATTTTGTTTTTAGCTAAGAAACCGTGTAAGTTCATAACACCTAAACCTACAGAATGTAACTCATTGTTTGCTTTTCTTACACCTGGTGCATTTTTAATATCTGTATCATCAGATACAACTGTTAAAGCATCCATACCAATATGTACAGAATCACGGAATTTCTTAGATTCCATCACGTTTACAATATTTAATGAACCTAAGTTACAAGAAATATCACGTTTGATTTCATCTTCAGTTCCATAATCGTTAATAATTGACGTTTCTTGTAATTGGAATATTTCTGTACATAAGTTACTCATTTTGATTTGTCCGATATTAGAGTTAGGATGTACTTTATTCGCATTATCTTTAAACATCAAATAAGGATAACCTGATTGTAATTGCGTTTGAGCAATTGTATTTAACATATCACGTGCATCTTTAGCTTTTTTAATGATATTAGGATTTGCAACTAGCTCATCATAATATTCATCAAGATTAATATCATCTAGTGTCACACCATATTCACGTTCAACAGTATGTGGTGCAAACATATAGAAATCTTTACCTTCTTTAGCTAAATCAAAGAATTTAGATGGAACGATTAAACCAGTAGAAATAGTAGATAATCTAATATCTTCATCTGCGTTCACTTTTTTAGTATCTAAGAATTCTAATACATCATAATGGAAGATGTTTAAGTATACTGCACCCGCACCAGGTCTTTGGCCAAGTTGATCAGCATAACTAAAGCCACCTTCAAGTGATTTAGCAACTGGTAATACCCCTTTAGCGACACCTTTAATGCCTTTAATAGCTTCACCACGTGCACGTAATTTAGATAAGTTGATTGCTACACCGCCACCAATTTTACTCAATTGTTTAGCTGTTGAATCAATAAAGTTAATTGAATTTAAGCTATCATCTACTTCTAATAGGAAACAACTTACTAACTCCCCACGTCTAGCTCTACCAGCATTTAAGAAAGTTGGTGTTGCAGGTTGAATACGTTGTTCAATCATACCTTCAACAAATTGTTTAGCTTGTTCAACATTACCTTTAGCTAAATATAAAGAAACAATAATAACGTGTTCTTTATATGTTTCAAGGTATTCTGATTTATCATTAGTCTTCAAAGCGTAATCTTTGAAGAACTTACTAGCTGACATGTAACTTGCAAATTGAAAAGGAATTGAATCTGCAAACTGGTTAATCTCTTTTAATGATGCCTCACTATATTCTTTAAATAAGTCATAATAAAAGTCTTGTTCAACTAAAAAGTGTAAGCGTTCAATAGGATCATTGAATTGAATTGTTTTTTCTGCAATTTCTTCTAAATATACTTCTAATGCTTCTTGATCTTTTTCAATATCGAAAAAGCCGTCTTCTCTTCTCTTTGTTACTTTATTGTTTAATTCAATATGATTTTTCTTTTGCTTGTTTATCATTTTCATAGAGATTAACCACCTTTTCCTTAAATTCATCTGCTATAGCTTGGTTACCATGTAACTCAAATTTCATCAATAAAGGGACATGATATTGATTCGCGATTTCTTCACTAGCTTTCGCGAAATTCTGTCCCCAATTTCTATTTCCACTACCTGCTACTGCTTTAAGATTATGATGATTCACTTTCAAAAAATCTTGTACAGTATCAGGTACTTGGCCAAATCCAATTGTACCTGTAACCATTATAAATGGTTCATTTATTTCATTTGTCTTGTTTGCCTCAGTGAGAGCCATTGTGTCAGACAATCCTGCTCTCTGTATGAACCGTCGTACATTACCAGTTAAAGAGTAATAAATTATCTTCATAAACTTTCACCTACCACATGTAAATGCTTATTCAACTGTATAAATGAAATAAAAAATACAAAAAAATGAACACTTTATTCATTTTTATTTCAAATGCACAAAACACAAGATATAGTGTTACGTTTTATAAGCACATACTATATTATGTGATTCATTATAGCACTTTAAATGATTCATAACACTTATAATACCTTATTTTTTTAAAAAAAATAGGGTTGACTTTCTTCTTGTTTCGACTAAGCGTTGCTATATCAACATTTGAAAATTGCTTTCATAAAAATTTATTTGTCGAAAACAATCACCGAACAATTCATATACTTTTTAAAGTGAATTATGATAATATATGTTCATTGATAAAAAATAGAAGGTGTTTACATGAATTCCACAGTAAAAGGAATAATTGCAATACTCATTTCTTCGATTGGTTTTAGTTTAATGGCAGTATTCTTCAGATTATCTGGTGACTTACCAGTTTTTCAAAAATCACTTTTCAGAAATCTCATCGCAATGATTGTACCGATTTACTTTGTCATGAAGTATAGAGCACCATTTTTCGGTAAATTAGAAAATCAACCGTTACTCATTTTACGCTCTACACTTGGACTTATTGGTGTATTACTCAATATTTATGCGATTGATCACATGGTTTTAAGTGATGCGGATATGTTAATGAAATTAAACCCATTCTGGACTATACTACTTTGCGCGATATTTTTAAATGAAAAAGCACGCAAATATCAAGTAATTGCAATGATTGTAGCGATTCTTGGTGCATTGTTTATAATTAAGCCTACATTTGATTCAGATATGATGCCAGCAATTATCGGTTTATTATCTGGAATTTTTGCTGCAGGTGCATATACTGCCCTACGACCTTTAGGACAACGTGAAAAATCATATACAACAGTATTTTACTTTTCATTCTTTTCTACGGTCGCATTAATTCCATTTGTCATCTTTACATTTGAACCAATGACACTTTCACAAGTCATCATATTATTGTTATCAGGTGTCTTTGCAACAGTTGGTCAATTTGGTATAACAATTGCCTATAGTTTCGCAGCAGCAAAAGATATTTCAATATTTGTATACGCATCTGTCATATTCAGTGCCATACTTGGTTTCATCTTATTTAAAGAAATACCAGATTTACTCAGTTATCTAGGATACATTATTATATTCTTAGCAGGCTATTACATGTTCAAGAAAGCCCAAAGAAATCCTAAACCTAAAGAAGCAATTAATAAAGGAGAATCATAATGTCAGAGGGAAGAAACAAAGACGAATTAAAAGATATTACGTTATTAGGGAATCAAAACAATCAATATCATGATCAATACAAACCTGAAGTATTAGAAGTGTTCGACAATAAACATCAAGGTAGAGATTACTTTGTAAAATTCAATTGTCCAGAATTCACTTCTTTATGTCCTATCACTGGACAACCTGATTTTGCGACAATTTATATTTCTTATATACCAAACGTTAAAATGGTAGAATCTAAATCATTAAAATTATACTTATTCAGCTTTAGAAACCATGGTGATTTTCACGAAGATTGTATGAACGTTATTATGAATGATTTAATAGAATTAATGGATCCCCATTATATAGAAGTTTTAGGTAAATTCACGCCACGCGGAGGCATTTCTATAGACCCTTATACAAACTATGGAAGACCAGGTTCTAAATACGAAAAAATGGCAGAGTATCGTATGATGAACCACGATTTATATCCTGAAAATATAGACAACAGATAATAATTCAATATATAGCCGAGTCATATTCAACATGACTCGGCTTTTAATATACATAAATTTCACATTTCAAAACATATTACTCACCAATTAAGAAAACGCTTACAACTTTAAAAATTTGTTCACATTTATTTTAAGCCTTGCCACTATTGACGCTATTATTTTTAATAGTCATTATTGTAAGAATATTGTTAATCTTTACCTTGTGTTTATTTTGCGAAAGCATTACAATTTAACATGTGCTAATTTTAAGTACATCTATAAAATTGAATACAGTTTATTATGAGGGGAAGTAAAAAATGGGTAACAAACATTATACTAAAGAGGAAATTATCCAAAGTACACCACGTACAGGTTTCTTTGGTCATCCTAAAGGCTTGGCTACATTATTTCTTACCGAATTCTGGGAAAGATTTAGTTATTATGGAATGAAAGCTATTCTTGCCTACTACATTTACTATTCAGTAGCAAAAGGCGGCTTTGGTATTGATCAAGGTTTAGCACTTCAAATCGTCTCAATCTACGGTGCACTTGTTTATATGAGTGGTGTTATCGGTGGATGGATTGCTGATAGAATTACTGGTACACGTCATGCATTATTCTACGGTGGAATACTCATCATGATTGGTCACATCTTATTATCACTACCAAATAATTTTACATTGCTATTAATAGCGCTATTATTCTTAATTATTGGTACAGGATTATTGAAACCAAACATTTCTTCTACAGTAGGTTTATTATATGAAAAGAATGACCCAAGAATGGATTCAGCATTTACTATTTTCTACATGTCAATCAACTTAGGTGCTTTAATTTCACCATTATTAATCGGTTGGTTACAAGTAAACGTAGGCTTCCATGCTGGTTTTGCAGTAGCAGCAGTTGGTATGTTCATCGGTTTAATCATTTATTTCATCACAAACAAGAAATATTTAGGTTTAGCTGGTATCGAAGTACCCGATCCATTATCATCTTCTGAAAAGAAAAAAATGGTCAAAATTGTTGGTATCACTGTCGTAATTATCGCAATTGTTTGTTTCATCCTAAGTCTATTCGGACAATTAACATTGCCTAATTTCGCAAACTTTATTTCAATACTTGGTGTTGCTCTACCAATTTACTATTTCGTAAAAATTTCATTAAGTAAAAAGACGGAAGATTATGAACGTACACGTGTATATGCATATATACCATTATTCATTGCAGCAGTAGCATTCTGGATGATTCAAGAGCAAGGTTCTACAGTATTAGCACAATTTGCAGATACTAAGACACAATTAAGCATGGCTAAATTAACAGGTGGCGCAATTGATTTTAATATACCAGCAGCTTGGTTCCAATCACTTAACCCATTCTTCATCATTATTTTAGCACCAGTGTTCTCAGTATTATGGGTTAAATTAGGTAAATTCAACCCACCTACTGTTTATAAATTTGCAATAGGTGTATTCTTAGCAGGACTTTCATATATTATTATGGTCGTTCCATTATCAGATACATCAACATTAATTAACCCAGTTTGGTTATTTGCAAGTTTCTTATTAGTAACATTAGGTGAACTTTGTATTTCACCAATCGCATTATCAACAACGACTAAATTAGCACCAAAAGCATTCACAGCTCAAATGATGAGTGTTTGGTTCTTATCAAACGCTATGGCTCAAGGTTTGAATGCTCAAATGGTAAAAATTTATACAAGTATTAGTTCAAATGATTATTTCTTATACTCAGGTATATTCGCTATCATCATTTCAATCATCTTACTTGTAGCAAGTCCAAAAATTAAAACATTAATGGCCGGCGTAAAATAAGATCTAGCCAATTACGAGGTAAGGACAACAAAAGTTGTCCTTGCCTTTTTTAGTATTAAGAAAGTTTTGATTGGTGGGAGTTATAACGCTGTAACTTCCATTATTCTGAATTGTGGTAGTTAGAATCCTCTAACTTCCATTATTTCGAATTCTGGTAATTAGAACGCTGTAACTTCCATTATTTCGAATTCTGGTAGTTAGAATGCTCTAACTTCCATTTTTCTGAATTCTGGTAATTAGATATGCCCAATCTTACGGACATTTCTCGGAATTCTGTCCCTAACGACACAACTAAGATCCCACACATAAATCCTCCCCTCCCTATATCTGTTACACAATCAACTAATATGTGTAAAAATACTTATTATTGATATATTAATTATTTTAGAATATTCATAATATTAGAACTTATTAAAATTTTATTGAATTTACTAACATATAGGGTTAAAATGTTCTTTAAACTTACCTAACAATCGGGGGAAGTTTAGAAAGGAAGCGATTTTTTATGGGCAAAATGACGCGAGAGGAAATGGTTGAAACTGTCCCTCAATATGGATTTTTTGGACATCCTCGCGGCTTAGGTATATTGTTCTTTGTAGAATTTTGGGAACGTTTTAGTTATTATGGAATGCGTGCAATTTTACTGTATTATTTATACTTTACTGTCAGCCAAGGCGGACTAGGTTTAGATAAAGTTACAGCTCAACAAATTATGGCCATGTATGGTTCATTAATATTTATGACAGGTATATTAGGTGGTTGGGTAGCGGATAGATTACTCGGCTCTCGTAGATCATTAATGTACGGTGCAGTACTTATTATGCTAGGTCACTTAGTGTTATCTTTACCATTTGGTTTAGGTGCATTTCTTATTTCTATGATATTAATCATTGTAGGTTCGGGACTTATGAAACCTAACATTTCAAATGTTGTGGGTGGTTTATATCATAAGAATGATAATAGATTAGATGCAGGTTTTGTTATCTTTTATATGTCAGTTAATATGGGTGCTTTATTATCACCACTTATTATCGACAAAGTACGTGTAAGCGTTGGTTTCCACCAAGGATTCTCAATCGCAGCTTTCGGTATGCTTTTAGCTTTAGTAGCATACATTCTATTCCAAAAAAGAAGTCTTGGGGAAGTTGAAAATCATCCTTCTAACCCACTCAATCATAAAGAAAAAGTTAAATACGCTAAAATGTTTACATATAGTGCAATCGGTATTGTTATTCTTTTAGCTATTTTATATTTAACAGGTCATCTTACATTTAATTCAATCAGTTTAATTGTTTTAATTATCGGTATCGTTATACCATTTGTTTACTGGACAATTATGTATAGAAGCCCTGATATAGATCAAACAGAAAAATCAAGATTACTTGCGTATGTACCATTGTTCTTAGCTTCTGTTTTATTCTGGAGCATTCAAGAACAAGGATCAAACGTACTTGGTGTGTTCGCGCAAGAACATACACAATTAGATTTAAATGCATATGGTATTAATTTCGTGATACCAGCAGGTTGGTTCCAATCTATTAACCCAATCTTCATTGTTTTATTTGCACCAGTTATTTCATTCTTGTGGCAAAAATTAGGTAAATACAATCCTTCTACACCACTTAAATTTGTAATTGGTTTAGCATTTGCTGGTGTTTCATTTATTGCTATGATGATTGCAATGATGATGCAACAAGCAGAACTGATGAATCCAATTTGGTTAGTACTCAGCTTCTTCCTATGTGTTATTGGGGAATTATGTTTATCACCTACTGGATCAAGTGTTTCAGTTAAACTTGCACCAAAAGCCTTTTCAGCACAAATGCTTAGTCTTTGGTTCTTAACAAATGCAACAGCACAAGGTATTAACGGACAATTAGTTAAATTGATTGAGCCATTAGGTCAACAGAACTACTTTGGTTTAATCGGCGCAATCGCTATTGTTGTTTCACTTATTGTATTATCAATGACACCAAAAATTAAAAAACTTATGCAAGGCATACATTAAAGTAAAAGACATCAGCTTCCCAAGCTGATGTCTTTTACTTTATTTATATGATTCTGATAAAGATTCTTGTTGTTTATTATATTCCCCGTTTTCACCTAAGAAATATGCTTCTACTTCTGTCCAGTTTTGAACTTTTGGCCATTTATCAATATCAATATTATGATCTGCTGCATACATAATTGAATGATTATTGAAGCTTTCAAGTTGTTTAGGATTATCATCAATTAAATAATCTGTATTGACGATACCTTTATCTCCACAAAATACAAAGTGTTGAGGGTCTAAGAATGGCATATGTTCTCTTAGCCAAGCGTATTTATCTGCAAATGATGTTGGTACGTCCATCGCTGCTGTAACAATATAAACGTCATAGTATTCATTTAACTTCTGTACAACTTCTACAGCGTCTGGAAATACTTCTAAGTCTCTAAAAAATCCATCTTCTCTTAAAATACTTGTCAAAATACCTTGATGTTCAGGCATCATATTACGGATTTTAGTACCTTTAAGTTCTTCCATAGTAACATTAGAAGAAGTTTCTTCATTGTAACGTCTTAAAAGTTTTTTTATTGTGTCAGCTAGCACTTCATCCATATCGATACCAATTGTTTGCTTCGTCATTATACCTTCTCCTTTATATATCAATGTCTACTAGTATACCAAAGAACGTATTGCCTTTCCTTTATTACGAACTGTGTGTTTTAAAGAATTCTTCTAATACTTGTATCATCTTATCGTTATGTTCACTAAAGCCCATCGTAATACGTACACCATTTAGGAATGGTCTCGTAATAAAGCCTTCTTTTATTAAATAATCATATAATACTTGAGGTTCGTTTGTATTAACGTATATAAAGTTCGTTTGGCTATCATAAATATGTTCTTTAAAAGATGCATTTAAGAATTTTTCAATTTCATGACGATTCTTTGTTGTAATGTCTTTTAAGTAAGCTTGATCTTTAATTGCGGCATCTGCTGCAACAGCTGAAAGTGACGTTACATTGAATGGTAATCTGACAATATCTAATTGGTCTAATAATGATTCATTCGCGATTGCATAACCTATACGTTGTGCTGCTAATCCATACGCTTTAGAAAGTGTACGTAAGACAACGACTTGATTATATTTTGAAAGCAATTCTAAGCTATTTGGCATGTCTTCAGCAACAGCAAATTCTATATATGCTTCATCTATTAAAACGATAATATCATCTGGTACTTTTTGAATAAATGCTTCTATAGCATCATGAGGCAAATATGTACCTGTTGGGTTATTCGGATTACAAATCCAAATCAGTTTCGTTTTATCTGTAATTTGTTCATACATTGCATCTAAATCAAAATGTCCATCTTTAATTGGTGTTGTTTTAACTTGGGCACTTTCAATAATAGCATGATGTCTATACTGTCCAAATGTCATGTCACTCGTTAAAATTTCATCGTCTTTTTCAAGAACTGCTCTTGAAATAATCATGATTACTTCATCTAATCCTGAACCAAAGAATATTTGTTCTTTCTTCACATTGAGAAATGTACTTAATGTTTCTTTCACTTCAAATTGTTTCACTTCTGGATAGTAGAATAATTCGTCTAAATTAGCTTTGATTGCTTCTTTAACATTTGGTGAAGGACCATACAAATTCTCATTTGAAGCAAGTTTGACCATGTCTCCATCTATGCCGTACTTTTCTTTTAATTGTCTCGGAGATAACCCCGGTTGGTATGCTTGTAATTCACTTAATTGTTGCTTCATTTTTAGACCTCCAAGTTGAAATATAAAAACGGTAAATCGAAATTTACCGTTTGTTAATTTATTAGTATTATAGACCTAATCATTTTCATAAATCAATGGTATTTAATCAATCAAGTCATTCTTCTGTAAATATTCTTTCGCGACTTGATAAGCATCTTCATCCTTGATTGTAACTCTATAATTCATTTCTTGCATTTCTTCATCAGATATTTTGCCTTTTAATTTATTCATAGCTTTCACCACATCTGGATGCTCTTTAATTGTTTCTTTTTTCATAAGTGGTGCACCTTGGTATGGTGGGAATAATTTTTTGTCATCTTCTAAGACAACCATGCCATATTCTTTAAGCTCAGCATCTGTTGAATATGCATCGATTAAATCAATATCATTACTTTCAAGCGCTTGATATCTTAATTTAGGTTCCATTGTTTTAACATCTTTAAAGTTTAAATCATATTTCTTTTGAATACCTTTGTAACCATCTTCACGGTCATTAAACTCTAAAGTGAAACCAGGTCGAATTTCATCTTCAACCTTACTTAAATCTGAAATAGTTTTAATATTATGCTTTTCAGCATATTCTTTTTTAACTGCTAAAGCATACGTATTATTATATTTCATCGGTTCAAGTAATTGCATATCAAACTTTTTATCAAGGCTATTATTAGCTTGATTATATACTTCTTTCTCAGTTGTTGATTTAGGTGTTTCTTTCGTTAACTCACCTAGAACTGTACCTGTGAATTCTAAATATCCATCTATTTCGTCAGACTTTAATGCATTAAATAGGAAGGAAGTCTTACCCATACCTGCTTTAACTTCAACAGTGTTGTCAGTTTCTTCTTCAATTAAAATCTTATACATATTAGTGATAACTTCTGGTTCAGATCCTAACTTACCTGCTAAAGTAATTTTATCACCTTTTTGAGCAAATAAAGGTATCGTCACAGATAATAAGAATATGACTAATATTGTTCCAAGTATAATTAAAGATTTTTTGTATGAAATTCTTTCTAAAATTCTTAAAAATACATCAAAGAAAATTGCTAAAATAGCTGCAGGAATTGCGCCTAGTAATATAAGAGATGTATTATTTCGATCAATACCTAATAATATTAAATCCCCTAGACCACCAGCACCTATTAAAGCCGCTAATGTTGCTGTACCAATAATTAATACCATAGCTGTTCGAATACCAGCCATCATAACTGGCATTGCAAGTGGTAACTCAACTTTAGACAATCTTCTACCAGTCTTCATACCTATACCACGTGCCGCTTCAATCAATGAAGGGTCTACTTCTTTAATACCGGTATATGTATTCCTTAATATCGGTAATAACGCATATATAACAAGTGCAATAATTGCCGGTATACGCCCTATACCAAATAACGGAATCATTAAACCTAGTAAAGCAAGAGATGGTATTGTTTGTAATACAGCGGCGATGTTAATAATAACTTCGGCTAGCTTTTTAGTCTTTGTCAGCAATATACCTAACGGAACTGCGATTACGACTGCGATTAAAAGTGCAATAAATGATAATTGAATATGTTCAATTAACGTTTCTAAAAGTTGCCCTTTACGGCTTGAAAGTGTTTCGATTAAGGCATTCACTAAGAAACACCTCTATTCTTTTCAGCTAAATAACTAAACACATATTGTCTTGTCACAATATGGCTTGGTGCTGCATTTTCTGAATCCATCACAATCGCTTCGTGTTCTGCTAATAATCCATATATATCGTCAATCGTTTGATCTGGTGATACTTTAGGATATTGATCAATAGATTGCGTATTTACGTCTGAAATTGGTTGCGCAATATCACCGAGCTTCACTTGCTTCAATACATGCGCATCCACATTACCAATAAATGATTTTACGAAATCATTCTTAGGTCGATGAATAAAGTCTTCTGTCGTTCCAATTTGCTCCACATGTCCTTGGTTCAATAAACAAATACGGTCTCCCATTTTCATGGCTTCTTCAATATCATGCGTTACAAAGACGATTGTTTTTTTAATTTGCGATTGAAGTTCAAGTAAATCATCTTGTAGATTCTTTCTACTAATTGGATCTAGTGCACTAAATGGTTCATCCATTAAGACAACTGGCGGATCGGAAGCAAGTGCTCGAATAACGCCAATACGTTGTTGTTGTCCTCCAGATAGCTCACTTGGATATCTATCTCGATATGTTTCAGGATCTAAACCAACCATAGTGAGCAATTCATCTACTCTATTTGCAATATCTTTCTTTTTCCATTTCTTCATTTCTGGTACTTGCGCGATGTTTTCTTTAATCGTCATATGCGGGAAAAGTGCGATTTGTTGAAGAACATACCCAATATCCCATCGCATCTCCGCAACATCATAATCACTTATTGGTTTATCGTTAAAATATATAAATCCTTCTGATAAAGGTATTAACCTGTTAATCATTTTAAGTGTTGTAGTCTTTCCGCACCCAGAAGGTCCTATAAGTACAAAAAATTCACCTTCATTAATATTAAAACTTACATTATCTACAGCTTTCTTATCCCCGTATATCTTTGAAACAGCTTCAAACTTAATCATTAATAGACACCACATTCCTCTTTTTTATCAGTGCTAGAATTTCTTCTATATTATTTACCCTAATTTCACAATAAAATGCCTATTCTTCTTAAATGGGTTGTTTATAATTTTTAATGGTTTCAATAAATATCGGACAATAATGTTTCAATTTATAACTACCAATACCGTCTATTAAAATCATTTCTTTTTTAGATTCAGGTAATCGTTTAGCAAATTGCTCTAAAATTTGGTCAGAGAATATAGAAAGTGGTGAAACTTCTAATTCTTTACTTAAATCTTTTCTAACTTCTATTAATCGATCAAATAAAGATCTATCAACATCTGTTATTGTTTGGATATCAACGATTTCTTTCGGCTTAGATTTAAATGGTGTTGTCATAATTTCAACTTTTCCACGCAATACATCCATTGCATCTTGGTCAACACTTAATATTTCTTTATGTTCATTTAAATAGCCTTTATAACGCAATTCATCTAGTAAATGATGACATTCATTCGTCGTATAATCTTTTAAAATGCCATAAGTACTGAGTTCATCATATCCTAAAGATGTTATTTGAGGTGTTTGTTCACCTCTTAATACTTGAATAATCATATTTCGTTTTTCTTTTTGTTTTAATCTTGCGATACAACTTAATATTTTTTGTGCTTCAGTTGTCATGTTATAGGATTTTTCTGATTGTAAACAACTAGAGCATCTGCCACACTCTTCTAATTTTTCATCAGGATTAAAGTAATGAATCATCATCGCTTCTAAGCATTTAGTCGTCTTCGTATATTGAATCATTTGTCGAAGCTTTTCGCCTTGCTTTTCTTTGTATTCATCGTCTGCCGAACTTGAAGAAATGAAGAATTTTTGAAGGTCTATATCACGGTCTGAGAATAATAAGATACATTCACTGTCTAACTGATCACGACCAGCACGACCAGCCTCTTGATAATATGATTCGATATCTTGAGGCATATTATAATGAATCACGAATCTAACGTTTGATTTATCAATCCCCATACCAAAAGCATTTGTTGCGATTGCTAATTTGATATCATCTTCAATAAATTTACGTTGCGCACGTTCTCTTTCATCTTTAGGTAATCCTGCATGATACATCACATTTTTAATTTCTAAATCATCAAATGTTTCACTTAATTGTTCAACTTGTTTTCTAGTAGAACAATAAATAATTCCTGATTGATGAATATTTTTCTTCACATAATCTTTAACAAAATTAAGTCTCTGATATGTATTGTTTACTTTAAAAGTTAAATTCTCACGTTTAATAGACGTTTCAACAATATCACTTTCAGCAATTCCTAATTTTTGAGAAATATCTTCTTGTACTTCTTTAGTAGCTGTTGCTGTTAATGCCACCAATCTAAAATGATGAGGTAAGCTCATAACATGTGTAATCACTTCTTGATAACTTGGTCTAAAATCATGTCCCCACTTCGAAATACAATGCGCTTCATCAAATGCGATAAGCTGTACATTACATTTGTTCAACATTTGTATAAACTGTGGTTGATTAAATCTTTCAGGTGCAATATATAGAAATTTCAACTGTCCTGAGACAAGTTCATTCTCTACTCTTTTTTTCTCTTTAGCTGTTAAAGTACTGTTTAAAAATTCAGCTTTGATTCCCATCGACCTCAAGCTATCAACTTGGTCTTTCATTAATGAAATCAACGGACTAATCACAATCGTTAATCCATCTAAATATAGACCTGGTACTTGATAACAAATCGATTTACCGCCACCTGTTGGCATAACACCTAAAGTGGGACGATGATCAATAACTTTATCAATAATTTCTTTCTGTCCATCTCTAAATTGTTGATATCCGAAATACTCTTTTAAAATATTTTGCATCTATATATACACCTCTATACGCTTATAATCTGTCTGATAAGGATGACCAACGCATATAATCTTCTTCATATTGCGTTTCAATTGATGTCTTTTCATTTGCGAGTTCATTTAATTTTTCATAATTTGTAGCATGTTCAACCATTTCTTGGTCGATTTCTTCTAATCTTGTTTCTATATATTCGATATTTTTCTCGAGTTGTTCTAGTTCACGCTTTTCTTTGAACGATAATCTAGCAGAAGTCTTAGGTTTCGTTTCTGTTTTTTGAACTTCTTTATGTTGTTGTGTTGCTTTTTTCTCAAGCTCTCTTTTATATTCTAAATAGTCTTCAAATGTACCTAGCATAGGTTCGATTTGTTGATCATGGATATACCAATATTTATTGGCCACTTTATTTAAGAAGTATCTATCGTGACTTACCGTTATAACTGTTCCACCGAACTCATTAATATAAGCTTCTAATATTGTTAAAGTTTCAGTATCTAAATCGTTTGTTGGCTCATCAAGAATTAATACATTTGGTTCGTGAACTAATAGTTTTAATAAATATAAACGTTTTTGTTCTCCACCTGATAATTTATTAATTTGAGTGCCATGCGTTTGACTTGGGAATAGAAATCTTTCTAACAACTGCGTAACAGATACAACTGTGCCATCTTTTTCTTTAGCAACTTCACTTTCTTCTCTTAGATAATCAATCATTCTCTTATCTGAAGTTAAACTTTCATCTTGCTGTTTAAAATAAGCAATTTTTACAGTTTGACCTGTAATGAGATTACCTTCAAAAGTTTGATCTAACCCACTAATAATATTGAGTAATGTTGTTTTACCTGCACCGTTTTCTCCAACAATACCAATTCTATCGCCTTTTTGAATAATTGTTGTAAAGTGTTCAAATAACTTTCTATCTCCAACAGATTTAGAAATATCGTCTAACTCAAATACTTGTTTACCGAGGCGTGAATGCGCTAAATTCAAACTTGCTTCACCTTGTGTTTTTCTATTTGATATATCTTCTTCTAACGTATTAAACCTTTGAATTCTCGCTTGTTGTTTCGTTGATCTAGCTTTAGCACCTTGTCTCATCCAATGCAATTCTTGTTTATACAGCGCTTTCTTTTTAACATGTTGTTGTGCTTCAATTTCTTCTTTTTCAGCTCTTGCTTCAATATACGCTTCATAATTACCTGGATAACTTGTGAATTTACCATTTGAAAGTTCAACAATTCTTGTAGAAACTTGATTTAAGAAATGACGATCATGTGTAACAAACATGATTGTGTGGGGATATTGTTTAATATAGTTAACGAGCCATTCAATTCCTTCAATGTCTAAATGGTTTGTTGGTTCATCTAATAATAATAAATCTGGTTTACGTATTAATTCTTTTGCTAGTACAACTCTTTTTTTCTGTCCACCACTTAATGTAGCTATTTTTTTTAGATAGTCATTTATACCTAGTTTTGATAGAATAGTTTTAACGTCTGCACTGTAATCCCATGCATTTAATCGATCCATATCAGATTGATATTTCATCATAAGATCTAAATCTTTAGATTCACCAGTCTGTTGATATTGATTTAAAGCATTTTCATATTTAGAAATCACTTTCGTCATTTCAGTTTCGTTATTTAATACTTCATCGATTACAGTTAAAGATTCATCAAGTTCAGGCTTTTGGCTTGCATATGCAATTTGATATTGGTTAGGATAAGATGTCTTCGCATCATAATCATCATCAATATTTGCAATAACTTTAAGCAAAGTACTTTTCCCTGTTCCATTGATTCCAACTAAACCAATGCGTTCTTTGTAAGAAATGGATAAATCTAAATCATCAAATATAATTTTGTCACCATATTGCTTATTAAGTTTTTCAATTTTATATGCTTCCATGAATTAACATCCTTTAGTATTCTCAGTTTTCAATTAATATATTATACACTTTTTTTCACACAAAAGATATGAAGGAGCAAAAACTATGCAACAGATTTTTACAGAGCTACCACCATACTTGCAAGCATTATTCGCAGGTATCATCACATGGCTGTTAACAGCATTCGGTGCATCGTTCGTTTACTTGTTCAAAAATATAGACACAAAAGTTATCAATACAATGCAAGGATTTGCTGCAGGTGTCATGATTGCAGCTAGTTTTTGGTCTTTATTACAACCTTCTATAGAACAAAGTTCACATTCAGCAATGCCTTGGTTACCAGCAGCAATCGGCTTTCTTTTAGGCGGATTGTTTATTAGACTATTAGACTTTGTCATACCTCACGCACACCAAAATGCAGTTGATAAAAGTCAGCGAGTAGAAGGACCTGACACTAAATTAGGCAAAAACACTTTACTATTTTTAGCAATCACATTGCATAACATTCCTGAAGGTATGGCTATCGGTGTTGCTTTCGGTGGTGTTGCAACCGGAAATGAAGGCGCAACATTATTAGGCGCACTTGGATTAGCAATCGGTATCGGTATACAAAACATTCCAGAAGGCGCAGCACTCTCGATGCCAATCCGTGCATCAGGTTTATCAAGATGGAAGTCATTTAACTATGGTCAAGCTTCAGCTTTAGTTGAACCTGTATTCGCAATGCTAGGTGCATTACTAGTTGTCATTGCGACACCAGTATTACCATATGCATTAGCATTCGCAGCCGGCGCAATGATATTTGTTGTTGTAGAAGAACTCATCCCCGAATCACAGTCAGGTAACAACACTGACTTAGCAACATTAGGATTAATGGGTGGCTTCACAATAATGATGATACTAGACGTCGCTTTAGGTTAGATAGAATAGAAATCCCAATCGTGCAGACGATTGGGATTTTTTCATTGATTAATGTGTTGGTGTGTGGGGGTTGGGGGAGATGTGGGGGGTGTGGATATTGGATGAATTGGAGCTGTTGATGATTTTGGAGATGTCGATGTTGGGAATCTCTTGGCTTTATTAGGAAGTTAAGCTACGACTTGGGCTATCTCTTGGCTTAATTAAGAAGTTAAGCTATGACTTGGATGTTTTTTAATTGATCAAAAGTGTTCATTCTTAAATAATCATATAATTTTTGAAAAGATGTGAGTTTATTACAACTTTAACTCACATCTTTTTCAATCTCGTGGGTTTATTCCAACTTTAACTCACATCTTCTTCAATCTCGTGAGTTTACACCATCTTTAACTCACATCTTTTTCAATCTCGTGAGTTTATTACCTCTTTAATTCACATGTTTCTTAATCTCGTGAGTTTACTACAACTTTAACTCACATCTTTAGCAATCTCGTGGGTTTACTGCCTCTTTAACTCACATCTTTTTCAATCTCATGAGTTTACCACCTCTTTAACTCACATGTTTCTTAATCTCGTGGGTTTACTCCTATTTTAACTCACATCTTCTTCAATCTCGTGAGTTTATTTCCTCTTTAACTCACGTCTTTTGCTATCTCGTGGGTTTTCTCCGTCTTTAACTCACATCTTTTTCAATCTCGTGAGTTTACTATCTCTTTAACTCACATCTTTTTCAATCTCGTGAGTTTATTACCTCTTTAACTCACATGTTTTTCAATCTCGTGAGTTTATTACCTCTTTAACTCACATGTTTCTTAATCTCGTGAGTTTACTACAACTTTAACTCACATCTTCTTCAATCTCGTGGGTTTACTGCCTCTTTAACTCACATCTTTTCTAATCTTGTGAGTTTATTCCAACTTTAACTCACATCTTCTTCAATCTCGTGAGTTTACTATCTCTTTAACTCACATCTTCTTCAATCTCGTGGGTTTACTCCGTCTTTAACTCACATCTTTTCCAATCTCGTGAGTTTATTTCCTCTTTAACTCACATCTTTTCTAATCTCGTGAGTTTGCTACATATTTAACTCACATCTTCTCCAATCTTGTGAGTTTACCACCACTTTAACTCACATCTTCTTCAATCTCGTGGGTTTACCACTTCTTTAACTCACATCTTGACCGATCTCGTGAGTTTACTACCTCTTTAACTCACATCTCCTACTAAATCATACTTCTCCACCCTATATCCTGTATCGCCCACATCATCTTCTAACTCATAATTCCTATTAAAAAGTACTTTTCCCAGTCACCACCCCACAACCCCCATTTCCAACACAAAAAAGTACCACAAAATCTCATGATTTTGTGGTACTCATATACTCATAATTATTTTTCTTGATAGCCGTTACCGGATTTGTATTCATAGTTTGATGGCTTAACTTTCTTGAAGTCAGGGTTATCATAGAATCTGAATAAGTCTCCGTGTAATAACTGGTCTGATAATTCGAGTTCTTTTTCGACGTTATTTTTATTTTCTTCTAAATCTTTAGGTTTCGTCTTCATAGGTTTATTAGTCTTATTGTCGTACACAGTGCTACCGATTGATTTATATTCTGGCGTTATAAAATCACCATTTCTAAATGCAACTGTTTGATCGTGTCCTTTAGCTAATAAGTCTGTACCAAACATAATGTAGTTATTTGATTTAATACCTAATACGTCTAATAATGTAGGCATTACATCTGTTTGGCCACCGTATGTTTCATCGACGCCACCTTTAAGACCAGGTACTTTCATAAAGAATGGTGTTCTGTTTAAGTCCATGAATTTAGCTGGTGTGATTTCATCTTCACCAAGTAAATTAGCCATTGCTTTATTATGGTTCTCAGAAATACCATAGTGGTCTCCGTAAATGATGATTACTGAATCATCATATAAACCTTCTTTTTTAAGTTCTGTCATGAATTTTTCTAATGATTCATCTAAATAACGAGCTGTTTGAATGTATCCATCTAATGTTGCACTACCTGTATCTGGTTTCTCTATCGTTGCATCTTCTTTACTCAATGTGAATGGGTAATGGTTAGTCAACGTAATTAAATGAGAATAGAATGGTTCTTTTTGTTCTTTTAGATGTGCAATGGATTCATCAAAGAATACTTCATCTTTTAAGCCTAAGTTCTCAAGATTTTTTTGTTGCATATCATAATAAGTTGCATCATAGAACTTATCTACACCAAAATGCTTGTACACTTGATCTCTGTTCCAGAATGTTTTGTAATCACCATGCATAACTGATGTTTCATAGCCGCCTTGTTGATTTAAAATTGCTGGTAGTGATTGATAAGTGTTGTCACCTTTTAATGAGAATGCTGAACCTTGTGGTAAACCGAAAATACTATTATCCATCGTTAATTCTGAATCGGCTGTTTTACCTTGTCCCGTTTGATGGAAGAAGTTTGGATAGTATTTGTAACCTTTATCACCTTTAGCTAAAGAGTTTAAATAAGGCGTTACTTCTTCACCATTAACTTTAAAGTCAATTAAGAAAGATTGGAAACTTTCTAAGTGAATTTTAATAACGTTCTTGTCTTTAGCGATACCAAATGTTTCTTTGTTAGGTTCTTGATACTTCTGTTTTGTATAATTTTTAACTTGTGTTAAATCATCTTCACTTGCTAATGCTTTTTGTGAATTATTTTGAATCGTTTTAACCCCGTCATAAACTGTAAAGTTATATGGTCCTAAATATTTAACTAAATATTTATGGTCAAATGTACGTGTTAATAATTCTGGTCTATCTGATTCAGCAAATGCTAAGTTTAAGAAAAATAGTGCGACAGCTACACCCATAACAACTGGGACAAATTTCTTAGGAAATGCTTTTACTGATAAATGATTTCTCTTAAAGATCAACACAAATAAGAAAATAATCGTATCTGTGAAATATATAAAATCGTACCAAGAGAATGAACTATATACTGCACCAGACATTGATTCTACGTTACTTACTTGATTCAAAGTACTAAATGTTAAGAAATCTGAAAAGAATCTAAAGTACACGACGTTCGCATATAGTAAGAACGATAGTACAAATCCAGCGATAAAAATAAACCAGAACGACTTTCTTCCCTTAAAGAATAAGAATACGCTCAATATTAGCGCAATCAAGCTGTATGGGTTCATTAATAAAATTAAATTCTGTACGAGTCCCTTAACCCCGAGTGACAAATCTACATAATAGGCAAAATAAGTCTTTAGTGAAATTGCTAAAATCGTTAGCAAGAAGAATGTAAAGACGCCTATCTTCCTATTTTTAGTTTTCATACTGTTCCTCCGTATCTCAACTCATATCAATTTTCATTATTATTTCATTACATATTATTGAAGGTTGTAATATTCTTGTAATATTTAATGTACAGTATTATAATTTATACTATTTTACAATAAATTTCAACTAAAAACCTAAAATAGAAATAAGAAATGTGTAAAAAGTGCACACAATAGACACAATTCACACATGTAATTTATTTGTTTAATTCTTCATTTAATTTATATTTAATGCCGGTTTTTATTTGTTTAACGAATTGAGCATGTTTTCTCATATTGCGTTCCGCTTCTTGTATCGTTAATTTCTTAAAGATGAGTTTTGAACCTTGCTTTTTTTGTGCTAATTTATCGATATGATAAGAAGCAATTGTTCCAATTTGAGGATAGCTTGATAATGATTGATGATCATTCAACATTACGACCGGTTGATTCCCTTCATTTAATAGAACAGTACCTTTTTTAACACTTAAAAATGATTGATCGACGATTCTACGATTAATAACGGAGTTCCCTTCTAATGTTAATCCCGTTCGATTAAAGCGATTAGATACTTTATAAACTTGACTCTCAAGATGCTTAATTTCTGCTTCATTAAAGTGTGTCATACCTTCTCCCGATATAACATGGAATATATCTGTTAAATAATTTAACGCTAATGTATATTGGTCAACACCCCATGAAGCTGTTTTGCTATGTTCTAGATTTTCAAATAGCTTCTTTTGTAAAGGTGTGTAATTACGGCACATTTCAATTTCATCGCCTGCTTGTAAAGTACGACCGTGGTAGCCACCCATTTCTAAACGGATACTTGTAGATTTTGAACCTAACCATTCTTCAGCAACAATACCACCTGCAATTGCTAAATAACCTCTCGTACCTTTTGAAGCTTCACCAAACTTTAATACTTCACCTTTATCCAGCAAATGAATTTTATATGGTGCTATTTTCTTACCATCTACAAATGCTGGGAAGTTGGCTCCCGTAAATGCGATTAAAGTTGGTTCTGTAAATTGGATAGACGGCAACTTAATCGTCATTTCGATTAAAGCTTCGCCTTCTTCATTACCTACAAGCATATTAGCGAGTCTATGGTTTAATTGATCGATTGAACCATTTTTAACAATGCCAATATGTTGTTGTTTTTGCCTTCCTAAATCTTGAATCGAAGAGTATAGTCCAGCTTCTCGAATAATTAATGACATGGCTTATACCCTCCATCCTTGCTTTGTAGTTGATCTACAATTTTTAAGATGACATCATCACCAAAATTAAGCTTACAAATATTATTTTGTCTATCGTATATTTCAACATTCGTCCAACCAATGACTGGCCACTCACCACTTGTATCAGTTGTCGTAATAAATAATTTATCTCTTTCAATACACAATGATCCTTTAGGGATAAATTGTTTGAACTGTGCATTACCTGAATGCAATCGATGACTTAAACCAGATAAATAAGGACATCCTGGAGTATGACCTATCATTGAAACAAAATACGTTCTAGATTCTAACACTTGTCTTTGTTCTTCTTCAGACAAGTCCGTTAACGTATCAAAATCCGGACCATATTCGCCACCTACAATGACATCTATCATAATCGATTCCTTTGTAACTTCTCTATCATTAATGTCTTGCTTTTTCTGATAAATAATACGTTCTACAAATTCAGTCATATATTTAAATGGCTCATTGATATCATGGTTCATCATCATGCTATAAGGATGATACACAACCATTAAACTATTTTCACTAGGTATAACCTCATCTATAAAAGGCATATCTTGACTTAATATTTCTAATCTAAATTCATTAATTTCATGCGTTAACTGTCTCGAAGGTTCACGATCGCTCATTACAGTTAATGCAGAATCGCCCTTAGGATATATGCGCATTTAAGACACCTCATTCTATTCTGCTATATATAAAGCATCATTATTTACGATAAAATACATCTGTTAAATCAATAAATACATGTGTTAATTGATTTACAAATAAGCCTACAAAAACAATTGCAACGGCAAATCCAATATATAAATACGCAAAACTTTGCTTATTTTTTTCTTTTCTCAATTCACTTAAAACGATGCGCTTTAAGTAGAATGCAATAACAATCACTATTACTAAATATAATAATGTTAAGAACATCTATTTTCACCCGTCCTTATATGATGTTTACTATTTTACTATTTGTATCTTTATATTACCATCATAATTTTAAATCTATTTTTGTCCATTCTCGCAAACTATTAATCATGTATATTTCACAATTTGAACTTTCGATATCTTTGATTAACTTTTCCACAGTAATATTTTTTTCTTCGATAAGGTTATCTTCTAATAACGCTTGCCTCATACAACCATTTAAAAATTGTCCATGATATGGAGGTGTGATATATGCATCACCTATTTTAATAACGACATTACCAATATCAAATTCTGTTATTTCATTCTCTCCATTATAATACAATATGACATCTGTATCATGATTATGTTGAAAATGATGACGTTCAGTTGTTTTGTGTATCGTATAAATAGAAGAAACTGGTGTACTCGGTAACAACTGAGCTGTTAAAGATTGAGTTGAATCGACTATTGGTGAAGTTTCAGCATTAAATGTACCATCCGAATTTAATTCAACTCTTAATTTATATGTGCCATCTACATAAGTATTAACCATGTCGTTAAGCATAGTTTCCCATTCGTCTTTATTAAATCGAATATTTAACGCTTTAGCACTCGTAGAAATTCTGTGCGTATGTTCGTGACGTCTTTGGACTTTTCCATTTTCTAATCTCATCGTTTCAATAAGATTTACATGTCTGCTTTCTAATATTTTAGATTTCATTTTGAATTCCTCAATTTCAGCTTCAGCATTTGAATCTATTGTGATACCAGCTCCAACACCATAAACTGCTCTTTCTGAATTTGAATGTATCGTTCTGATTGGAACATTAAAAATCATTCTGTTATCAGGTAACAACAAACCTATCGTTCCACAATATATGCCTCTTGGTCTATTCTCTAGTCGTTTGATAATGGCCATCGTTGATTCTTTTGGGGCACCTGTTATCGAGCCACATGGGAATAGCGCTTGAAGTAGATTAAATAATGAATGCTGTGCTTTCAATTGACTTCGAATCGTACTGGTCATTTGATATACCGTTTGATAAGGTTCGATTTTAAATAAATCAATGGCATTAACAGTACCAACTTCAGAAATTTTACTTAAATCATTTCTAAGCAAATCTACAATCATGACATTTTCTGCTCTATCTTTTTGAGAATGCTTCAGTTGTTCATAATTTGCTTGATCTTCTACTTTATGATTCCCTCTTGAAATTGTCCCTTTCATAGGTTTCGTTAATACTGTATTTGTCATCTGTTGATAAGGACCATATTGAAAGAAAAGTTCTGGTGAAATGGATATAATCGTTTCATCTTCAAGCTCAATATACGCTTGATAATCTCCATTAGCATCCTCTGTGAGTGATTGATAATAGTCATAACCATGACGAATCGGTTCTGATTCAAGTTGTGTCGTATAATTAACTTGATACGTATTTCCAAGTCTAATTTCATCTTGAATAGCTTGTATATTGTTTGCTAAACGTTCATCTGAATCTGTTCTTCGCCATTCAATATGTTCATTTATATATGTATGTTGCGTTTTATCATTAAAGTGTGAGACAGGTTGTTCGAATACTTGAATACTTCCATAATGATGTGACGCTTTATAAACATTTAACGCTGAATCAAAAGCTGCTGCACTTTCATATGGTAAAGTCATGACAACATAGTATCCTTCTTTTTGATAGCGCTCCGCTTCATGCACAAGCTCTGATACTTCTTCAATCGTTCTTGCATATTTAATGACAATTGGATTCTCAAATTTATAATCTAATTTCTCTTCTTTTTGACTGTCTGAAATATACTTAAATTGTATATGTGTCTTCAATCTCTACACCTGCCTTTACTAAGAAATTCGCAATTTGTTCTAATCCATATTCACTTAATATTGCTTCCGGATGATACTGAACCGCTTCAATAGGTAAATGTTGATGTCGTATAGCCATTGGAATACCTTCTTCTAACCATGCTGAAACCGTAAACCCTTCAGGTATATGGTGTTTATCTGCTATTAAAGAATGATATCTCGCAACTTCAAATGATTCAGGCAATCCTTCAAAAATACCTTTCCCATCATGTTTAATCGTTGCTGTATGCCCATGAACAGGACGTGGACCTTTTACGACTTTGCCACCAAAAGTAGATATCAATAATTGAAAGCCAAGACATACACCTAATATGGGTATATCTGTATAAATAGATTGAAGAAACGCCTTTAACTGTACATAATCATCTGGATGACCAGGGCCAGGTGAAATGATCATAGCATCTGGATTGATTGCACGTACAACATCACAATTTGCCTCTTCAGATTTCAATATTTTTATTTGTTCATTTTTTGTCAGTATATTAATATACTCGATAATGTTATATGTAAAAGAATCGTGGTTATCTATCATTATAATCATATGTTTATTCGCTCTTCTTTCGTTAATTTCATGTCAATCATACCATATACTAAACTTGCTTTTACAATTTGATTATATTATCATTTGTATATTCAATAAACTAAGAGGTTACTAGCTTACACCCTCTATAAAAAACTAGACACCTACGTCTACCTTTTTATAGAAGGCAGGCTTTTTTTATGCCTTTATAAAGGAGAAACACTATGTCAGAAACATTAAAAAATGAAAAAGCAGTTGTTGTGTTCAGTGGCGGACAAGATAGTACAACATGCTTATTCTACGCGAAAGAACATTTTAAAGAAGTAGAATTAGTGACGTTTCAATATGGCCAACGCCATGATTTAGAAATTAAAGTTGCTGAAGATATCGCTAAAGAACAAGGATTAAAGCATCATATTCTAGATATGTCATTACTTTCACAACTATCCCCTAATGCATTAACAGACCATTCAATGCAAATAGAAAATGATG
The DNA here is from genome assembly GCF_022386135.1 of Mammaliicoccus sp. P-M59. Lineage (NCBI taxonomy): Bacteria > Bacillati > Bacillota > Bacilli > Caryophanales > Staphylococcaceae > Mammaliicoccus > Mammaliicoccus sp. P-M59. Next base: position 89,637 of record NZ_JAJNJJ010000003.1, on the reverse strand, counting down.
AAAACGGCATACCTAATACATTTGTGCCAGCACGTAATTTACTATTCTTATCATTTGCAGGTGCATTAGCATACCAAATTGGTGCTAAACATATTATTACAGGTGTTTGCGAAACAGACTTTAGCGGGTATCCAGATTGTAGAGATAGTTTTATTAAATCTATGAACTTATCCCTTAACTTATCAATGGACAAAGATTTCGTCATTCATACACCGCTCATGTGGTTGAATAAAAAAGAAACTTGGGCACTAAGTGATCAATTAGGTGCATTAGACTATGTTAGAGAAAAAACATTAACATGTTATAACGGTGTGATGAGTGATGGTTGCGGTGAATGTCCTGCTTGTAAATTAAGAAAACAAGGATTAGACCAATACCTAGAAACGAAAGGAAGTTTATAATGTTACAACAAATCTATCCGAGCGTTCAACACCCTTATGCTTTCGAACTAAATAAAGACTTTAATTTTTCAAGTGCACATTATATTCCACACGAAGAAGCCGGTAAATGTATGAATGTACATGGACACACATATTTTGTTAATTTAACAATTGCTGGAGACGAATTAGATAAAATGGGATTTTTAGTGAACTTTAGCGAATTAAAATCATTAATTCATAAACGTTATGATCATCAACTTTTAAATGACTTTGAAGAATTTAAAGATCATAGTCCTTCAACTGAACAAGTTGCTCAAACTATTTATAATATCGTTCAAGCATCTCTAGATAAACGTGATAATCAACCTAAATGTGTACAAGTATTTGTGAGAGAAACACCTACAAGTTACGTCGTTTATCGTCCAACTAAGAAAGGTGACAACAATGCCTAAAATACCAGTGTTAGAAATCTTCGGTCCAACGATTCAAGGTGAAGGTGCAGTCATTGGTCAAAAAACGATGTTTGTTAGAACAAGTGGTTGTGATTATAGATGTAGTTGGTGCGATTCAAGTTTTACATGGGATGGCTCTGCTAAAGATGATATTCGATTACTTGAACCAGAAGATATTATTTCAGAATTAGATCAACTCGCTCCAAATAAATATCAACACGTTACGATATCAGGTGGTAACCCTGCTCTGATTAAAAATATAGGTCCGTTCGTAGAAGCTCTTAAAGCACGCAATATAAAGACCGCACTTGAAACTCAAGGCTCTAAATTCCAAGAATGGATGACACAAATCGATGACTTAACGATTAGTCCTAAGCCACCAAGTTCTGGTATGAAACCTAATTTAACAATACTAGATGAAGTTATCGCACAATGTGTAGAAGAAAGTCTTTCACTCAAAGTTGTGATTTTCGACGAAGCAGACTACCAATTTGCTAAAGATATACACAAACGATATCCTTCTATCCCATTCTATTTACAAGTAGGTAATCCATATCTAGACGATAGCGTTTCAAACCATACTGAAAAATTACTCGAAAAATATGAACAACTGATCGATAAAGTAATGAATGATACTTTAAATGATATTTTTGTTCTACCTCAGCTACATACACTGTTATGGAGCAATAAAAAAGGTGTTTAATATTTCCTAGGAAATAGCATACACAATATAAAATAAGCACATCACTTACTTGAAAATGCTCATTAAGTGATGTGCTTATTTATTTTAGTCTATTATTTATACAGCTTTTGGCTGTCTTTTCATAAATTTATATATAACATAAATCGCAATCCCTAATATAAGGAAGATCCACCAAGGAATATAAACTTTCATCATATCTTTAAATACAAGATTAGGTACTAATATTAGAATTGCTGGTATAACACCAACTAATAGTCCAGCATATGCTGATTCTTTTATTTTCTTATATTTAGATTTATCAAAGATATATCTTTGGATAATATTGAATAATGCTTTAACAATAAAGAATCCACCTATTGGTACAATAAGTAATAGGAAAAGTGTAGATATAAGTGGTGTCTTATAATCAACAAATATACCTACGATACCTGTAATAACAAAATATATACTATAGAAGTAAGCTACACCCATTCCTACCATTTTTAAAATTGCTTTATTAGATTCATTCGGTAGTTCGTTTAATATATCATCGGCATGACCTTTAACATCATGACCGAAAAATTCAATTGCAGTTGTGCCATTTGAAACAGCTTCTAATAAATGATCAAGAACATCCATTAATATGACTTCTGATTCATGTTCATTTACACGCAAGTCTGTTCTAACATATAACAAGAAATCTTCATAAACTTCTAAATCCGTTTCATTTAGCTGCTTTCTCTTCTCGTTGTTTTCTTTGATGAGTTGTTTAGTAGTTCTAGACATCTTCATTGCTCCCTTTTAACAATTTAGTAATAGGATCCTTAATTTCAAGCCATTCTTTTCGTACGATTTCTAATTCTTCGCGACCTTTATCTGTAATATAATAATATTTTCTTTTAGGTCCTTGTTCACTATGCTTAAACTCACTATAAATAAAATCCTTCTTCAATAATCTAAGTAAAATAGGATATATCGTTCCTTCACTTACATCGGTAAATTGATGTTCATTTAATTTGCGAGATAATTCATAACCATATACTGGTTGAGATTGTATGATAGATAAAATACAAGCATCTAATAACCCTTTTCTCATCTGTGTCTTAATTGTCGACATCTTAATAACCTCTTCCAATTTTTACAGCTATTTTGTATTACAAGATAGCTTACTTTTATACTATAAAAGTTTCATTCATTTGTCAAAGGGTCTTTAATTTTTTTCACAAAACATATATTTAGTGATTATATGTTTAGAAATTGTTATAATTCTTAGATGAGACTATTTTAAGGCAGGAGACAGATATGGCATTCCTCGTTTCAATTAATATCATTCTGTGTATCGTCTTGATGTCATATAACTTTGTAGTAATGAATAAGAAATCGCGTATCAATCATTACGCTATTTCAATCACAATTGCTTTGAATGGTTTAATATCCTTTATAATCATCAAAGAAATCAACTTCATCACGATTGCAGTAACGACTATGTTACTTATATGGGCATTTTTACATACATGGATTCAAATTAAATACGTTCCAAACTACATTGAAAATCAATATTTCGTACTTTATATCATTACGATTGTATTTAGTATGTCTTTAAACATTGTTTATTTAGATAGTACACTTTCAATTTATCAATCTGTACCTTATTTAGGTGTCAGTTTATTTATATTTGGCCAAATCATTGCTTATTTATCGTTATTCACAGAACCTATTGAATCAGACGGTAAAAGGCTCGCAAAAATTTACCAAAATGGTATATATCGATACTTTATTCATCCACGTTTAGTTGGTGAGATATTATCGATTGTGGCGTTAATATGTATGATTGTCCTTACGCCCCATTGGTTTCTATTAATACCAGTGTTCCTTTTTTATATTATGTTTATTTTATGGCAAAAGTTATTCAAAACTTCTTATTATGTTTCACATAGTGAATAACAGGGTACTTAAATATAGAAATAAGAAATATAAATAAGGAGGTACACTCAAATGGGCTTTATATTAATGTTAATCGTAGGTGGCCTAATAGGTTGGCTAGCAGGTGTTATATTAGGTAAAGATATACCTGGCGGCATAGTCGGTAATATTATTGCCGGTTTAATTGGTTCAGCGATTGGTGGTTCTTTACTAGGAGATTTAGGTCCAGTATGGGGTGGCGTCGCAATCATACCAGCACTAATCGGTTCAATTATTTTAATTCTTGTATTATCATTTATTTTGAAATTAATCAAAAAATAATTAATCTTCAATTAATAGATAAAGTTAAAGCAACCATCCGCGGATGGTTGCTTTTTTAATGTAAAAATATCGATCCAACTACTAATACAAATACTGAATTAGCTATTTCAATTAAACCTACATGCATAATTTTTATTTTCTTACCATATAGAACGACTGATCGTATTAAACTCGGTATATACATCAACATAACTAATGGATGTATAAAGAATCCTACAACAACTATACATAAATGATAAATCCAAGATGACCATTTATATTTTACAGATTTTTTCTCTCTAATCATCGTCTTAACGTATAAAATTGTACCAAAGAAATATAAGAAACTTAAAATAAAGACTGGTAACCAAGATTGTACATCTGTTATAGATACATTTAATAAAGCGCTGATCACACCAAATAAACAGAATATCAAGACAGCTATTAAATCATTAGTAAATGCTCTTTCATTTTTCTTTTTAGCAAAATAGGCATTTAATAGTGATAAAGGTACCATCAGTAGAAAAATCCATATCGTAACGGGTTTATGTAATACGATTGGTACAAATGATATGACGACAATCAAAGCAAATATGCCTGCCGTATAAATATAACCTATTATTTTCTTCCTTTTCTTTAAGTAGAAGAAAATTTGGTCACTCATGAAATAAGATGCCAGTACACCTAAATACAATAATAAATGAAAGTATGTAAAACCAGTTGCTGCAATTCCGAATGCGATTGGTAGTACAATCATTGACCATACGCCATGTTGATTTGGTTTTTTAAATTTAAACAAATAAAACACCTCCACAGTTTTATTTTACTAAAAGATGCATATGAAATACATCTTAATTCAAACAAATCTGTGAAGGTTCTATATTTTACTTCATATCTCCAATTTTAACTTCATCTGGATCTCTAAATTGTCGTTCATCTGTATTTAATTGGTCGATTTTGGCTAAATCTTCATCACTCAATTCAAAATCAAATACATCAAAATTCTCTCTGATTCTATTATCATTTTGAGATTTTGGAATAACGAGTCTACCTTGTTGTAAATGCCATTTAATAATAACTTGGGCAACAGTCTTGTTATACTGATCTGCTATACTTTGTAAATCTGCGTTATTTAACCATTCCCCACCTCTCATTAGAGGACTCCATGCCATTAATTTAATTCCTTTACTTTCGCAATATGCTTGTAATGCTTTTTGATTAAATAACGGATGAAACTCAACTTGGTTAACTGCAGGGACAACTTCAGTTTCAGCTAATAATTGATCTAAATGATGTTCTTTAAAATTACATACACCAATTGCTTTAATTTTGCCTTCTTTATATAACGTTTCTAATGCTTTATACGTTTCAATAAATAATCCGTCTGCAGGACATGGCCAATGAATTAAATACATATCGATATACGTAAGTTGCAATGATTCTAATGAGTCATTAAACGCTTTAATAGTTGCATCATACCCTTGGAAGTCATTCCATAATTTAGTTGTAATAAATAAATCTTCTCGATTAATATTGACTGTTTTTAAAGCTTCGCCTAATGCTTTTTCATTTTTATAAAACCAAGCTGTATCTATCGCACGATATCCTGCATCAATTGCAGTGTGGACGACTCTCTCAACATCTGCATCTCCAATTTTGTATACGCCTAAACCTAATTCTGGTATCTCTACATTGTTATTTAATTTAACCATTTTATTATCCCCTTTATTTAGATGTCATACGGTCTCTTTTAGGTGTATAAGCGAGCGAACGTGTCAGTTCTTCAAATTCTTCTTTCGTTAAATCACGCCATTCACCATATTTAATACCATCAAGCTTAATATTCATAATGCGTATTCTTTTTAATTTTTTTACATTATATCCTAACGTTTCACACATACGTCTAATTTGACGATTCAAACCTTGTGTTAAAACAATTTTAAATGTTCTATCATTAATTTGCGATACTTTCGCTGGAAGTGTCTTTTGATTTAAAATTTCAACACCTTCAGACATTTGCTTTAAGAAGTCTTTCGTTAAAGGCTTATCTACTGAAACGACATATTCTTTTTCATGATGATTTTCAGCACGCAAGATTTCATTAACGATATCTCCATCACTAGTAAGGAGTAATAATCCTTCTGAATCTTTATCTAATCTACCAATATGAAAAATTCTTTCATGGTGATTGACGTAGTCTACAACATTACCTTTAACATGTCTCTCAGTAGTAGATGTAATACCACGCGGTTTATTGAGTGCTATATAAACATAACCTTTATCAATTGTAATGACTTCACCATCAACCTTCACAACATCCGTACTTTCAACTTGAGACCCTAGTGTCGCATATTCGTCATTAATTTGAACGCGATTAGCACTTATCCATTTATCAGCACCTCTCCTCGAACATACACCAGCTTCACTTAGAAATTTATTAATTCTCATAAAAATGGTTCCTCTCTCAATCTATCTACTATATTCCCTATTTTACATGATGATCTTCATTAAAACAAAACAGTATGTGTCTATTTTGGACTTCTGACGACTTTTGTATGGGCTGCCTTAGTTACACTTCCACCGACTTTTGTAATTAATACAATAAAAAAAGAGCACAGGATCCAAATGTTTGTCCCATGCTCTTCGTATCAATTTATGATTGCGTTATCTTTTCATAAGATTTGCCATTTATAAAGAAATGATCAAATATAAATGTTCCAAAAGGAATAAAAGCTGTTATAAAAGCAATGACTGGCCACTTTATATGAATTCTAACAATCAGTGCCATTACCAATATCATAATGACATACATTGAAAATAATCCACCATGTATCATGCCTAATACTGAAACTACATTTGGATTACTCAACATATACTTGATAGGCATTGCTATAAATACTAATAACAGTAATGATCCACCTTCTAAATATCCTGTAAACCTAAATAATGATGTTAATGTAGTTTTGCTCACGTTTTAATCCTCGTCTTCTTCGTCTTCGTCAAAGATACTTTTTCTTTCTTTTATAAAATCTTTGTGTAAAGCAACTGTCTTAATTTGGTGATTTTCAACATCAATAACAACCCATTTATCATATTCTGTATCGACATAGTCGTCTTTTTCAATTTCTGGGTTATGTGCTTGTAACCAACCACCGATTGTATCAATATCGTCTGAATCTACAAATTCAATTCCGAATTTTTCTTCTAATTCTGATAAAGTTACTCGTCCATTAATTTGGTAAGTATCTTCACCAGTTTGAATGATATCATTTACTTCATCATCATCAAATTCATCACGAATTTCACCAACGATTTCTTCTAATATATCTTCCATCGTGATGACACCAGCTGTACCACCATATTCATCAATAACTAACGCCATATGAACATGATCTTTTTGCATTTTTACTAATGCATCACTAATTCTTGTAACTTCGTGAATAAGTGGTAAGTCATGTACGTAGTTATTAATTTTAATTTGTTCACCTGAAGCGTATTCTGTTAAAAATTCTTTAACATTGATAAAGCCTTTAATATGGTCTTTATCGCCATCTTCAGTAATTGGGTAACGTGTGTAATGATGTTCATTTATAATTTCTAATAATTCTTCAATATTAAATGGTTCTGTTAATGTAACCATTTGTGTTCTAGGTACCATGATATCTTTTGCTAATCTTTCATCGAATGAGAAAATATTTTGCATATAAGCTAATTCAGTGTGGTTGATTTCACCACTTTGATAGCTTTGAGTCATGATAAGCTTTAATTCTTCTTCTGACATTGCTTGTTCTTCGTTAGTAGGTTGAATACCTATTGCTCTAACTAGAATACGTGCTGCGCCATTCATTGACCAAATTAACGGTTTCATAACGATACCGAAATAATATAATGGTCGGCCGAAGACAAGTGTAAGTCTTTCTGCCTGTTGAATTGCTACCGTTTTTGGTGCTAATTCACCAACTACTACATGGATAAACGTTACAATTAAGAAACTGATCGCTATGGAGAAAGTTGTAGTTAATGCGTCTGGCAAGTTAAAGAAGTCTAATACAGGATGTATTAAAACTTCAAATGTCGGTTCACCAATCCAACCTAATCCAAGTGATGTTACAGTAATACCAAGCTGACATGCAGATAAATAATAATCTAGTTCTTTGATCATTTTATGTACAATTTTAGCTGATTTACTTCCTTCAGAAATTAATTGTTCAATTCTAGTTATACGCACCTTTACAAGCGCGAATTCAGATCCTACAAATACCATTGTAAATGCAATTAATATAAAGAATACAATAAAGTTTATTATGGTCGAAATTTCCAATTAGTTCCCTATTTCTAGGGATTCACCTCCAAATATTTTGCGGTGACGCCATGGTCACCTTTGTATGATTTTGTTCAATAAGTTTATTTATGATATACGTTTTCAAAACTAAATCCTTCCCATTTAGCGTCACCTCCCCCGATATTAGCATATTATTTTTAGTGTACCATATTTTTATCTCAATTTAAATGATATAAGAAAGAATGTAAATGTAGAAGTCTACACATACATTCTTTATATAGTCGTCGTTCCAACGTGTTGCATGATAAATTTAGAACTAATTTTATTAAAAGCTTCTGGTTGATCAATATTACATACGTGACCAGCTTGCTCTATTATTTCTATTGAAAAGTTTTCATTTTCTTTAACGAGTCTTTCTACTGGTGGCATAAATAAATAGTCTTCTTCTCCCATGATAAAGAGCGTTGGAATATCTCTTGTTGCAACTTGTAAATGTGCTAAATAAGGATTCACAAGCTTCGTTAATTTAACCCATTTAATAAATTGTTTTTGAGACACTTTCTTAGCTTCATTCACAAATCTCAAGCGAGATTCTTCATGAGCTTTCTTAGGCATAATAATGTATGCAAACAGTTTATAAAGCAACATATACGGTACAAAATTCATAATCGTACGGCCGATTGCTAACAAGAATTTAGTCCTTAAATTTACATTAATGATGGCCCCACCTAAAACCAATGTCGTAATTCTCTCCGGATATGATTGCGCCATTGTTTGACCAACAATTGTGCCAAGGCTCATGCCGATAATATGTGTCTTGTCTATATTTAAATGATCCAATACATCTACAACTTCTTTTGCTAAATGTTCAAATGAATCATTTTTCTTCCATTCTTTATTCGCAGACTTCCCATGTCCTCTTAAATCTACGAGTAATATATTAAAATGTTTCCTATAATATCTCATTTGTTTAAACCAAATCGAAGAACTACCACCAGCTCCGTGTATCAACGTAACCCATTCTGCGTCATTTGATTTGATAATTGTCTTGTAATATAACATTGTTCACATCTTTCCCTATGTTTACCATTTTCTACATATTATAATAATTTAATTTAATCATATAAAAATTTCCCCAACTTTTCAATTTTAAACATGTTAAATCAGCATCATACTTTTGGCCGAGGATTTAAAGCAATGACTAAAAAAGCTGTCTACAAAGTCACAACTCTGTAGACAGCTTTTAATTTAATACGTTATATTGATTATTCTACTTCTTCTGCGATTTCAAGTTGCTCTTTCGTTAATTTAGGTTTAATAACACCATAAATAATTGCTGCAACTAATGCACCGATAACTACTGCTAGTAATGTTTGTAATACATGACCGAAGTCAGTTGCAAATATAACAAAGATACCGCCATGTGGTGCTTGAATTCTTGAACCTAATCCTAAAGCTAACGCTCCGCCAATACCTGAACCAACCATCATTGATGGAATGACACGTAATGGATCTGCTGCTGCAAATGGAATAGCACCTTCTGTAATAAATGATAATCCCATCACATAGTTTGGAATAATAGAACCTTTTTGTGCTTTCGTAAATTTCTTTCTAAAGATTAACATCGCTGTTGCAATTGCTATTGGTGGAATCATACCACCAACCATAGCTGCTGTAATTGCTGCTGCATTTCCTTCTGTTAACGCTGCTGTCGCAAATACATATGCAGCTTTATTAAATGGACCACCCATATCTATTGCCATCATTGCACCAATTACTAAACCTAATAACATAATATTAGAACCAGATAAGTTATTTAATCCATCTAATAATAAATTGTTTAACCATGCTGTTGGTGGATTCACCACGTACACCATAAGTAATCCAGTAAGTGATACTGATAAAATTGGATAAATTAATGTAGGTTTTAAACCTTCAAACATTTGAGGTAAGTTCTTAAATACATATTTGATACCTTCTGTTAAATAACCTGCAAGGAAACCAGCGATAATACCACCTAAGAATCCTGAACCACCCGCTACTGCTAACATACCACCGACTAAACCAGATGCGAAACCAGGTTTATCTGCAATACTTCTAGCGATGAAACCTGCTAAAATAGGCACGATTAATTTAAATGCACTTTCGCTACCAATCGACCATAAATTAGCTGCAAATTCGTTATATTGTCCACTCTTTGGATCAAATGAGTTTTCACCAAATAAGAATACGATTGCCATCAAGATACCACCAGATATAACGAGTGGTAACATATTAGAAACACCATTCATTAAGTGTTTATATATCGTCTTAGATACACTTTGTTTTTCATTGCTAGCAGCACTACTTTGTTTCGTACCTTTAGCTACGAATGGTTTACGTGATGTGTCTTGCGCCATATTGATTAATTCTTCTGGGCGTTTAATACCATCAGCAACCGGAACTTGAATTACATTTTTACCATCGAAACGATCTGTTTCAACATGCACATCCGCAGCTACAATGATACCTGATGCTTTTTCAATTTCTTCATCTGTTAAGTGATTTTTAATACCGCCTGAACCATTTGTTTCAACTTTAATAGGTACACCCATTTTTTTAGCTTGATTTTTCAACGCATCCGCAGCCATATAAGTATGTGCAATACCTGTAGGACATGCTGTTACAGCTAATACAAGTCCTTTTTCTGAATCCGCTTCTGCATTCGTTACAGCTGCTTCTTCTGAAGTTTCATCTGAAGCTTCATCATCATGCTTATTAATGATATTTAATACTTCTTCTTTACTTTTCGCTTGTAATAACTCTGCTCTTACATCTTCATCCATCAAAATACCTGAAAGTTTAGCAAGGGCATCTAAATGTGTTTGTGCACCACCAGCTGGCGCAGCAATCATAAAGAATAAATGAGCTGGTTGCATATCTAATGATTGATAATCTACACCTTCAACAGATTTACCAAAAGCAATCGCTGCAGACTGTACAGCATCTGTTTTAGCATGAGGAATCGCAATCCCTTCACCAATTCCTGTTGTACTTTGTGATTCTCTTGCATGAATCGCTTCTTTAAAAGTTGCCTCGTCGCTTAATTTTCCAGCGCTGTTTAATTGCGCAACTAACTCATCAATGACTTGATCTTTACTTGTTGCAGAAAGATCCATTGCAATGGTTTCCTTCGTTAATAGTTCTGTAATTCTCATTTTAATAACCTCCCTATTTTAAACATGTTTAATGATTACTTTAGAAATTATTTTTTCTATATCTTCTTTATTAGCTAAATCCGCATTAAATGCTGTTGCTGTACCACAGCTTACTGCCAATTTAAATGCTGATTCTATGTCTTTGCCAGCTTCTAATCCTGCTACCATACCAGCAACAGTACTGTCACCTGAACCAACTGTATTCACAACTTGACCACTTGGTACGATAGCTTTTAATCGTGTTTGTTGATCCACATAAATAGCACCTTCTCCACCGAGTGAAACGATGACTGCTTGAGCACCTTCATTCAATAATTGCTCAGCACATTCAATAACTTCTTTATCCGTTTCAATTTGTTTATCAAATATTTCTTCTAATTCATGTTTATTTGGTTTAACAAATTTCGGATTATACGCTAGTACTGATTTCATCAAATCTTTCTCAGCATCAACGATTAAATTTGCACCAGTTTGTTTAAGTATTTCTGCTACTTCTTGATAGACTGGATTTTGTAATGAACTTGGCACACTGCCCGCAATTATAACCGTATCTTCTGATTGCGTATTTTTCATTTTCGTTAAAAATTCTTCATAGTTATGTGGTTCAATATTTGGTCCCGGACCATTGATTTCAGTTTCTAAACCAGATTTTAATTTCACATTGATTCTTGTATCATCTTTAACCTCTACGAAGTCAGTTAAGATGTTTGCTTGATTAAGTGCATCTTTAATAAAATCTCCAGGAAATCCACCTATAAAACCTGTTGCTGTACTTTTGATATCTAATGTTTGAAGTACTCGAGAAACATTGATACCTTTTCCACCAGCAAACTTGTTTGTTTCATGTGCTCTGTTTAATTCACCTACTTCAAATTGATTGGTAAACATTACATAATCAATTGATGGATTAAACGTAACTGTATATATCATTTTTGTCCTCCGTTAATGTTATATTTTTCTTTAAATTGATTTAAATTATTTAATGTTTGAATCGCTTTTTGTGAAGTTAGTATCTCTATTGATTTATCATATGTTACTTCCGCAAACGATACTTCATTAAATTTAGAATGATCTAACAAGACATATACTTGAGATGCTAAATGAATGGCCGTTTCTTTCATTTCTGATTCGTAAGGGTCTGGTGTCGTTAACCCATAGTTCAAATCAATGCCATTCATACCAATAAAAGCTTTGTCAAAACGATATCTTTCAAGGGATTTAACTGCATTTACGCCTATATTCGCAAATGTCGTTGCCTTTACTTCTCCACCTGTCATATAAACAGAAATGCCTTTCTCTAATAACGGTCTTACATGTGTTAAACCATTTGTCACAACGATAATATCTTGTTGTGTAATGAACGGAATCATTTCTAAAGTAGTTGTCCCAGCATCTAAATATATCGTATCTCCATCTGAAATTTGACTGACAGCTAATCGTGCAATCTCTCGTTTTTCATCTTGATGTCGCGATTCTTTATCTGTCATATTACGCTCTTCATGGCGCTTTGTTATTTGAGTTGCACCACCATGAACTCTTTTGAGCATACCTCTTTCTTCAAGTTGAGATAAATCTCTCCTAATTGTTGATGTACTTGAATTCGTCAAATTAATAAGTTCTTGTAGAGATACTGTTTCCCGTAGATTAATCTCTTCTAATATTAATTGATGTCTTTCAGTCGTTAACATACAATCTCCCCTATTCCTCTACATAATAAAACGTTTTCATTTCATTGTCAATCACTTTCGTTCACAATCAACCAAAATCAACCAAATTTTTTTAGTTGTTTTATAAGTGCAATCATTTTATACAGTAAAAGATTACTGTTATACTTTTCTAGTATAATTTTAGGAGGTAAATCATGAATAATTTAAAAGAAAAGCTTTTTAACCTAATTGAAAAGAAAGAAAGTGCCATGATTGATATTAGAAGGCATTTGCATCAACACCCAGAACTATCATTTGAAGAAACGCAAACTGCTGAATATATTAAATCATTTTACGAAGGCAAAGATGTTAAAGTAACACAACCTTTAGAAAAAGAACATGCTATTATTGTAGAAATTAAAGGTGGTCAAGAAGGTAGAACGATTGGTTTAAGAGCTGACTTTGATGCTTTACCTATAACAGAAGAAACAGATGTTCCTTTCAAATCACAAAATGAAGGTGTTATGCATGCTTGTGGTCATGATGCTCATACTGCTTATTTAATGGGGCTTGCAGATGCACTTATTGAAATTAAAGAAGAATTACCTGGCACAGTTAAAATCATTCATCAACATGCTGAGGAGAAACCTCCTGGTGGTGCTAAAGCACTTGTAGAATCTGGTGCACTTGATGACTTAGATGAAGTTTATGGTATCCACATCGTTCCAGTAGCTGGACCAGAATTTATTGGTTACAATAAAGGACCTTCATTCTCAGGAAGTTCAACATTCAAGTTGACGATTAATGGTTTAGGCGGACATGCAGCAAGTCCACACAAAACACATGACGCATTAGTTGCTGGGACAAACTTTGTAAATGCTATTCAAACGATTGTATCAAGACGTATCGATCCATTAGATATGGGTGTCGTTACGATTGGCGCATTCGAAGCACCAGGTGGATACAACGTTATTCAAGATAGCGTTACAATCAAAGGTACTGCTAGATATTTAAACCCTGAATTAGAAGAAACAATGTATCAAGAAATCAAAAAAATTGCAGATAGTGTTGCAGTGGGCTTCGATATTGAATATGACTTAGATTATCAATTTGGTTATCCTGTACTTTATAACCACCCAGAACAAACTGATAAAGTAGCAGAAATATTATCAAATAGTAAAGGCGACTATTTCCAACAATTAGTTGAAATACCTCAAGTTACAGGTTCAGAAGACTTCGCATACTATCTACAAAAAATTCCTGGTTCATTCTACATTGTAGGCAGTAAACCTGAAGGCGTAACAGAACCATATATGAATCATCACCCTAAATTTGATGTGAATGAAGATTGCTTGCAAGTTGCAGCAAAATCTTTAGGAGAAATTACATTAAACAGACTAGAAAAATAAATATTAATCTAAAAAAATGAGGCTGGAACCTGTATATTGGTTCTAGCCTCATTTTTATATCATTATCATACTATAATATATCTTCACCACGTGATGCGACATAAATATCGAACCACTCTTGATCTGTTAATTGTAATTTCGTAGCATTTACAGCTTCGTCAACTCTTTCTATCTTACTTGAACCTACAATTGGCATTACTTTTGATGGCAATCTGAGTAACCAACTGTAAATCACTGTGCTCACTGATACGTTATATTTTTCTGCTAACGGTTGTATAACTGCCATAATGCGTCTTGCTTTTTCATCATTTTGATCAAATAACTTACCACCAGCTAATGGACTCCATGCCATTACTTTAACATCATGTTGCAACATTCTATTTAATGTACAATCTTCAATATTTTCAAGTTGATATGGTGATACTTCAACTTGATTAACTGAGATATGAGACATTTCTTTCTTCAAACTTTCATTTAATAATTCATATTGATTACATTTAAAGTTTGAAACACCGAACGCTTTTATTTTTCCTTGTTCAACTAAATGCATCACTGCACGCGTTACTTCATCTGGATCCATTAATGGAGATGGTCGATGAATCAGTAGCGTATCGATGTAATCCGTCTTAAGATTTAATAGCGATTTATCAACTGATTCAATAATATGATCATAACTTTGATCATATCGATGACCAGTATTTTTAGCGATTTGATCATTCGGTAAAATAATACCGCATTTTGTGACGATTTCAATTTTCTCTCTTAAATTAGGTGTTAAAGCTAATGCATCACCAAATAATGATTCACATGTATAATTACCATATATATCCGCATGATCCATTGTTGTAATGCCTCTATCAACTATTTCATGTATGAAATCATTTAATTGTTGATTGTTATAACCCCATTCATTCAATCTCCAAAAACCATGTACAATTCTAGAATAACTAACATGTTTATTTATACGAATTCTTTCCATCCCATCATCTCCTAAGAAAAATTCAACATATCTAACTTGTTACGAATACTTGCCTTATCTATAGATTCACCTATTATGACAATTGTTAAAGGCATATTCATTATTTCTGGTTCATATTGAGGTACCCCAAATGCATATTGAAATAAATAAGTTTGTTCTGGTTCTTCTCTAAATTTAACAAATCCTTTAATTCTAAGAATCGAATCAGGTAATTGTCTTAAGAAATTCATTAATAATTCCATTTCTATCGGACCACTAAATGTATAATTTATGGATTGAATACCGTGATGATGACTATGTTTAGCTTGAAGTGACAAAGCCTCATTTACAGGTATTTCAACACCATCAATATTTGAAAACTGCGTAAAGTGTAGGATTGGTTGATGCTTAATCGTTTGTAATGACGTTTCTAATGACGCTTTTTCTTCAGTAGATAATTCATCAGACTTATTAATAATAATCAAATGTGAATATAACATTTGTTCTTCCATTAATTGCTTCGTCTGAACGGTATATCTCGATCTTTCTAAATATCTTTTCCCGTCCATTACACCAATAATTGTTGGCATTTCAACTTTATCCACTAATGAAGGGTTTTGACATGCATCCACTACTTCTACAGGATGCGCAATACCAGTTGCTTCAATTAATACAAGATCAGGCTGGTCTTTATGATATAAATTATGTAATACAACTTCAATATCATCTTTCAATGAGCAGCATATACAACCATTTAATAAACTTTGAGTAGAGACATCATCACCTAACAAATTGCTATCAACATCAAAAGAACCAAATTCATTCATAATGATTGCGACCTTTTGACCAGATTCCTTTGCTTTCATGATGAGTCTTTGAAGTAATGTTGTTTTACCACTACCTAAAAAACCTGTCAAAATTGTTACTGCCATTTTATTTTTATTCTTCATACTTTGACTCATATTCAAACCACCTTTCTGTAATTATATGATATAAGTTCAGAAACTACAAAGACTTAAAGTTTATCCTATAACTTATACTTTAAATATTTATAAATTACACACCACTAAAATATTTACAAAATAAAATTATTCATTATATAATGAATTAGGAGATTTCAAAAAAATAATGAACCATTGCATTTGTAGTTTGGGGGAAAGATTATGCCGGATAAATTAGATATCCAAAACCAATTGTGTTTTAATTTGTATAATGCGCAACGACAAGTTAACCGCTATTATTCAAACAAAATTTTCAAGACGTACAATATTACATATCCACAATATTTAGTATTAACGATTTTATGGGAAACCGCACCGGTCAATGTCAAAAAGCTTGTAACAGACTTAGCCCTAGATACAGGTACTGTATCCCCTTTATTAAAAAGAATGGAAAATTTAGATTTAATCAAACGTGTACGTTCTGAATTAGATCAAAGAGAAGTGTTTGTTCATCTAACAGAAAAAAGTGAACAAATGAAACCACATTTACACCAAGCTTCACATTTAATTCAAGATGTATCAGAGTTAAATGATGAAGAAACTAATCAATTAAACAACTTATTACAAAAATTGATCAATAATGTAGATAAAATCAATCAAGAAAAATAATACAGCAAGCATCTATCATCTTGCTCAAAATAAATAAGCATATCACGCAACTGAATGCTCAGTTTAAAGTGATATGCTTATTTTTTTCTAGTATTTATTCTAATTGTTCATTATATTGAATGACTTTATATAAATAACCTTGTTCTTTAATGAGTTGAGAATAACTACCTTGCTCTATGATATGTCCTTCATTCATGACGATTATATGATCGAAGCTTTGTAAATATTTCAAGTTATGCGTCACAATCACAATTGTATCATCTTTATTTAATAAGAGATTCATAACATTTTCTTCGTTTTCTTCATCTAATGAAGCTGTTGGTTCATCAAGCAACCATATTTGTGCTTTTCTTAACAATAATCTTGCTAATGATAAACGTTGACGTTCCCCACCTGAAATATTCTCAGCGTTTTTAGTTAGCTGCTGATCTAAGTTTAAATGATTTAAATTTACGGCAGCAAGAACGTTTGTCATCAGCTCATCTTCTACTTCAATTAATAAATTCTCTCTTACTGTGCCTTCGAAATAATGATTATGTTGCAACATTGTATTGATTTCATTCACATAATCTTCTTGAATCACATGAGACAACTGTTCATTTTTATAGGATAAAGTACCATCGTTCACACTATATAATCCCATTAATATATTAAGCATCGTTGTCTTACCTGAACCTGAAGGACCTATAATAGCTACATGATCTCCTTTATTTATTTCAAAGTTAATTTGAGATAACGTTTCTCTTTCTTGAAAATCATATTTAAACATTACATTCTCTGCTTTATACAATGCATGATTTTGAACTGAACGTTCTTGAGGTAATTCAAATGATTGATTGATGACTTCTTCAATATTTTTAAGACTTCGCTCTGTATCCGCTTTGTAAAAAGCAACATTAGTCATCGGGATAGCTTGTTCAAATAACGTAATTGTAATCATTAATATACTCGCAAAGAATACAGCGTTTAATACACCTTCTTGAATTTGCCAAATACATAAGATCGTCATACACCAAATACTCACCATCGATGATAAATTCAGCATAAAGTCATAAGAACTTAAAAATTTCTGTTCTTTATATTTTTTATCTTCATATTGATATTGTTTATTTAACACTTTCTCTTTAAATGCACGATATTGTTGGAATCTTTTTAATTCTGAACGTCCTTTTTCAAAATCAAAGTATTCAGCAACATATGTTTCTTCACTTTGTTGAACAGATTCAGCCAAACTTTCAGCTCTTTTAGCTGATAAATAAGGGATGATGATGACTGACATCAACATTGAAAGTCCTATAATCACACCTGCATATATATTGAAATTAATCATCACGAGTATTGTTATAACTGTCGTTATAATAATAACAATTGGTGGATAATAAACTCTGAGTAAAATATTTTGTAATCGTTCAACGTGGTTTACCATTTGCGTTAATAAATCGCTCGAACGGTATCTTCTAAATACGTTTGGAACGATTGGAATGAGTTGATTAAACAAGTTAACACGTATATCTCTCAACATTGTAAATGTAGAACGATGCGAATATAATCTTTCGAAATATCTAGTTATTGCACGAACAAAACCGAATAACTTAATAGATACAATTAAAATCATTAATGCATATAAAGGTGTTCCAAGCGCACTTTTAGATATCATATATCCACTTAAAGCAAACATTCCAAGTGCAGTTAGCATGCCAAATACGCCTATTACAATAGAAAGATAGAAGTCTTTATCAAATTTAATTTTTAATTTTTTCATGACGTAGCACCACCTTTTTGAGATGCGTCATATGATTGAACTGTTCCATTATGAATTTCTATATAATCAGTGGCATATCTCAACACTTCTTTTCGATGTGCGATTGTGAGAATAGTCTTTTGATGCGCAAATTGGTTAACAGTTTGCACGATAAGTTGTTCGGTTTCAATATCTAATCCAGTTGTCGGTTCATCAAAAATAACCACATCTGGATCAAGTAATAGTAATCTGGCTAGTTCTATTCTTCTCATTTCTCCACCAGACAACATTTCATAACCATCACCAATCATCGTATGCATACCTTTAGATAATTGTTTTACTTTTTCAAGTAAACCCACTTCAGTTAACACTTCACTAACACGATTTTCATCATAATTTTGGAACATTGTGACATTTTCATACAAAGATGCGCTGAAAATATAAGGTCTTTGGGATAGATACCCCATTTTGAGTGGTTTTTTATAAATAATCTTACCTTCATTGGGATTCAATTCATTTAACATAAGTTTGATTAATGTCGATTTACCTGCACCACTCGGTCCAATAATTGCTGTATGATGATTTTCTTTTATACTTATATTGATTTGATCAAATGCAAAATCTTTACGCTCTGGGTAAGTGAATGACACATGATCAAATTGAATGATATCTTCATCATTCATATTTGAATCAATTTGAATGTTTGAAGCTTGTATAGATTCTTCATTATTCATATCTTCAATCAATTCTATATAACCTTCACTTTGTTTACCCGTATGGAAAGCTTGTCCTAGGTCTTTAATCGCATTATAAAATTCTGGTGCTAATAATAAAGTAATAATGGCAACTACAAAAGATACATCGTGAAATACGATTAATCTTAACCCTACTTCTAGCGCAACTATACCTATTCCAAGCATCGAGATAAATTCCAACATTAAGCCTGATAAGAAGGCACTTTTCAAAATTTCCATCGTTAAATCTCTAAATGACGTACTTGATTTATAGATTTTTTCAGTCGTTTCATGTGTTCGATTGAAAAGTTTTAACGATACGAGACCTTTTGTTAAATCTATAAATTCTGCTGCAAATTGATCTAACGATTGCATTTGGTCTTTCGCTTTATCACGAGTTCTCAGCCCAAATACAATATAGAACAGTGGAATAAACGGCGCTGTAATCATCATAATTAACGCAGCTGGCCAATGAATAAAGAGTAATGTAACGATAATCGATACTGGGATAATGGTTGATTTGAAGACTTGTGGCAAATATGATTCATAAAAAGGATGTATACCCTCAACCACTTCAGT
The DNA here is from genome assembly GCF_022386135.1 of Mammaliicoccus sp. P-M59. NCBI lineage: Bacteria > Bacillati > Bacillota > Bacilli > Caryophanales > Staphylococcaceae > Mammaliicoccus > Mammaliicoccus sp. P-M59. The sequence goes on along the minus strand of NZ_JAJNJJ010000003.1, from coordinate 69,744 downwards.
AATCATTGTTATTTTAGTTCTATCTGTTTCATTATTTATCAATTGATGTCTAACATCTCTTTTAACTTTATAAGAAAGTTTTTGTCCTGATAATTGATTAAGGTAGTTAAAGCATGCTCTTAAAAGCAATACAATGAGCAAGATTGCTAGCCATAAATAAAGTTGTTGTCCATTTGATTTTACGACGAGCATTTGGTTAATAATTTTTCCTAAATATATATTTTGAAATACGACTGTTAAACTTAATAAAAACGAAGCGAGAAACATAAATATTTGCAACGTTATATAATGCATACTATACTTTGTTAAATCTTTCACAATCTCACCACCTTGTTCCATTATAACGCCTTTACGAAAAAAATAAACTAAAATGTATTATTAAATATTAGCATATTACAATGTAATATTTGGTACAATGATGATACGGTGATTGTCTCTAGATAACCACAGACTTTCATAAAAACAGAGGAGCAAAGCTATGTTTATATTAGAATTAATAAAAGCCATTATATTAGGTATTGTTGAAGGTTTAACAGAATTCGCACCTGTTTCATCTACAGGTCATCAAATTTTAGTAGATGATATGTGGTTAAAATCTAAAGCCTTTCTTGGAAGCGAATCAGCATTCACATTTAAAGTTGTGATCCAATTAGGTTCGATCCTTGCAGCAGCATGGATATTTAGAAATCGATATTTTGAAATGTTACATATTAAACAAAATGAACAGCAAAAAAGAAAATTAAAATTGTCACATATTATTGTCGGGCTTGTACCAGCTGGTATTCTCGGACTATTATTTGATGACTTTATTGAAGAACATTTATTTAGTGTCCCAACTGTATTAATCGGTTTATTACTTGGAGCTATATATATGATTGGTGCGGATATGTATTCTAAACGCGTCACAAATCCACACAAAGTAGATGATATGAACTATCCAAAAGCATTTGTAATTGGCCTATCTCAAGCAATTGCATTATGGCCAGGATTTAGCCGTTCAGGTTCAACTATTTCAACAGGTGTCTTCTTAAAGTTAGATCACAAGGCAGCTTCTGACTTTACATTTATTATGGCCGTACCTATTATGTTTGCAGCAAGTGCAAAAGCATTACTCGGAAATCTACAATTTATAACATTAGATCAAATACCTTTCTATATTGTAGGGTTTATCGCATCATTTATATTTGGACTGATTTCAATCAAATTATTCTTAAAACTGATTAATAGAGTAAAATTAATACCTTTTGCGATTTATCGTATTATTTTAGTTATTATTATCGCTATTGCATATTTCGGTTTTGGAATTGGTCAGAATATCGGCTAACACATCGTACCAATCGTTTGAAGATTATGATATAGGGTATTGGAGTAAGATATATTATAAGAAATAACTACGGAGGAATGACTCATGAATGATAAAGTTAAATTAATTGTTAACACATTACCACTTGTATTAGTACCATTAATTAGAGAACGCAAAAAAATAAAAGAACATCCAGATGTTAAACATGTAACTGAGACGACTGTTGATTTTTCACATAAAGTAAAAGATAAAACAATCGAAACGAAAGATAAAGTTGCAGAAAAAACACAACCTGTAAAATCATATGTCGTTCAAAAGAAACGCTTATATGAGTACAACAAACAAATGAAACAACCTTTTAAAGAAGAACAAAAAGAAGCAAAACAACAACAAAAAGAAATTGATCATTTAGATAAAAAACTTCAAAAAAATATCGATGCTCGTAATAAAGAAGAAGAAAAAGCACAAAAAGAAAATAAAAAAGCGCGTATTAAAGAACTCACACACTACCAAAAGCTTGAAGAACAACAAGCTAAAAAAGGTAAAAAACTTCAAAAAGAAAACGAAAAAGATGTATCTAAGTTAGATAAAAAGTTACAAAGTAATATCGAAGCACGTGAACAAGAAGAACAAAAATTAGAGCAACAAAACAAAGAAGAACGCATTAAAGAAATAAAGAAATATGAGGGACATCAAATGAACACAGCAACTACACAAAGCAGTAATGCAAAATCAATCAACGACGTAAGCTCTAAACAAGCAAAACCAAACATTCAAGAATTAGTCAATGAAAGAGTTAGAAATGAGAAAGAAGAAAAATCTAGTCATCTTCTATTTAATCAACATAAATCGTCTATGTCTCAACATATCAGTCAATTTCCATATGATGAACATACATCTGAACATAAAAAATCTAAAAAAAGATTTCGTCGCAATAAATGATTAACAGAATTATTATAGATGGAGATGCTTGTCCAGTTACGGATGATATCATTCGCTTAACTCAACATACAGGCATCTCTGTTCTTATTATTAGAAGTGTTAACCATTTTTCACTAACAGAATATCCCGATTATGTTTCAACAATATATGTTGATCATGGTGCTGATAGTGCAGACTTTAGAATTGTCAAATTGACGCAACTAGATGATATCGTTGTAACGCAAGATTACGGACTAGCGAGTCTTCTATTAAATAAAGCCCTTCACGTTATCCACCATAAAGGTTACGAGTATACATCTCAAAATATTGAACAACTGTTAACGCAAAGACATATTTCTGCTCAAGTACGTCAACAAGGTGGTAGAACGAAAGGTCCTAAAAAACTCACACAAGAAGACCATAAAGTTTTTTCAGAATTTCTATCAAAATTAATAAAAAAACATTCTGGACAATGATAATCGTCCAGAATGTTATTATTCTATCATTTGTTTTTTAGCTTTTTCTAAATTAACTTTATCTGTTTCTTTCATTTGTTCTAATTCTAAACGCATCTTATCTGTTTCTAATAAGTAGTTCTCATGCTTTAATTTTTCAAGTTCTAATTCATCTTTAACACGTTGGGATTTAATTTTTTCTATTCTAACCGTTTTACTTTGATGGTTTTTTATAAGACCCGCTACTGATGAAATAAGCACAATAAGCACGACCATTAAAAATATATTCACAGTTATACCCCCTTCTTAAATAATAGAAGTATCTTTTAAGTTATTATACTACATATGTGAGAGGAGTAATATATATGAAGAAAATTGCTGTTTTCTGTGGTGCAAGTAAGGGAAATGACCCAATTTATACAGAACAAGCTTATGCGTTAGGTAAATATTTAGCCGAAAATAAATATGAATTAGTATATGGTGCCGGATCAACTGGCATGATGGGAGCAGTAGCCAATGGTGTCATTGACCATGATGGTATTGCTATTGGCGTAATGCCAAGATTTTTAGGAGAACGTGAAATCGCTCATGAAAATTTAACAGAATATCATGTTGTCGAAACAATGCATGAAAGAAAACAAATGATGTCTGATATGGCTGATGCATTCATTATGTTGCCTGGTGGTGCTGGTTCTTTAGAGGAATTCTTTGAAATTTATACATGGTCTCAAATAGGACTACATCACAAACCAATTGGTGCATTAAATACTAAACAATTTTTCAATCCATTAAGTTTAATGATTGATCATTTAATATCAACTGAATTTATCAGTTCAGATTATAAAAATTTAGCGATTATTAAAGAAAATATCGATGATTTATTTAGTGCTATGAAAATGGCACAACCCGTTAAACTTCGTGATTATCAAAAATAGTTAAAAATGTTTTTTCATCATAGACGTTAATATCATTTAATGTAAAGAGGGCTGTCGTAACACCGACACCTTCTTTTTTATTTCCCGTAAATGTACCATCGTATATAACAGTACTACCACATGAAGGACTGTCACTTTTCAGAATAACTGTATCGGCATTCAAATCTTTAATAATAGAGAGTGCACGTTTAGCGCCTTCTTTAAATTGTATTGTGACATCACGACCTGTAACAGTCATGACCTTTGCTTGGTCATTCCACACATCATAACCATCTCCTCCGATGATTTCTGCTGGTTCTCTTGGAACTTGTAAGCCACCTAATATTTCAGGACAAATACTAATCGCTTTCTTCTCATCTATTAAATTCTTATAGAATAAATCCAACTTATGGTTGCCATCATACCTTACTTTTTCTCCAACTAAACATGCACTAATAACGATCATATCATCTACTCCTTACAATACTTTATGATATAAAACATGTGCTGCTAAATCATCATCATGTATGACTTTTGGATGCAAGAAATTCCTAATATGGTTCATTTCTAATTTTTCCATAACTCTTCTGGAAGGTTTATTAATTTCCGACGTAAAACTATACACTTCATCAATACCTTTTGATTTAGCATATGTTAATACCGCTTCCGCCGCTTCTGTTGCTAACCCATTACCCCATACATCCTTATCCATTCGCCAACCTATTTCATAAAAAGGTAATTCTGGGAAACTTAATTCGCTACCTTCTGGAATATAATTCAAACCTACCATACCGATAAAGCTTTTAGTTTCTTTTAATTCCACAGCAAATAAACCAATTTCATGTTGATCGATGACTGATTTCATTTGGTTAATCGTATTTTCAGTCGCACGATAGCTCAATATATCTGGAAAGTATCTTCTCACTTCAGGACTTGCATTCATACTTTGAAATAATGCAACATCCTCATCTTTCCAATTTCTAAGTATTAAACGTTTTGTTTCAATGTAATGTTTCATTTCATTCACCCAACCTTTATCATATTCAAAAAAGGATGTACTAATATTTTAGCACATCCTTCAAAAAATTATGATCTTACTGAACTCCTAATGTGAAACCTCTTCCCAGTTGGGCCTTCTATACTAAACATACCGCCTCTTCCATCGACAACATCGACTTCTAAATTCGTATGTTTCCAATATTCATATTGCTTATTATTCATATAGAATGGGACACCTTCAATTTCACCTAATTTCACATCTACATCTCCAATAATTAATGTTCCTTCAACAAATAACATTGGAGAGCTACCATCACAACATCCACCTGATTGATGAAAAATAAGGTTTTCACCATGTGTTTTCTTTAATTCTCTAATGAGTGATTTGGCTTTTTCAGTAGCAGTGACTTGTTCAGTCATTTAGAACAGTCCTGCAGGCTTCTCGTCATAACTCACGAGTAAGTTTTTAGTTTGTTGATAATGTTCTAACATCATCTTATGGTTCTCACGGCCAATACCACTCATTTTGTAACCACCGAAAGCAGCGTGAGCTGGATAAGTATGGTAGTTATTCACCCATACACGACCTGCTTGGATACCTCTACCAAAGCGATATGCTTTATTTTGGTTTCTAGTCCAAATACCTGCACCTAAACCATATAAAGTATCATTCGCCATTTCTAATGCTTCTTCATCATCTTTAAATGTTGCTAATGATAATACTGGTCCAAAGATTTCTTCTTGGAATATTCTCATATTTTGTGTGCCTTTAAATATCGTTGGTTCAATATAGAAACCATTTTCTAATTCTCCAGCTTCTTCTCTTACATTACCACCAACTAATACTTCTGCACCTTCTTGTTTACCAATGTCTAAATAGCTCTTAATTTTTTCAGCTTGTTCTTGTGAAGTTTGTGCACCAAGCATTGTTTCTGGATCTAGAGGATTACCTGTCTTAATTTGTTTTACACGTTCGATACATTTTTCGATGAATTTATCATAAATATCTTCATGTACCAATGCTCTTGATGGACATGTACATACTTCACCTTGGTTAAGTGCGAACATTACTAATCCTTCAACAGCTTTATCTAAGAAGTCATCATCTTCATCCATAATATCTTTGAAGAAGATATTTGGTGATTTACCACCTAATTCAAGCGTTACTGGAATTAAGTTTTGACTCGCATTTTGCATGATGATACGACCAGTAGTTGTTTCACCTGTAAATGCAACTTTATTAATATTTTCATGTGTTGCTAAAGCTTGTCCTGCTTCTGCACCAAAACCATTTACAACATTAATCAAGCCTTCTGGTAATAAGTCTTGAATCATTTCAATAAGATGTAAAATAGATACAGGTGTTTGTTCTGCTGGTTTAAGTACAACAGCATTACCTGTAACGATTGCTGGCGCTAACTTCCAAGTAGCCATTAATAACGGGAAGTTCCATGGAATAATTTGTCCAACTACCCCAATAGGTTCCTTAAAGTGATACGCTACTGTATTGTCGTCAATTTGAGAGATTGCCCCTTCTTCTGCTCTGACCACACCAGCAAAGTATCTAAAATGATCCACAACTAATGGTAAATCAGCTGCTAAACATTCTCTAATAGGTTTACCATTATCAAATGTTTCAATAACTGCTAATTCTTCTAAATTTTCTTCAATACGATCGGCTATATCTAAGAGTAATTGCGAATGTTCAGCTGGCGATTTTTTCGCCCACTCAACTTGTGCTTTATGTGCTGCTTTAACTGCTTCATCTATGTCTTCTTTTGTAGAACGAGGAATTTTTGCATATACTTCACCAGTAACTGGTGATCCATTATCAAAGAATTCTCCATTTTTAGGATCCACCCATTTACCACCGATAAAGTTCTGATACTTGTCTTTAACTTTGTATTTTGCATTTGCTGCAGTTGGATATTCAAAAGCCATATTAAAACGCCTCCCTTAAATTAATTACACTTTAATTTTAATCTAGGAAAACGCTTACATCAAATAAAATGCATTTTACATTATTAATAAAAATTTAAATAAAAAGTTACAAATATCTATATATAAAAAGCGTCTGGAGCATAAACTTATGCCCAGACGCTTAAATGTCGTTATATGAATTTTATTGAGATAGCGCTAAATGTCAGAATTCTGAATTCTGGTAATTAGACTGCTGTAACTTCCATTATTTCGAATTCTAGTAGTTAGAATGCTGTAACTTCCATTATTTCGAATTCTGGTAGTTAGAACGTGCTAACTTCCATTATTTCGAATTCTGGTAGTTAGACTGCTGTAACTTCCATTATTCCGAATTCTGGTAATTAGAATGCTGTAACTTCCATTATTCTGAATTCTGGTAATTAGAACGCTGTAACTTCCATTATTCTGAATTCTGGTAATTAGAACGCTGTAACTTCCATTATTTCGAATTGTGGTAATTAGAATGCTGTAACTATCATTACTCTGAATTGTTGTAATTAGAGCCCCCCTTTACGGACATTTCTCGGAATTCTGTCCCTAACAACGACTCTTACGGACATTTCTCAGAATTATGTCCCTAACGACACCTCTTACGGATATTTCTCGGAATTCTGTCCCTAACGACACCCGTTATTGTACGTTCAATGTCGTTTTAGCTATCACGTTGCCGCCTGATAAGACTTCAACTTCTACTTCGTTATCCGCTTCGTTTGCTATTTTGGATTTAAAATACCAATCGGTTACACCGTTTTTAATTTTTGGTGATACTGAACTTGAAACACCTGGTGCTTGTCCGTCGAACATACCTACTTCTTGTCCGTCTTTATTTTTGATCGACAACTGGAATTTATGATTTACTAATTTCGATTCATCGACATGGACTGTTATTTGAAATTTCTCTTGTTTCTGAACGGATGATGGCATTTCAAATGTACCTTGGTCACTCTTAGATGTTTGATCATTATTTTGTTCTTTTGAACGAGGTGTAGTTGATTGATTATCTTTATTATTCTTACTTTCTGAATTGGCACCATAACTTCCAGATGCATAAGTTGATGAATCATACCATTTATATCCTTGTTTAGGTGTTCCCCAAGGTTCTTTTTCATTTTCTCTACTGTTCTCCGGTTGTTCAAAATTTAACAACTGCGTTTTTTCATCAAGTTGAACATTCATAGATGATAAATCTTGTTGGTCATCTTTTTTATTTAACCATTCTACAATTTGCATAATCATTTTTTGGTTATCTTCTTCTTTAAATCCATCATAAGTCTTTTTAGTTTCACCGTTGTCTTCACGTTTATACTTTGGTGACTTATCTTCTACCATTGAAGAATCACCTATAAATGCACCTTTACCTTTAGATACTTTACTCACAGCAATATATGGACCTTCATTGCGGCCACCACCATTGTATATACCTTGGTCTACAGCATGATTCCATGCATCATCTTTTGATAATTTAGGAACAAAAGCGACACCTTTTGCTTTATTAGGATCTGTAATGGCGATTGTTGAACCGGCATGCATTGATACCGCTTTGACACCTTTAGTAATTCCAAAGCTATCTTTTTCATCCGCTAAATCATCTACTTTAATGTTACCTAATGCATTGTATCTAAATCTTAAGCCAAACACTTCATTTAAAAAATCTCTACTTTGAACATTTTTCATCTTATCTGACGAGCTTTCCTCAGCGTTCATGCCTTTTGTAGGATTATCAAACGCACCTCTTCTATAACCGTTCATCACTTCTGAAGAATCATATCGATTAAAGTTTCTATCGGCATTATAATGATCACTAATCATTAAGATACTTCCACCAGACTTCACATATTGCTCTATAGCATCTTGTTCACTCGCTTTAAGTGGATTATTAGCCTCTGGAATAACAACGACTTCATATTTTTTCATCTTGTCATAATCTAATAATTGGTTATACCCTAAATCTGTTACTTCATAGTTTTCTTTAGTTAATGCATCAGCAAAATCAGAAAAGCCACCATTGATGACCCAATCTGCACTGCCCGCTGTTTGACCATGTGCACTATCAAACAAGACTTTCCCTTTAATGTCATCACTTTTAGGTGATAATATAATTTTTCCATCTTTGCCTTCTTTCTCAGTTGCGTCATTTGAACAACCCGCAATAACAAAGACAATCAGTGTTATTAAACTCAATATCGACAGTTTAGACTTCATTATATTTCTCCTTATGTATAAAATATGGAGCGAGTGAGAAATCTTTTAAACTTAAAAGATTTCATCATCCCGCTCCGTTATGTGTTCTATGCTTTTCTAATATATGTTAGCAGTTTAATTGTTACAGGATCAGTATCATAATTTTTAAAGCCTCTAGGAACTTCAATCGTTGCATCAATCAAATCGTTAACATCATTAAAACGATATGTGACTTGATTAATATTAGATTTGCGATTAAAATTTACTGCTTCTGATGGCCAACTTCTAACCTCACCTGTTGTTGATTGTAATGTTCGACCTGTGATTGTTTCGATTTCATGACCTAATTCTAATAATGTCATTTTTCCGCCTTCAATCAGAACAAATTCTTTTTCGTGCACGATGACATCCCTCTTTTCAAATAATCCTTTGTTGTTTATTCCCTAATACAATTCAATCTAAACGCGACTTATAAATCTAATTTAAATGATTTTACTTTATCAGTTGCATCATCAAATGTAGCTGATTTACTTACACCACCGTGTATATTAAAAGTAGCACGTTTATTTTTAAGCGCATCATAAGTTTCATGAGAAATTGGAATAGATTTTAAACTTTTTGTCTTTTCACCAGGCTGATATTCATCTGTATTTTCTTTAGACTTTTTCATGTACTTTTCATTATGAGAATCTGGTATAAATGATGCATAATCAGATCGTTGTTTATGACTGCCATCTTGAATAGATGCCGTATTATCATAGTATAGCTTATGATTAGAAGTATTTTCAGTTAATACTTCATACATCACGACATAACCATTTTTCGCACCGTTAAACAGTAAGACCTGTCCTTCAGGCATGTTATGCACTTGGAAAATTTGCAAATGATCAATATTGACTTTCATGCCACTATCTTCAAATTGAAAATGTTTATCTTTAAGATCATGAATGAGTTCAACATCTCCATTTGTTGACGTTCGAATTGTATTAGGAAATGGCTTTTTTGCTGAGTCCTCTTTACTTTCAGCACTTGAAGTTTCTTTTTTGTCTGAAGAATCTTCTTTGCTACTTTTAGATTCTTCTGTATCTGATTGATTACTTTTCACTTCATCTTCAAGTTTTTTTAATTGTTCTTCTTTATCTTTAATACTTTCTTTTAACTTTTCATTTTCTTTTTCTAAAGACTTTTTATCTTTTTGATAATCTTTAGTCGATTTCTCTAAAGATTTAATTTCTTGTTCTAGATTTTTCTGTTCATCATCATTGCCACACGCTGCTAGAATAATTGATGAGCTCACCATAAGTAAAAGTGCCTTCTTCATAGGTGTCGCCTCCTATATATAGTCTTAAACATTTTACCACACAACATGTAAGCTATCTATTGAAAACAAACTATATGCTGTTACCGAGAACAATCATTTCATCATAATTAACAGATTCTCTTAGTTTGATTGCCATTGAACGACTGACTTTACCTTCTTCTGTTAACTGATTAATCATTTCTCTTTGAATTCTTAATGCGTAAATTTCCATTTCTGTATATACAGCAGTGTGATTACCTTTAAAGTAATCAGGCGTTAATCTTTCAACTTTGTTTAAGTAAGAATCACATACAATACTAATTTCAAATTCATTGTTGTCATTCATTTCTTCGGTTAATCTTTTAACAACATTGAAATGCACTTCTTTACTGATAAATCTCATTTCTTTAATGTTACTTTCAATTGAAAGTGAACTTGTAGCATTGATGAATGTTTTAATTTTTCTACGTCTAACAAATAATTTCAACATTAATTTCACTTTTGTATATAATGAAGCATTTTTAAATGTTGATGAACGTTCAGTAATTTGTCTGTAGTTATCAAATGTACTTTGAGATATTTTATTTTCTTTAATAAGTTTATCCAACGTATTGAATTCTGTATCAATCGCAATGCGTTGCATACGTTCTAACTCTTTAATATCTTCGTCTTTTTCTTCATTTTCTCTTAAGAATGATAATTGCATATGATAACTACGTGTGATTTTACCGTAAATATAGCTTGTTTCTTTACTGTAAAATTCTTGTAGATTTTCTAATGCACTTTCAATTAATAAAATTTTCGCTTCGTTAAATGTTAATAAACTTTGATCTTTCGGTTTAGCTTTTGGTGTAACGAGCGGCAATATTAATTGCGCGAGCACAAGACTGATTAAAATAACACCAGTTGCGATAAACAATAGATGATCGCGATAAATAAAATCAGTGTGTTCTGACAATTTAAATGGCAACATCAATGCGATTGCTAATGAAATGGTACCGTGAACACCACAAATCGTCATAATAAACGCATATTTAAAGCGATTTGGTTTATCTATTTCTGACTCTGGCGCAATATCTTTACCCGTATTTAACATTTTAGAAAATCGACTTTCTGGTAAATAGAAATATGGATATGAAATAAGCACCCAAATGTATCTAAATAGATACACTAATGCAGCTACAAATAGTGTAATACCAATAACATGCATAATTTCATGTTGTGGTTCTTCTAATATATTAATCATGACCTCAGGTATTAAGAAACCTAATAAAATAAATACAAAACCGTTTAATAAATAACTCAGTAAATCCCATGTATGATTATATGTTACTTGCTCTTTCGTCGTTGCTTGAGCAATTCTGTCTTTTTCAACACCGTGAATTAAACCTGCAACAACTGCAGCAATAATACCTGATGAATGGAATGTTTCAGCAATAATATAAACTAGAAACGGCGTAATAACCTGGATGAACGTCAACATATTACCGTTATTAATCCCATTTCGAGTTAAATAAACACGTAACTGTACAACACCATAACCAATGATAAGACCAACAATTGCGCCTCCGATTGCAGTTATGAAGAACTGGCCAACTGCACCAGTTAATGAGAATGAACCACCTACTAATGCGGCTAAAGCAATCTTAAATGACAAGATACCCGCAGCATCATTTAGTAAAGATTCACCTTCTAATATAGTCATAGACCCTTTAGGCAATAATTTACCTTTCGCAATAGCTTGAACGGCTACCGCATCTGTAGGTGACACGATTGCACCAATTGCAAAACATGCAGCTAATGGTAATTCTGGCCAGATAATATGTAATAAGAAGCCGAGACCAATAACTGTTGAGAATACAAGCACTAATGCCATTGACATAACAGGTTTCAAATATCTCGCTAAATGGAAACGTGATACCGAAATACCTTCTAAAAATAGCAATGGTGCGATAATTCCTACCATAAATACTTCTGACTCAAAGTTTAATTCAACTGGAATTGGAGATAAGAATATAACAAAACCAATTATGATTTGAACAAAACTTAAAGGTATCTTAGAAATATAATGATGTATGATTGAACTTAGGATGATACCCATGATGAACCATAAGAAACCTTCAAATATGGCCATAAAATTCCTCTCTTCTGTTTAAAATAACTTTTTACGCATAATAACTTTTTCAACTTCGTAGTCCATTGATTCATTTATTTGAATCATTGTTTTATTGTGAGCATGGACTGTTGAAACAATGGAATACGCACCCATATCTTTCGCCCACTTTTCTATTTCTCGTTTCAAAGCGGTTGCTATACCTTTATTTCTATGACTTTTCTCAACGAGAAGGTTGTATATCTTAACCTCTCGATCATGAACATTATATTTCGCCCATATAAAACCGATGCATTCATCTTGAATTAAAGCACCTTTCAAAACACTATTCTCATATTCAAGAGACCGCTTTATCGCTTCATATTCCAATGATGTAGCAAGTTTCAAGCTTTGATTTTCATCTTTAAATGATGAAGCAGCCATTTCACTAATGCTATATATCGTTGCGTCATCTTCTATATTTTTTATGACAACCATTTTTAACCTACCTAATTATTCTCGATTAATAATTTAATTGCTAAAATGAATATAATAATAAACATTATGATTTTTAGTTTCTTTTCAGGTAAAGAAACTGTTAAACGACCACCTATAAAGCCACCTAATCCTGAACCAAGTGCTAAACTTATGGCAAATGGCCAATTAACATAACCTTGAAAAATAAAAACAAAAGTAGATAATGATAAGTAAATCGTTATAACTAACGTCTTCATACACTGAACTTCAGCATAAGTCAGTCTTGGCATAATTAAATTTAAAGCTATAATAAATAAAAATCCTACAGCAGCTTGAACAATGCCACCATAAATACCAAGTGCTAGAAAAACAATAATGAGAAGTACAATTCTAAAGACAGATAATTTTTCAGATTGTTTTTGTGTATCTTTCCATCTGGTAGGAATAATCATAACGATTAAAACGAGAAGCATAATAATACCTAACATGCGGTTAAAGACAGCATCCGGGAGATTTATAGCGAAATGAACGCCAATGAAAGAGCCAATAATAGCAGGCACACTTAACATTAAGCTCAACTTAACATTTTTCATGCCTTTTATATAAAACACATATAACGCTAATAAATTTTGAACTAAAATCGCAACCCTGTTCGATGCGTTCGCAACAGTAGTTGGTAGTCCAAAAAATATAAGTAATGGCAAAACAATTAATGAGCCACCAGCAGACACGATATTAATCGTTCCTGCAAAAACCCCTACTAAAAAGATAATAAATAATGTCATGATCTCCAAGACTACACCACCTGTTACATTTAATAATATCGAAAAATGAATCATCTGTAAAAAGTATAAACCTCAAATTTGTAATGTTTTTATTAGAAAATACTTGTTAAAATAAAATTATTGATAACAGAAAGGAAAACGCTGATGAAAAAATCAACACGCGACCTTATAATTGAAAACAACGTAAAACGATTAAGACTCAATAGTCACGATAGAGAAGTTTACGAAAATTATATAACATACGTACGTGCAAATTTGAGCATCAATGAATATGACTCAGAGAAAATGTTGCTCAATATACTTAATCATTTATTAAGCGCCGAAAAAGATGGCATGCATGCCATGGAATTTTTTGACCACGATCCAAAAAAACATGCCGACACGATGATTAGAAATATGCCAAATAGAACATTCCAGAATATATTTAAATTTATCGGATTACACATCCTTATTTTGTTAGGTGTCTTCTCATTTATAAGAGGATTCACAGGATTCTTCACACAAGTTGAATTCACATATCTTTACACATTCCTCATCACCTTTGTAACAGGATTTACGATGATTTTTATATTTATATGGATGATATTTAAAGTCGTTCAAATACGAATATATAGCGAATCCAATTGGACAACCATGATTACTAATATATTGATATTCGGAACATTAGTAGTGACGATACTAGCCTTTTATTTACCAGGCGTCTATTTACAATTAGGACCTAAAATATATACATCAAATTGGGCATATATCATACTTTCATTCATATTAACACCACTCGGATTATATATAGATCACCACAGAAAAATAGACCAACCCGATTCAAGGTAGATGACAAGCGAGCAGAGCAAGCGGAACCATCGTTGATTATGGTTCCGCTTGTTTCATTTAATGTGATAACAGGAAATTACCAGGCCGATAATTTATTTTATCGGCCTGGTAATCCTGTTTTCGGGTCGATAAATTTTTTTATCGGTCCATATTTCTCGTTTCTGGACCGGTAATTTTATTTATCGGTCCACATTTCTCATTTCTGGACCGGTAAATTTTTTTATCGGTCCATATTTCTCATTTCTGGACCGGTATTTATTTTTATCGGTCCATATTTCTCATTTCTGGACCGGTATTTATTTTTATCGGTCCATATTTCTCATTTCTGGACCGGTAATTATTTTTATCAGTACATATTTCTCATTTCTGGACCGATAATTATTTTTATCGGTCCATATTTCTCATTTCTGGACCGGTAATTATTTTTATCGGTCCAGAAAGTCACCTCATATAACAAAAGTACCTATAAATAGAATTAAAAATATCAATAGCGTTTCAATATTTATAAAAATCACATTAGGTCTAATACCTTTCTTGTGTCTTGTTAAATAATTTATAAGGATGCCAATATAATAGACAATCGTTATACCCCATATTAGAACTAATAATCCTATTCCATAGTCATTATTTTGAATTAAATGTATGCCTAATAGTAATAACCATACTGATTTCATTACATTACCAGCTACCTCAAATGGATCAGATACAATTTTGAACATTTTATCTATGGTTTTTGTTTTAAACAAATTCGTATATGCTAATAAATCACAAATCACTTGTAGGAACATCGATACACTCATCAGTATTGTAAATATCAATCCTAATATCAATACAATGCCATTTAATTCCCCTTCAAGTTTTGCATAATAAATTAAGGGAATTTGGCTAAAACAGATAAAGATTACTGTAAACATCGTATGAATAATATAGAATTTTTCATTTTTAATTAAGTAATTAGCCAATATTAACAAACATATATAAACACCCAACCCTACTACCACCATGCTACTCACCTGTCTTTAATAGTTTTCGTTTACGATGGCATATAGGTAATGGTCTTTCCATTCGCCATTGATTCTTACGTTAGATCTGTTTAGTCCTTCGCGTGTCATGCCTGCTTTTTCTAATACTCTAACTGAACCTATATTTGTTGGTTGTACGCCCGCTTCAACTCTATGGAATCCTAATTCATTAAATGCGATACGAATGACTTCTTTTGCTGCCAATGTTGTAATACCTTTTCCGTTATATGCTGCGTCTAATGCATAACCCATCATACAGCTCTGAATATTGTGTCTAACGACTGCAAATAAATCTATCGTTCCGATTACTTTATTATCTTCTTTATGTACAATGACATAGTGATAACCCTTATCTTCAGTCATATCTTGTAAATGTTTATCGATAATTTTTCTATAATTATAGAGCTGGTAGTCTGAATCTTTTCTGTCTGCTGCTGAATATGATTCAAATAGCGCTCTATTACGTACATCTATATCTAATAATTCACTTGCGTCGTTCATTTCTACTGGTCGGATTTCAATCATGGTGCACCCCCGATATTTATTTATCTATTAGTATACACTTATACGATGTAAAGTTATAAAAAAACAAGGTCATAGTTAAAATTTCCTAGGAAATGATAATCTATGACCTTGCGCTTTATGTTTGATATAAATATTTTCCAACTCTGTTTTCCATCTTGCCAAAAATCCATTCGAAAAAGATAGCCATAATCCAATATATTGCACTAGCTATAATATAAACTTCAACAAAACGATAACCATCGTTAGCAATAATTTGGCTGATTGCGAGTATTTCTGTTACTTGAACAACAAACGCGATTGCTGTTCCTTTAATTAAAGCAATAAATTGATTACCTAAGTTCGGAATTGCATAACCTAAAGCTTGAGGTATCACAATTCTCATAAGTATATGACGTTTTCTAAGTCCTACTGTAAGTGCCGCTTCTATTTGTTTATCATCAACACTTCGTAAACCACCACGCATCACTTCTGTTAAATAAGCAGCTGAATGTAATGTAAATACAAATAATACGATTGCTAAAGGATTTATTCCATCTGGATTAATATTCAAATGCCACATTTTGTTTAACCACTCTATGACTACAGGCGTCCCATAATAAAAAGCAAACAACTGAACGATGAGTGGAGTCGATCTGAAGAATGAAACAAATATGACAATGAGTTGATTAATAACTGGATACTTAGCTTGTCTTATTAATGCAAAAGCAGTACCTATCACTAAACCAATTACCATACTGACTACTGCTATTAATAACGTTGTTGGCACACCTTTTAAAATATCTCCAACATGTTCATACATAAAAGGAAAATCTATCGTCAAATTGCTCACCTCATTTGTTCAGTTTGATATGGAATATTGTATTTCTTTTCTAAAAGCATCACGATAAATTCGACTATGATACAGATAACCCAGTAAATGATACAAATCGCGACATATACGGGAAACATACCTAGTCCGTAGTTATTACCGATAATTAAATTTACTTGTCCCATCATGTCGATTAAACCGATTGTAAACGCTAATGATGTGTCTTTAATCAGTTCTATAACTTGATTACCGATGTTTGGTAAACTATTTCTAAATCCTTGTGGAATAATAATTCTTAATAAAATTGTACGATCATTAAGTCCGACTGTTTTCCCCGCTTCAATTTGTCCTTTATCAACAGAGTTATATCCAGCTCTCATCACTTCTGATAAATATGAACCAGTATGCAGCGTGAATGTCAAAATAACAAAGAAAAGTCTACTAAAATGATTAATATCAATGTAAATCCACTGCAATATGATCGGTAACGCAAAATATACTAAAAATAGTTGTAATATAAGTGGCGTACTTCTAACAAAGGATACATATAATTTTACGATTTGGGATAGTGCAGGTACTTTTTTGATTCTAATAACTGCTAATACTAGCCCCAATATCATCGCAAATAAAAGAGAAAGAACGGTTATTAACAATGTTATTGGTAGTTTATCCAGTATTTGCACAAACAAATCTGGCCAAGTAGTTGTTCCCATATGTCTCCTCCTTATAAGCGGTCTTTAATATCATTTAATGACTCTTTATCATCAAATATATTAAATCCAAACCATTTTTTAGATAATTCCTCTAGCGTACCGTCTTCTTTTAATTCTTTAGTCGCTTTGTCTATATCTTTTTGTAATTGCGTATTTTTCTTGTTATATAAAATATGAACAGATTCTTTTGAAACAACGCCACCAACTTTTACGTCAGCATTGAGCTCTTTTTGAATCGCTTGGTAAGTTGTTAAGTTTAAGAACATGGCATCTCTTCTTTTAGATTCAATCATTTTGAAATTCTCACCATTTGAAACTTTATGAATTTCATCAATGTCGATTTGATTATTATGTGTCTTGTTGTAACCTGTTAAGATTGAATATAAGCCGCCACTCGGTGACATAGGCGTCAGCCTTTTATGTTGTAAGTCATCTAAAGTTTCAATATCATTTGTATCGTTATGTACAATAAGCGTTGTTAAAGAATAAACATAAGGTTCTTTCTGATATAAGAATTTCTGCTCTCTTTCAGGCGTTTTGAAGAACCAATTAATACCCATATCAAATTTACCAACACCAATACCGACAACGTTAGATTCTTCTTCTCCGAATTCATATTGAAAATCATACTGCGGTAATTTCTTTTCAAGTTCTTTCATGTAATCCATATCGTATCCGACTGGTTTATTATCACTATCTGTATATAAATAAGGTGGATTAACTTCTGCAGATAAAGCTACTTTAACTACTTTTTTACCGTTATTTTCTTTCGTGATTGTGCCGCAACCAGATAAAGAAATGATGAGCATCATCAAAATCAATAATTTAATATACTTCATTCTTTACCTCCTACAATCCGACTGGTGTTAAACGACTTAAGAATCTTCTCGTACGTTCAGACGCTGGATTATCAATAACGGCTTCTGGTGTCCCACTTTCAATAATTTCACCTTTATCCATAAACACAACTTGATCAGATACTTCTTTCGCAAATTGGATTTCATGGGTTACAATAACCATCGTTCTACCTTCGCTTGCGATTTCTTGAATAATATTTAACACACCTTGTACAGATTCCGGATCAAGTGCTGAAGTCGGTTCATCTAATAACAATACTTCAGGTTCGATACTGAGTGCTCTCACGATACCAACTCGTTGCTGTTGTCCACCTGACAATTGAACAGGATAAACATCTGCTTTATCATCTAAAGATACTTTCTTAAGATACTTCATAGCTTTTTCTTTAGCATCTTTCTTCTTCATTCCTTGTCCGTATATTAAACCTTCTGTAATGTTTTCTAAAATCGTACGGTTTTTAAACAAATTATAGTGTTGAAAGACCATTGCAGATTGACTTCTTAAGCGTGTAACATCCTGTTTTTGATAATTTTCTACATCGAACTTACAATTCCCTAGTTCGATCAATCCTTTATATGGTGTTTCAAGCATATTTAAACTTCTTAGTAGCGTCGTCTTCCCCGATCCACTTGGTCCAATAATTGTTGTGACGGTACCTTTTTCTTGTTCAAAATTTATATTCTTCAAAATTTCTTGTGTACCAAATTTATGATACAACCCTTCAACTTTAAGCAAGTCATTCACTCCCGAACGTAATAATATTTTGAATTTATCACAACTATTCTTATAAGTAAAGTCGGTTTTAATCTAAAATTGCATTTTAAAAGGCTTTATGAAATTTTCTTATCTTTTAACTCGGATTTAATTGAATTTTTTAAATTATCTGACTATAATGACATATATAACTTTAGGAGGGATTATTTTTATGACACAAGAAAATTGGAATAAAGAAACTTTAGCCATTCATGGTGGACAAGTACCTGATCCTGTAACAGGTTCTACAGCTGTACCTATTCATCAAACAACTTCATATACGTTTAAATCTACTGAACATGCGAAGAACTTATTCGCTTTAGCTGAAGAAGGTAATATATATTCTCGAATCATGAACCCAACGAATGATGTATTCGAGAAACGTATCGCTTTATTAGAAGGCGGACTAGCAGCATTAAGTGTTGGTAGCGGTCAAGCAGCCATTACGTTGAGTATATTAAATATTGCAGAAAGTGGCTCTGAAGTAGTCGCATCTACCAACCTATATGGTGGTACATATAATTTATTTGCTGTAACTTTAAAGAAATTTGGCATTAAAGTTCACTTTGTAGATCCAGATGATCCAGCAAATTTTGAAGCAGCAATCAATGAAAATACGAAACTTATTTTCGCTGAAACAATTGGTAACCCACGTATAGATGTATTAGATATTGAAGCTGTTGCTAAAGTTGCACACGATAATGGTATTCCATTAATCGTCGATAATACATTTGCTACACCTCACCTACTACAACCAATTAAATTTGGTGCTGACATCGTTGTCCATTCTGCGACTAAATTTATTGGTGGTCACGGTACATCAATTGGTGGTGTGATTGTAGATAGTGGTCAATTTAACTGGGATAATGGCAAATTCCCTGGATTAGTTGAACCTGATCCAAGTTATCATGGTGTATCTTATGTCAATGACGTTGGTGCAGCTGCATACATTACGAAAGCACGTGTACAATTATTGCGAGACATTGGACCAGCACTATCCCCATTTAATGCACAACAATTCCTAATCGGACTTGAAACTTTACATTTAAGAACAGAACGTCATTCTGAAAATGCTCAAAAAGTTGCAGAGTTTCTAGAAAATCATGAAAAAGTAAGCTGGGTTAATTATCCTGGTCTTAAATCTAATCAATATCACGAACTCGCAACTAAATACTTACCAAATGGCCAAGGTGCTATCTTAACATTTGGTGTTAAAGGTGATTCAGAAGCTATTCCAGAATTTGTTGAAGCACTGAATTTATTCTCTTTATTAGCAAACGTTGGTGATTCTAAATCACTTATCATACATCCAGCAAGTACAACACACCAACAATTAACAGACGAAGAACAACTTGCATCAGGCGTTACAAAAGACTTAGTCCGCTTATCAGTAGGTACAGAATCTAGCGAAGACATTATTAAAGATTTAGAACAAGCGTTAAATAAAATTAAATAAGTTTCACTTAATAAGCGTTTAGGATAAAATTACTAACTCAAATTAAATACCACCTTATTTACTGATTTATTCAGTATATATAAGGTGGTATTTTTTTAAATCTACGATTTTGTTCGTGCATGCTTGCCTAGGGTATGGCTCGAGCCTGTAGTCTCTCACTCATACTATTCCCTCAGGCGTCAGCACTTTACAAAATCGCTGCAAATTTTCACTGTATTTTTCCTTTCTAGAATATTTCTACCCCAGACTTATTGATCGTTATATTCAGTTCTCTCAATCTGTAACACTGAGATACATTGGAATTAATCAGGATGTTGTTAATGAATCAATTGATTTAGCAATGCAAAGTATATACGATTAAAATTCAGAAAATTCATTTTTTTCAAATAAAATCGATAATTTATATTTACTTTTATTCCCTACGGTTATAATATAAAATCATAAGTTACATAATATGTAAATTATGTATATATTATGTAACTTAAATAAAGGAGATTTTATAATGATTTTAAAACTAATAATACTAATATACAGTATTTAAAATATACTTGTTTCTATACTTTCAATAAAAAAGAATTTACCTATTTTAAATATATCTATATTCATTGTTGGTTCGATACTTATGATTTACTCTGTGTGGGGTGACTTTTCTCTTAATAAAATGATTTCGTTACTAATTGGATTACTATTAATACAGTTAGGGGCTGTTTTAAATGGTAATTTTTTAAAAGGAAAATTTTCTTTGGCACATCAAATTATACGTTTAACTATCTCTCTGGTTATTATATTTATTTATTGGAGATTAATGTGATGAGCTATCTATTAATTAATTAAATTCTATATAAATCTGTCTTAAAAAAATTTGATAGTTTTTCGGATATTTTAGATAAATTTCCGGTTAATTATAGTTATGGTGATGTAGATATTAATGAATATGATATGTATTTGTTAGAAAAAGATCCAAATCTAAAATTAGAAATATGGAATAATTTTAAGGATAGCAATTTAATATTGTCAAATAAGGTTACCTTTGTGTAAATATTTTATGGAAGGTTTGATACAAACATGTCTAAATTTGTAAAAACACTTTTGTTTACTAGATTTGTTAGTGTTCTAGCAGATAGCATGTCTTTAGTAATTTTAAGTATTATATTTGCAGAAAAAGGGGGGGTGCAATATTTAACATTTTTTTGGATTATAAGACTAACAATGCCCTCTATAATTGGTTTGATTTCTGGTAGCATCGTAGACAGAACTAATCATAAATATACACTTATAATTTGCGAGTTAATAAAAGGCATATGCCTTTTATCATTCATGTTTTTTTTAAATAATAACGAAATATATATTTTTTTAATTACAATACTGTTTTTTTCATTATCACCGTTTATTTCAGCTTCAATAAACCCACTAATTACTACATTTACGAATAAGTCCAATAGACATAAGGTTAATTCATATAGAGCAACTATATCATCTATAGCATATATATTGGGTCCTATAATTGGAGCATTTTTAATCAGTATAGATATAAAATATACATTTGTTTTTCAATTTGCGTGTTTCATGTCTTCTGTCTTATTAGTTTCGTTCATAAGATATAATAATCATCCAAATTATAGAACTTTTTACAAAAAGGGTATATCTTTTAAAATATTATTAAATGATATAAAGTCTTCATTAGTATATATAAGTAAAACTCAAATATTGAAAATTTTATTATTATGTGATTGCTTTTTTGTTTCTCTAAGTGTTTCAATTGACTCTTTTGAAATTGTTTATTTGAAAGAATTATTTAATGTTACTGATAAAGAATATTCTCTTATTATTTCTTATTCAGGATTGAGTTTTGTATTGGCAGGAATTTTAAATGCAAAGTGTACTAATAGACTTTCTGTAAATTTTTTATTCAAAATAGGGCTTATAATATCAGTTATCTCATATATTCTTTTTACTATAGCACCCGATAAGCTAGTTATATATATTTCCTTATTTATATTAGGTTTTGGATATACTACCTTAACGTCTGCTATAAACACAATCATTCAAAATGAAGTATCTGTTGAATTTCAGGGAAGAATATGGAGTCTGATTGATACATTACCGCAAATAGCAACTTTAGTAGCTATCTTATTATGCAAGTTAACTATTGACAGTATAGGTATCAAATTTACCTTTAATATTATTGGAGGAATAATGTTCATTTCTCTATTTCCTTTATTATTAATTAAGTTACCTAAGAGAGAAAATATATAATCAGACAAAAAGAAAATTCTGGATTTATTTATGAGAATTTTGGAAGAGAAGTAAAATCACTAAGTAATGATACTTTTAGAAATCATTGGCAACGCTCTTATTTATTTACTCTTTAAAGCACGTTATATGAATATTTTTAATATTTTTGATAACATTTATATATCATAAGTATTATAAAGGAGCACTGAACACAATGAATCAAAGCGTATTTGACTTAACTCAACAGCACCGATCTGTTAGACAGTTTAAAGATGAACCTCTTTCTAAAGAGACTGTAGAAAAATTAGTAAAAGCAGGACAAATGGCTTCAACTTCAAGTTACGTTCAAGCTTATTCTATTATTGGTATTACAGACCCAGAAATTAAACAAGCATTAAAAGAAGTATCAGGACAACAACATGTTGTCGATAACGGTTATTTATTTGTGTATGTGATAGATTATTACCGTCATAGTTTAATTAACCAAGAAACACAAGGCAATATGCAACCTAGTTTTGAGTCAGCTGAAGGCTTGCTCGTTGGTACAATAGATGTTGCACTTGCTGCACAGAATGTAGCTTTAACAGCTGAAGATATGGGGTTAGGCATTGTTTATTTAGGATCATTACGTAACGATGTTGGTCAAGTGAGTGAAATATTAAACTTACCTGAGCATGTCTTCCCACTATTCGGTATGGCTGTCGGTGTACCAAGTGATGACGATCAAGGGTCACCTAAGCAACGCTTACCATTTGAACATGTCTTCCACGAAAATCAATACAATGCTGACAAAGAACAACAACTTAGTCAAATTAAACAATATGACAAAGACATTCAAGAATATTATGAAAAACGTACCCAAGGCAAGCGCTCAGAATCTTGGTCAGAACAAATTAAGAATATGATGAGCAAAAAAACAAGACCAGATATTCTAGAAAAATTAAATTTAAAAGGATTTATTAAAAAATAAACATACAAAAAGCGACTGTGAGATGATTAATAATCTCCAGCCGCTTTTTCTAATTATGATACTTGTTCCTCAATTCTTCCGTCACTTAATTTAATCACTTTATCTGCAAATTCAAATATTCTTTCATCATGTGTAATCATAATACCAATTGAATTATTCTCTTTTACACTATTTTTAATCATTTTTGCTACTTCTATTGCACGTTTTGAATCTAAACTTGCAGTAGGTTCATCTGCTAAAATCATTTTTGGATGATTCATCCAAGCTCTCATAATTGCAACACGTTGTTTTTCTCCGCCTGACAATTCATTTGGATATGATTTAAGTCGATGAGATAAACCAATTTGTTTTAATAATTTTTCAGCTCTTTCTTTAGCATCTTTTTTACGCATGCCAGCCATTTCTCCAACATAAACAAGTTGATCTGTGACATTTAAATATGGTATTAAGTGCGATGATTGAAAGATAAATCCAATTTGATTCAATCTCATATCTGTTAATTTTTTATCTGATAAGTCTACATAATCTAAATCATCTAATGTTATTTCTCCTGAGCTTTTGCCAAGTAATCCACCAATAATAGAAAGCAATGTAGATTTCCCTGAACCAGAAGCGCCATTCAAAATAACAAGCTGTCCTTTTTCTGCTGTAAATGTAATGTCATTTAATACTTGTGTTTTTGCTTCATTTTCTCCGAATGATTTTGTAACATGTTCAACAACTAATCCCATTATTATTCTCCTCCTATAGCTTCAAGTGGTTCGATTTTTGTCACTTTAATCAGTGATAGTACTGCGCCGATTATTGAAACAACGATGAATACGGCTACCATTAACATCATTAAGTTTGCGTCAATATAGAATGGCATTGAAACTGGCATCACACTGTTGATGATAAATATAACGGCAATGGATAAGACCACGCCCACTAATGTAATCATCAGAATTTGCAGCATTAATGATGCGATAAGTGATATGTTTTTTGTACCGATTGCTTTTAAAATACCAAATTGGCTTGTTTTTTGAATTGTCATAACATAGAAGAATGCCGTAATAACAATCGCTGAAATAACGAATAAGAATACAATCATCAAGTTCAATGGTTGTTGTTCTGCGTTATAACTTGGAATGGCATTTAACATGTCATCTTGTGAAATGACTTTAACATTGTCTATGTCGTTGATTTCATTTTTTTGATGATCATTCAAGTTATCATATGCAATGACTGAAATATGATGACCTTTCAACGCATCCATACCATTTTCATTTACATATGCCATTGATGTATGTGAGAACATGATATTATCAGCGAATCCTGAGATTTTATATGATTGATCGCCTTCTGATAATTTAATTTCGTCCCCTACTTTAAAGCCTTCTGCTTTTAATTTTTCATTCAATAACACTTCGTTTTTATTTTGAGGTAAATGTCCTTCTGTTGGTTTCGGTTTAATGTTATTTGTCATTTGTGTAAACATTAAATCTGTTTTCCCGCTTTTAGTATCTATTTTTTGCATTGCTGTTTTGATTGTGTCGCCTTTAGCGATTGTATTAACAGCGTCATCAGTTTTAGTCGTAATATTAGACTGACTCAAGTTATTGTCAGCATCACTGGCGATTACGTACGTACTTTTATTCCATTGTTCAATTCCCGATACATTCTCTTTAGCTAACCCTTGTGCTAAAGCTGATATAAATAACACTAAAAATGCTAATAAGAATAAAATTAATGTTACGAGTAGATATTTAAATTTGTAATAAGTAAGCTCTTTAAGTGCTAGTTTCATGTCTATCCGTTCCTCTCTCTTTAATGTATATACATATCATAGCGAGGCAATATGAACTGAATATGAACAAAAAGACATAAAACAAATTTTTTTATTTTATGAATGATTATGGGAAAGACGATTTACTAGTCTATATTATTTGAAGTTGATACAATTTAGAAAAAGAGGAGGAGAGCTTAATGATTAAGTCTACTTGGCAAGGTAAGAAAACTTTTAAAGCACAATCCAAATTTGGCCATGACATCATCTCTGATGCACCAACAGAATCAGGTGGAGATGACAACGGTCCATCTCCTGTTGAACTTATGCTAAGCGGTTTAGCTGGATGTACTGGAATTGATGTTACCAATTTAATGAAAGAACGTTTAGCACAAGTTACGAAATTAGAAATTACTGTAGATGATGAAAGAGAAGATACAACATCTCGAGCAGTGAAACATGTCACATTAATCTTTGATGTTGAAGGTGAAGTGGATTTAAAAAAATTAAAGCGTTCCATAAAACTGAGTGTCGAAAAATATTGTACGGTTGCACATTCTTTAAAAGCAACAATTGAACCGAAACTTATCTTTAATGGTGAAGAACAAACTTTAGACTAAACAATAAGAGTTGGATGAAATACCCTATTTATCGTAGAGATTTCAATCCAACTCTTTAATTTTGAATATGTGGTGCTCGCCATATATAAAATGTTGCATATGAACTCCACTCATGCCAACCTTCATTCAAACTCAACATTTGTTCTTTAGATGGTTTCTTACCTAAATTCAAGATGTCTTTCAATGCGTTTTGTAAACCAACATCCCCGATTGGAAAAGCATCCTGAACACCTAACGCACGCATCATAACATAATGTGCTGTCCAAGGACCAATCCCTCTATTTTTAATAAGTGTACGCTCAATTTCATTTGTATCTTCAATATCCAACAACATGTCTTTAGATAACATTTGAGAATGCATTCTTTTCGCAATATCTATTAGATATTCTGCTTTTCTTCTTGAAAATTTTAAATCCATTAACTCTTGTACAGAAACATTCGCAATCACTTCAACTGTAGGATGGATATAATAAGCTTTATGATTGTAAGTTATTTTTTCGCCATATGTTTGAACAAGTCTCTTTTTAAGTTGGTATGCAAATGTTAAATTAATTTGCTGTCCAATTATGCCCCAGGAAATAGCTTCAAATAAATTTGGAATTCTAATCAATCTTAAACCATATAATTCCTGGATTAATGGCTTTAGTATTTCATTTTTTCTACCATATTGGTAAAACGATGATAAATCTGCTGAGAAATCGAACCATTCTTCTATATATGCAATTATTTTTTCAGTAAGTGTAGGATTTACAGAAACATCATTTAAAATCTCAACAATTAAGTAATGGTGATGATAATAAATACACATCAACAGTCGCTCGCCATCTAAATTAATCGCACGATAAATTTTATGATCTTCAACTTCAAATAACACTTCATTCTCATCTCTTTTTAAATAATCTAAGCATTTTTCATAGTCGAATATTTTGGGACATTCTATTCTAATTTCATGCATGATACATCACCTCCATCGTTACAGTTTATTATCCATTATTTACAATTCATAAACAAATTTAAAATAAAAAAATGGATACTATTTAACAAATTAACATGATATAATTGAAAGTAATTATCACTTAGGAGAGAGAAAAATGACAAAAAAATTACTTGTATTCCTCGCTACATTGTTACTTGTACTAGCAGCTTGTGGCAACAAAGATGATGACTCATCTAAAAGCAAAACGCACAAATATAAAACAGATGAAGGTAAAACAGTTGAAATTCCTAACAATCCAAAACGTGTTGTCGTATTAACAACTAACCAAGGTAACTTCCAAAAACTTGGTGTTGATCCAGTCGGAACAGATGCTGATTTCCCTAAATCAAAATATGTTGACGATAAAGACGGGAAGCGTGTTGGTTCTGAAGATGTTGAAGCTGTTACAAAGCTTAAACCAGATTTAATCATTACTTATAATGCTAACCCACAAATTAAAAAATATGAAAAAATAGCACCTACTGTACCATTTGACCACAGTAAACGTACTTTTAAAGAAGTGCACATTGAAATCGGGAAATTATTAGGTAAAGAAGATAAAGCTAAAGAACAAGTTAAAGAATTAGAAGATATCATGGCTAAAGACGGGAAAGAAGTTCAAGACAAAATTGGTAAAGACAGCACAGTTTCTATCATGGAAGTTGGACCTAAAGAACTTACATTAATCGGTAAGAACTTTGGTAGAGGTTCAGAAGTCATTTATCAAGGATTTGGATTTAAACATCCAGAAGCAGCACAAAAAGATATTCCTAAAGAAGGTTGGTTAACAACATCATTCGAAAACTTTAATAAATACACTGGTGATTATTTATTAATCCCAACTGAAAATGGAAAAGCACCAAGTTCTTCATTAACTAAAGGTAGCATTTGGAAAAACACACCAGCAGTTAAAGAAGATCACGTGTATTACTATCCAAGAAATGAATTCATGTATTCAGATCCAATTTCAATCGAAAAACAATCTAAATACTTCAAAGATATGTTAACTAAATAATAAAGCAGAGACTAGGTCATAGTGACCTAGTCTCTTCTATTATATATGGGGGTTGTTAAATATGTACGTAATGGCGGGCTTGTGAACACTTTCTGCCAAACTTGTTCATAACGATGGCTTTGTGAACACTTTCTGCCAAACTTGTTCATAACGAGGGCCTTGTGAACACTTCTGGCCAAACTTGTTCATAACGAGGGCCTTGTGAACACTTCTGGCCAAACTTGTTCATAACGAGGGCCTTGTGAACACTTCTTCCCAAACTTGTTCATAACGAGGGCCTTGTGAACACTTCTTCCCAAACTTGTTCGTAACGAGGGCCTTGTGAACACTTCTGCACAAACTTGTTCATAACGGTGGCCTTGTGAACACTTCTAGCTAAACTTGTTCATAACGGGGGTCTTGTGAACACTTCTAGCTAAACTTGTTCATAACGGGGGTCTTGTGAACACTTCTGCCCAAACTTGTTCGTAACGGAGTTGTTAATTACAAAACTACTGAGAATTGTTACTATAGACCTCCTTAATTACAAAACTCCGCTGAAGTGTTACTATGGACCGCCTTAGTTACAAAAGTCGCCTGAAGTGTTACTATGGACCGCCTTAGTTACAAAACTCCGCTGAATTGTTACTATGGACCGCCTTAATTACAAAACTCCGCCGAAGTGTTACTATAGACCTCCTTAATTACAAAACTCCGCCGAAATGTTACTATGGACCTCCTTAATTACAAAAGTCTGCCGAAGTGTTACTATGGACCTCCTTAGTTACAAAACTCGGCCGAAGTGTTACTATGGACCTCCTTAGTTACAAAACTCCACTGAATTGTTACTATGGACCGCCTTAATTACAAAACTGCGCCGAAGTGTTACTATGGTTAGCCATAATTACAAAAGTCTGCCGAACTGTTACTATGGACTGCCTTAATTACAAAAGTCGCCTGAAGTGTTACTAACACACTCGTTATTTTCACTTCTCACTAAAACTGCTAATAACGGCACGCTCATATACAAAACTCATATCATCTGTAACTCACAGCCTCCCTATTTGCATTTCATAATTTTTATGCATACACTGTATATTAAAGGAGTGGAATTCATTTTGACTAAACAAACGGATTTACGCGTGATTAAAACTAAAAAAGCACTCACTGAAACATTAATCTCGATTCTTAAAGAGAAGAATTTCTCTGAGATTACTGTAAATGAAATTTGTCATGCTTCTCTTATACATAGAACAACATTTTACAAGCATTTTATGGATAAGTTTGATCTCTTACAATATGCATTAAGCGAATATACAAAAGATTTCTTTGAATTAGATTTATACGACCGTCTACATCATCCATTTCAATCGATGGAAAAGGCATTTATCAGTGAGTTAAGTGACGTATTTGAAAAGCAAAAAGATAATAGTGATACTGCATTTATGGACGAAATCGCTAAGTACTTTATTGAAGTATTCAGCAAAGATTTTAAAAATAATATCGATATGGTTTCAACACCAGAGCATTTACCTCAATCTTTACTACCTTTTATTTACGCTTCTAATTTAGCTGGTATTATACATTGGTCAAAGTCCACAAACAATGATTTAGACTATGAAAAGCTTGATAAAATTTTTAACGAAGTCAATATTATTGGATTGCATAACAGTTAATCAATTTCATCATTTGTATTTAAAAAAACCTTTCAATTTAGACCTGTTATGGTCTTCATTGAAAGGTTTTTAACAATGTTATTTATTGTTGAACAAGATTGTTAACGTAATCTTTGAATGCTTCTTTGTCGCCTTCTTCAATATCAATCATTGCAACTTTTCCTTGTGGGAGGAATTCAATAAATAATACACCTTTATCTTCTATTGTAACTGCTTTGATATCTTGATAACTAAATACTCTTTTATAAGGTTCACCGTTCATATCAACGCTCATAATGACACGTTCGTTTGTTGTAATATATGCCCCTTTAAATTGGCTTTGTTCGCCTACTTTATAAATAATTGTTCCTAATACACTTGGCCCAACTTTTTCTGTAGGATATAATTCATTTTCATCAATTTCATTTAATTTCATGTTCAATACCTCCATTTAATAACTACTTCTATTGTACGAAATAATGAGAGGTCGTAACAAATATTATGATTGCATATCTCTATATGCTTTTCTTCTAGATAATACAATTGTAACAACGAATGCGACAACAATTGCTATCGCCATACCGATAATATAGTTAAACCAACTACCTGGAGCTATAGAAATAAATCCTGGTAATCCTGCTGTACCGAGTGCAATAGCTTTTACTTTTGTTGCAGCTACATAACAAGAACCAACACCTGATCCTATAATCGCACCGATAAATGGATAACGTAATTTTAAGTTTATACCAAACATAGCTGGCTCTGTAATACCTAATAATGCAGAAATACCTGCTGCTGAAGCAGTACCTTTCATCTTATGATTCTTCACAATAAAGAATGCTGCAAGTGTTGCTGCCCCTTGTGCAACGTTAGACATTGCTGCAATTGGGAATATAAATGATCCGCCTGTATTTGCTTTATCTGCAATCAATGTTGTTTCAATAGCGATAAAGCTATGATGCATACCAGTAATAACAATCGGTGCATATAATAATCCAAATAATAAGCCACCAATTGCGCCACCTGTTTCATATAACCAAGTTAAACCGTCAGATAAGAAAGTCCCTGCAGTTCGTGTAACTGGTCCAACGACTAAAAATGTAACAAATGCTGTAAAGAATAATGACAGTAATGGTGTTAACAAATTATCTAAAGTAGAAGGGATGACTTTTCTAAATCCAATTTCTAATTTAGCAAGTATGTAAGATGCGACTAATATAGGTAACACTTGTCCTTGATAACCAACCATTTTGATAGAAAGTCCAAAAATTTCCCACGTTGGGATTTCGTCGCCTTTTACTAAAGCTTTAGGATAATCATAACCATTCATTAAACTAGGATGCACAAGTATCATACCAAGTGCAGCTCCAAGAAATGCATTGCCTCCAAACCGCTTCGCTGCACTAAACCCTATTAGAACTGGTAGAAATACGAATGGTGCATTTGCGAAAACATTAATCATATTAGCTAAACTTGCAAATTGACTATGTACATCAATAAATGACGCTTTATCATAAAATAAATCTTTAGCAGTCAAAATATTGTTAATTCCCATTAATAAACCACCTGCTACAATTGCAGGAATAATCGGAACAAATATATCTGATAACATTTTTACAAATTGCTGAATAGGATTTAATTTCTTAGTCGACTTTTCTTTTACTTCTGATGTCGTCGATGCCTCTAACCCTGTTAAAGATTCCATTTCCGCAAAGACTTTATTTACCGTTCCAGAACCTATAATAATTTGATATTGACCACCCGTTGAAAAAGTCCCCTTAACAACATCCATATCATTTAATTGGTCTTCATTTACTTGAGACTCGTCTTTTAATACAAGTCTTAAGCGTGTTGCACAATGCGCAATAGCTTCAATATTATCTTTCCCACCTATTGCTTCAGTAATATTCTGAGCTTCCTTTTTATAATTCATTCATTTCACTCCTTATTTATCCCGTCCTTTTTTGGTACCGGTACCAAAAAGATTCAAAAAAATATATTAACATGATATGATTGTAATCGGTTCCATTAAAATTGTCAACGCTACGAATGTAATTTTACTGATTTAAATTAATATAACCAGCTCTAATTTTTTTGCCATTTTCATTAAAGGATTCTACATAACCATCTTCACTAACATTATAAGAACCAAGTAGTTTGCCATCTTTACTTGAATATGAAAATCCAAACACGTCACCTTTCTTCTTAGGTTCTTTCCAAATGATATGATCTGTATCATCTTTATCTATACCTTCAAATGCTTCTACTGCATCAAATACATTCTCTCTCATAATGGTTGTTTGTTGATTATCCCTTGAATTTTCAAACTGAAAGTCATCTGGAAATTGCATGATATATTGAATATTATCATCGTCAGTATTTCCTTTTGTATATACAGCAACTTGATAGCCGTTATGATTCGTCTTGTTATATACAACAAATGAATGTCCTTGTCTCGTTCTTAAATCTTGTGTTGGTTCACCATGAAAATCGACGAAGTCTTTATACGTAACGTGGTTACTAGGAACGATACTAAATTGTTTAACTGGATAACCTTCACTCAAATAATACCTAACCATAAAGTTCCCATAAACATGCCCTTCTCTTCCTAAAAAATTACGTACTTCTTCTTCATCTCCATATTTAGATTCTATTTCTGATTTATCCATTGTCTTCACTAATCCTCTATATCCCGTAACATGGTTTTCATTCATATAATGATCAGAAAAATCTTGTGATAAAACATTAATTTTTGGCGTTTCTTTTTTATTTTTCTGCTGTTTATTATTGGATTTCGAAGGTTTTTGATTGTGATTTTGAGGATCTCCTATTGTGATACTACATCCTGTTAACAGCAATATAGCAGTAACCATCCATACACATTTATATATCATGATTATAAATCCCTCCAATCATTTTAAGTGAAATTTAATTAATTTATTAAAATTAATATTCCCTTTTCTAAAAATAATATTCAGAAAAGTTTGAAAACTAATGATTACTTTTATATAATGTGAATAAATAATTGAAAGGAGAACTTTTACAATGACAGAACGAATTTATGGCAATACACCTTGCTTTTTAGGTGGTAAAAACTTAACAAAAGAAAAAGATTATTCTACAGACGTTCTCGTATATGGCGTCCCTTTCGAAGGACCTTGCACTTGGGGAGATTATACTGGGTGTGAATTAGGGCCGAAGCAAATTAGATTATCTTCTGCTAGATATAGTGGATATTTACCTGAATTAGATCACATAGATGTACATAAACATTTATCTATCGGGGATGTAGGTGATGTTTCAACTGTACCACATGATGTTGATCAAACGGTTCAGAACATCGAAGCATTTGCTGAAGATTTATGGAAATCCAATAAATTTTTAGTTGGTTTAGGTGGCGATCACGGCATCACTTATCCAATTTTAAAAGGATTAACGAACACCGGGAAAAAAGTAGGCATTATTCATTTAGATGCGCACTATGATAATATGCCTCACTATGAAAATGAACAATTTGCGCGTAATACACCTTTCATGAGGTTGTACGAAACAGAAGGCATTCGAAATGAAAGCTTAATTCATACTGGTATTCATGGACCTCGTAACCAGCCTGAAACGGGACAATTCGCTAAAGAAAATGGTGCGGTTACTATCACAATTAATGAAATTAAAGAAACATCTGATTTACGTCAGTTTGCGCGTGATATTTATGCTCAAGCAAGTAAAGATGTAGATGTCGTTTACTTAACGATCTGTAGTGATGTACTCGATTTCGCTTTTAATCCAGGCGGCCCTGTTGATGGCAATGGGTTAACAAGTTATGAACTATTAACAATGATTTATGAATTTGGAAAGTTAGGTCTTATTGGTATGGACTTTGTTGAAGTTTATCCAATGCAAGATGCGAATCAGAACTCTGCTCACTTTGTTTCAACTGCTGTACTTTATGTATTAGCCGGCCATATTAAGTATTTAAACAAAGTTTAACGCCTTACAAACGAAGGGATGACAAGATATGACTGAAAAGAGAGAAAGAAGTAAGTTTAGTATTTTTGGTCCCGGAATGATTATTACTGCATCATTTGTTGGTCCTGGTACCGTTACAACCATGACTCAAGGTGGTGCAGGGTTTGGATACAGCTTACTCTGGGCAGTAGTCTTCTCAATCATTGCAACAATTGCACTTCAAGAAATGGTTGCTCGATTGGCGCTTGTTACAAATGAAGGTTTAGGAGAAGCTATACGGGATATTTTTAATCACCAATTACTTAAAATCATCACAGTTTGGTTCAGTATGATTGCTGTCGCAGTTGGTTGTGCAGCATACATATCGGGGGATTTATTAGGGACATCGTTAGGTGCTGCCTATTTACTAGGCATTCCAGAAAATTATATTGCACCTGTCATTGGTATTGTTATTTTGTTAATCGGGTTAAGCGGTAGTTATGATTTAATAGAAAAAGTTATGACCGTACTCGTGCTCATTATGGGTGTCATCTTTATAACAACAGTGATTGTCATTCAACCAGATTTCGGTGCTGTCTTAAAAGGTGCCTTCATATCAAGCATACCTAACGGCTCATTATTAACTATTATCGCACTAATTGGTACAACAGTAGTACCTTATAATTTCTTTATACATGCCAGTTCAATACATGAACGATTTAATGGTATAAAAGACTTAAAAATTGTAAGAATCGATACAATTGTTGCGATAGGATTAGGTGGAGTGATTTCTGCTGCCATACTTATTACTGCAGGCACACTCATCCATGGAAAAGAAGTCTCAAGTTTAGTCGAGTTATCCGAACCACTTAAGCCAATTTTAGGAGACTTTGCACCTATATTTATGAGTGTCGGATTATTCTCAGCAGGTCTATCTTCAGCAATTGCCTCTCCAATGGGTGCCGCAGCAACAATCAGTAGTTGTCTCCGTTGGGAAGGTGGCGTGAAAAGTAAAAAATATCGACTCGTGTTCGCAATCGTTATTTTCATAGGTATCATCACATCTTCACTCGGATTCGAACCATTAGAAGTCTTACTCATTGCACAAGCATTAAATGGCATCATTTTACCACTCATCACAATATTAATCTTTGTAATATTAAATAAAAAGAATATGATGGGTAAATTTGCAAACGGCATCGTCCTTAACATCATCGGACTATTCGTCGTACTCGTCGTATCATTTTTAGGTGTCTACAGTTTAATAGATGCTATACAAAGCTTTATCGGATAAATCAAAAACCCCTTCACTATCACATTAGTAAGGGGGTTTCATCTTAAAATATAACATTTAATCATCTAATATGCTTAAATGTCGTTAAAATTCTATCAAGTTTTCTCTTTATCCAATTTCTATTTTTTAATAGTTTTAATTGACTTTTTTGAGCGATTTCATTTACAACTTGATCAACATTTAATTGATCTGTATATATTTTATATTCTGTAACAACATTATCATAAAACTCAATACAGTCGTCCTTTTGAACACGAGCAAATGTTTCTCCCAATTCCAGTCTTTTATTCAAACGTCTATTTAAAGTTTTCTTATTTGCATACAATATATAATGATCTAATCGAATCCCATCTTTTTTTAAGCGTTCAATTATTTCTTGGTAGTACTCAATATTAATGATCGTCATAGGTACAATGATTATACCGTCATATGATTCCGCTATATACTTTAATAAATCATAGTTAAAGTATCTCCATTGATCATGGTCTTGAAAATTATCTTTATGTAAATTCTTAGGTATATTATGGCGTATAAAGAAACCTAAATTTTCAGGATCATAAACAAAAGATTTAGATAATCTCTTATTCAATTCAAAAGCCACAGTCGTTTTTCCAGAACCAAATGCCCCATTCAGCCAGATAATCATAAGTTCTCCCTTTTCTAGTGTTAGATACATTATATCCTTTACTACAAATAATGAAAATCAGTATTGTCAAAAGTAGTTTTTAAGTAAAAATTCAAAAGCAAAATGCAGTTTACAAAAAATTTAGGCACAAATATTAAATTAAATACAATTTTATGTTAAAAGTTTTTAATTGCCCGGAATAATGGTATAATTATATCGTCGCCTAGCTCTATGGCGTAATTCTACATAGAGAGGAGGTGTTGAGAATGACAACTGCTTTTGTCAATATCATTGCACCCATTATATGTGGATGTGCAATAGCTTACTTTTCTCATTGGTTAGAGAATCGTAAGAAAAAATAAAAGGCGACATTTAGCCGACACCACTAATAAAACCCCCTCACTATGGCACTAGTGAGGGGGTTTGGTGTTGAGTTACAACAACTACTTTTGTTAGTAACATTATACCACCTATTGCATTTCATGTCATGTGTAAAAATGACATTGATGTTCAAAAAATTTATTTACTTTTAGCAATAGACATACCCATTTCATTCTTTATGTGATTTGCTACAGTCTGTAATTCAGGAAAATAATTATTAGCAAAACCTATAATGATTTTGTTCTTCACAAATTCATTTAATTGTCTATCCTCTGGAATAGTCTGATCTATCAATTCCAAAAGTTCTCTATGATTTATATCATCTAAACTTACATTACCCAAATACTTCATAATAGCTAACATAAGTTTATCAAACACCTCATGCTCAAAATCAAAATCCAATAATAATAAACTTACAGAGTTTGTCTCTAATTGATTATCACCAATTCTAACTGATAGTTCGCTTATAGCTTGATAAAGTAATCTAAAACTCTCTTTATTCTCAAGCATATTCAAACACCCCTTGATTATAAAATAATTAGTATGTGTATTACCACAATCATCTTCTAAAATAATGATAACCAAAACTCTAAATCAAGTCCAAACGATAAATGAAATATTGCATTAAAAACCCCCTCACTACTGGCATAGTGAGGGGGTTTGGTGTTGAGACACAACAATTGCTTTTGTTAATAACATTATACCACCTATTGCATTTCATGTCATGTGTAAAATTGACATTATTTTTCCAATTCAATCTACATGATTCCAAACATCTTAAAATGCATCTGTATCTTTATTAAGGAAAACAGATATAGATGATGATTAATATTATCGCTAACACTAAATTTGTTTATAATATTTCGTTATAGGACTTTTGAAACTTCGACTTTTATATCTTTTTAATCCAAGTAAATATGTCGAAATGTAAGACACTTTATTTTTCTTATTACATATAATGAAAATCGGTATTGTCAAAAGTGGTATTTAAGTAAAAATTCAAAAGCAAAATGCAGTTTACAAAAAAAGTAGGTACAAAAATAAATTATATGCAATTTTATAATAAAAGTTTTTAATTTTCCGATATGATGATATAATTATATCGTCGCCTAGCTCTATGGCGTAGTTTGGCATAGAGAGGAGGTGTTTAAAGTGGTTATTACTTTTGTTCATATCGTTGCACCCATTATATGTGGATGTGCAATAGCTTACTATTCTCATTGGCTAGAGAATCGTAAGGGAAAATAATAGGTGACATCTAGCCAACACCATTAAAAAACCCCCTCACTATTGCACTAGTGAGGGGGTTAGGTGTTTAAATACAGTTATTACTTTTGTTAATAACATTATACCACCTATTACATGTCATGTCATCTGAAAATTGACATTATTTTTCCAGTTCATTCTACATGATTCCAAATATCTTCAAATGAATCTATATCTTTACTAAGGAAAACAGATATAGATGATGATTAATATTATCGCTAACGCAAAATTTGTTACTAATATAGTTCTAAATAGCTTTTTGGAAACTTTTCTATTATACCTCTTTAATCCATATACCTGTGCCCATGTGTTAAATGCAGTATAACCTACAATGAATAAAATAATTATTAAGTATAGCAATGCAATCACTCCTAAATACACCATTATTAAGATCCTTTGTCTAAGGTGCAGTGATTTACATAATATATTTTTCTGCCTATGATTCACTACGTTTAAGTTAATTTTACAACAAAGAGCGCCTACTTCAAAACAATATTTACAAATAAATGGAATCATGGTTAAATTATGTAAAAATAATAATTATTAAATAAAGTAGGCGCACGTGTATGTCATCTTTTGTATTCATTTTAAAAGAACAGATTAAAAATATTTATTTAATTAAAAGGTTAGCAAATTTTGAAATTAGAATTGCAAATACGATAAAAAAGAGACCTGAAATTAGGCCTCTTTTTTATCGTATTATTTTCTAATTTTTTCTTTTACGATTAACCAAATAATAACCATAAAGTCCGCAAGCTAAAATAAATAAAAATATAAGCATATTCTGCCTCCTTATATTATATTCATCTCTATATTTCTGTCTCAACGATATAGTCGGTTGATATGTCATTACCAGCTACGAATTGATGTGATCCTACTATTTTATAGCCATGTTTAGTATAGAAGTTAAGTGCTTGGTGATTATGTTCCCATACGCCTAACCACAGTTTTGATTTTTGTTGTTCTTTAGCAATTTCAAAAGCTTTTTTCATGAGTTCACTGCCGATTCCTTTTGACTGAAATTGCTTATACATGTATAAACGTTGTACTTCTAGATATTCATCTCCCATTGGTTCCGTTTGTGCTGATCCAATATTAAGTTTCATGTACCCTGCTATTTCTTGATTGATTTTGGCAAAGAAGTACCATGATTCTTTATTTTGCAGTTCACTTAAAAGTATTTCATGTTTATATGCTTCTTCAAAATATTGATTCATATCTTCTTGTGGCATATCGTCTATAAATGTATCTTTAAAAGTCGTTTTACATATTGTAGATAAAGCTTCTATTTCATTTTCTTGAATAGCTGTTATTTCGATTGTATGCATATTGAGAGCCTTCTTCCATACTTTTTTATTTATATTTTTCTAATCATATCAAAGAAAGCGATTGATTTAAATATGTTAAACTAATAAAAAAGGAGTGAATATTCGTATGACAAATTTAACGATTTATTTAGCAGGACAAATTCATGATAATTGGAGAGAAGAAATCACTCAGAAAGCTGAACAGCATAATTTACCGTTAACGTTTGTTGGTCCGCAAACCAACCATGATCGTTCTGATAATATTGGTGAATCTATTTTAGGTGAACAACCTAATAATTATTATAAAGATCAAGCCGCTTCTGATATTAATAATTTCCGTACGCAAGTGTTAATGAATAAAGCAGATGTTGTCATTGCATTATTTGGTGAAAAATATAAACAATGGAATACGGCAATGGATGCTTCTACGGCGATTGCTTTAAACAAGCCGTTAATAATTATACGACCAACTGACTTAATTCACCCACTTAAAGAGTTATCTAACAAAGCAAATGTCACTGTTGAGACAGTAGACCAAGCATTAGAAGTCCTTAAATATATTTACGAATAAAAATAAAAGGTTATGACGCTTATTAATGACAATACATGCGTGATAACCTTTTTATTTAACTTTATTTAATTGTCGATGTTTCTTAAATTTATAGTAAACTTTCGATAATAAATCTGCTATGAGTAACCCAAGTGCTATTGAACTTGAGATAAGCGCAACTTTTATCATCGTAATTAATGCTTCATGATAATCATTTAATATTAAATTTTTAATTGCTTCATAGGCTGTGCCCCCAGGTACAAGTGGTATGATACCAGGAATAATAAAGAGAATAACTGGTGAGAAGAATTTTCTACTCATGATATGTCCTGCCACACCTATAAACAAACCGCCAATAAACGAAGATTGTACGTCAGAACCATTGACTATCATACCCGTTTGAAAAGCAACCCACCCGATGGCACCGACGATACCGGCAGGAGTTAATAAATATTTAGGTGAATTAAATAATAAAGCAAAAAAGAAAGCCGTACCAAAACTAAATACAATGTTTAATATTATCGTAATAACCATAATTCACCTCTTATGAGAATATTAACAACACAATACCTACACCTACACCAATGGCAATAGAAGTAAAAGTTGCTTCTAATCCTTTAGATATACCAACCAATAATTGTCCTAAAAATAAATCTTGAATCGCATTCGTTATGAGTACACCTGGCACAATCGGCATAACTGCAGATATAATCGCAATATTTAAAGCATCTCCACCAAATAACATTTGATTATAAATAGCGATTAATGCGATGACACTTGCGGCAATAATTTCTGCTATAAATTTAACACGTGTCCATGAATGAAGGATTTCTACTATAGAATAACCTATTGCACCACCAATAAATGTAGCGATGATATCTTCTTTATGTCCACTAAATAAATATAGGAAGAAAATTGAAATGAAACCTGCAGCAATCATTTTAAACGGTAATGAGTATGGTAATGGAGATTTATGTATAGTACGAATACGTTTCAATGCTTCTTCAGCAGATATTTGCCCTTTATCTAACATTCTAGAAATATTATTTACTCGGTGGATATTACCTAAATTAGTATCTCGTTTACTAACTCTATAAACTCTAATATTATCATCAATATCTAAAGCGAAATTTATAATCGTTGAACTGACATAACATTGATTATTCGGATACCCTAATCGTTTAGCCATTCTATACATCGTATCTTCAACTCTAAAAGCCTCCGATCCCGCTTCTAACAATACTAAACCAGCATTCATCACAATTTCTTGAACTAAAGATTTAGGATAACGTTGTTGATTCATATACTATACACCTCACTTTATCTTTATATCTATAATAGAATATCAAAAATAACATTACAATTTAACTTTTCCTTCAAAAAAATTCTAATTTATATATATATTATAACTGAGATTTTCCAAAACTGAATTGAGCGCGATAATTTTTGCTATTTTATGAACATTTCGTAAATAGCTTGACTTTGTTTTCATTTCATAATAGGCTTAATTTTGACGTAAGGAGGATAATGAAATGGATATACCACCAATCAACAAACAACTTGGATTCATGTTATATGTTGCGTCAAAAGAGCTTATAAAAAAATATACACCGATATTGAAGAAATATAACCTAACATATACAGGTTATATCGTTCTTGTAGCTATAGATAAAAACGAAGTAATCAATATTAAAACTTTAGGCGACAGACTATACTTAGATTCTGGGACTTTAACACCGTTATTAAAGAAACTTGAAGAAAAAGGATTCGTTAATCGTGAAAGAGCGATTAATGACGAAAGAAACTTACGTGTTTCTCTTACTGAATCAGGTGTCGAAACACAAGGTCAAATCTTAGAGGAAATTTATAAAACATTCAAAGGTTTGAACATGGATACCGAGCAATTTAACGAATTAAGAGATTCAGTAGAATCATTTATTCAAACAAATCTTAATAATGACAAAGATGCATAATTTTGAAATAACATAAAGGGTTAGGACAAGCTTTAATGATTGTCCTAACCCTTTTTATTTCTATTATAACCGTGATATGGACAGGTGATGAGATGGTCATCTATAATACCGATGCTTTGTAAAAAAGAATACATAATTTTAGGTCCAACAAATTTGAATCCTAATTTTTTTAAGTCTTTACTTAGTTTAATAGAAAGCTCCGTTTCTGCCGGTACTTCTGACATGTCATGCCATTCATTTATAATTGGCTCGCCGTCTACATATGACCAAAGAAAATCAGCAAAGCTACCATATGTTTGTTGTATTTCTTGAACTAATAATGCATTACTCTTTACGGATTTTATCTTACCTATATGTTTAATAACATTATATTCAGTTTTAATGCTTTCTAATTCTTCATCTGTTAACGCTGCGCATCGATCAATGTTAAATTGTTTAAAAGCTGCTTGATAGGCTTCACGCTTTTGAATAACCGTTTCCCATGACAGACCAGCTTGCGCACCTTCTAATGATAACATTTCAAAGATGTAATCATCATTTTTATTAATTCTACACCATTCATCTTCGTGATATTTTTTCATTAAATCACTACTTGGCCAAGTACATTCAGACATTTATCTTCACTCATTTCGTATTTTTATTTTTATCTAACATATGATTTCGAGCCATAAATATGATAATCGTCACGCCTAACACACTTAAAATAATAATTGATTCCCAAACACCCAATTTAAAAGGCATACCAAGTGCCGTATACAAGTCTTTAATGACGAGAAATGTAAATAATGCCATCATTTCGAATTTGATAAAATAAATTAATAATTTAGCATTTTCTATTTGGGCTTTATTTGGTTGACCATAAAGTGATGGAACATGTATGTATTTATCTAACTTTGGATTGCTGACTAAATAATGAAGTATAAGCCATATCAATAATCCTAATACCGGCATAAAGAATATAAAAGTCTTAGTCGACCATGCATCTGCATCTCCAGCAAAATTATAATGACTCGGTATTTTATCCGGTAAATCGGCAAAGTTAATCAATATTAATATGACAGAAATTAACCACAAAACAATACTCGATATATCTAATACTTTTTTGAGCATGATATATCCCCCTTTATTAAAAAAAGCAACAAGTACATTAAATGTGCTTGTTGCTTTTAAATTTAACTTTAAAAGTGTTGATTCAACTTACCAAGCAAATAATCCAACGAATGCTGCTGTTAACAGTGATACTAATATACCTGATAACAACATCATTGGTACATATTTAGATACGAAATTAGATACATCTTCTTTGACGATACCTTTCAAAGTACCTATTATCATACCAATAGTAGAGAAATTAGCAAATGATACTAAGAATGTACTAATTACTGCTGCTCTATGTGTTGAATATTCACTTATTTCTTTACTGATTGTGCTCATGACAACAAATTCATTTGTTACAATCTTAAGTGCCATTTGTTGAGCAACTACCCATGCTTCTCCAACTGGCATACCAAGTAAAATTGCAAATGGGAACATGAAGATTCCGAGAATATACTCTAATCTTATGTTTGGTAAGTATGGAATTGGATCCATAATACCTAGTAATTTATTGATCAAGTCTGCAATCGCAACAAATGCGATAACAAATGCGATAATGATTAATACAAGTTTACCTGCATTGATAACTGAATCCCCTAAGAATGAGAAGAATGGCTGTTTTTCCCCTTCGTCTATCTCAGCCACGACATCATCTTCTGGGTCTAAATCAAATGGATTTAAAATTGTTGTTACAATAATCGCATTAATGATGTTTAATGGTATTGCCGTTAATACATATTCTCCTGGTATCATTGTGACATACGCACCAACAATTGCCCCTGATACAGAACTCATAGACATCATTGCAAGCGTAAGTACTCTGACTTTATTCATAGATGTTAATTGTTTAGATGAAACCGCTAATGCTTCCGTATTTCCTAAGAACATCATTTCAATTGAGAAGAATGACTCAAATTTAGGTTGTCTTGTTACTTTTGAAATAACCCAACCTAACATTGAAATAAATTTCGGTAAAATACCTAAATACATTAAAATATCAAATACTGGTACAACTAGTAAAATTGGTAGTAACGCTGAAACTGCCATATCCATTTTCCCTGGTCCTGGTGCTGTAAAGCTACCAAATGCAAATCCAATTCCCGAAAAAGCAGATTCTAAAAGCCATGATACGCCGTCAGCCGCACCTTTAACGAATCTCGCCCCGAAAGAAAATTGTGTGAAGAACCATGCTAATACTAAGTTAATAACAATTAGTATTAAGACTGATTTCCAATCAACATTCTTTTTGTCTCTAGAAAAAAGAAAAGCGACACCAATGAATACCAACAAACCAATTATGTTGATGATTAAAAACATTGTTTATTGTCCACCCTTTTCGTTTAATTAAAAGCACCATTATTATAACATGCAACGTAAAAGTA
The DNA here is from genome assembly GCF_022386135.1 of Mammaliicoccus sp. P-M59. NCBI lineage: Bacteria > Bacillati > Bacillota > Bacilli > Caryophanales > Staphylococcaceae > Mammaliicoccus > Mammaliicoccus sp. P-M59. The sequence continues at coordinate 26,341 of NZ_JAJNJJ010000003.1, read as the reverse complement.
TGTTACTACATTTTTACATACTATTTACGATTTTTATATAAATAAAAAAAACGAACAAACCATAAAGGCTTATTCGTCGAATTTTCAATCATATACATTTTTTACTCGTTAAATTTAATTATTTAGAAAATTGATCAAATTGATTAATAGATTGATCACATTTCATACTGATAGCTAAATATACGATATAACCAGAAACCAGTACCATGATTAAAGCATAAACTGTTAATACATAAATATTAGAAATAATTGCTGTATTAAACAGTACCAACATGAGTATCATGATTGCATCTATAATGCTTAATGATATGACACATACACGCTCCATTTTAACCCTTCTTTTCTCAATAATATGACTCTAGCTATTAGCTACTTATCTTGCGCAATGAGATACATCTTACTACATTCACTATATGAATTCAATACGTTTTACAAAAATATTTATAAGCTGATTATTCCTATCTACAAAAAGAGGTATGATATAGTTTAAAAGTGTACAGTCATTATATTTATATAGGAGGCATTTTATCATGGAAAATTATCATTTAAATGATGGACAAGTGTTACCGCAAGTAGGATTTGGTACGTATAAATTGAACGGATCATCTGGTGTTCATGCAATCGTAAATGCATTAAACAACGGATATCGAATATTAGATACTGCATATAACTACGAAAATGAAGGTACTGTCGGAAAAGCGATACAAGAAAGCCATGTTAGTCGCGATCAAATTATCGTAACATCAAAGCTACCTGGTCGTTATCATAGTTATGATCAAGCCATTACTGCTATACAAGAATCGATTTATCGATTAGGTGTAGAATATATTGACTTATATTTAATTCACTGGCCAAACCCTAAACAAGGCAAATATGTAGAAGCTTGGAAAGCACTCATAGACGCACAGAAACTTGGCCTTATTAAATCTATTGGTGTATGTAATTTCTTAGAAGAACATATTGATACATTAGAAAAAGAAACTGGCGTACTACCTGCAGTTAACCAAATAGAATTACATCCTTATTTCAACCAAAAAGATGTACTCGAATATCATCAAGAAAAAGGTATTATAATAGAAGCCTGGAGTCCATTAGGTCGCGCTTCAGAAGTTATAAACGATAAAGAAATTGGTAAAATCGCTGAAAAATATAATAAAACAATTCCGCAAATCATTTTAAAATGGCACGTTCAAAATGGTATTGTCCCAATTCCAAAATCAACATCTAATGCTAGACAACTACAAAATTTAGATGTGTTTGATTTCTATTTAGAATCAGAAGATTTACACACAATTGATGCATTAACAAAAGCTGATGGACGACTTAAAGATCAAGATCCAGCAACTTATGAAGAATTTTAATTCAAACTTATTCAAATTTAAAACAAACAATGAGAAAAGGATGATTGAAATGGCAAATCGCGTAAAATTAGGTAAATCAAATATTGAAGTTAATCCAATTGGTTTAGGAACAAATGCTGTTGGCGGTCATAATTTATATCCAAACCTTGATGAAGAACAAGGTAAAAATGTTGTAAGAGCTGCCCTAGACAATGGTGTTAATTTATTAGATACTGCTTTCATTTATGGTCCAGGAAGATCAGAAGAACTTGTCGGAGAAGTCGTTAAAGAATACAATCGTGAAGACGTCGTGATTGCTACTAAAGGCGCTCACTACTTTGACGGCGATGATACTAAATTATCTAACGACCCTGAATTTTTAAAAGAACAAGTTGAAAACAGCCTTAAAAGATTACAAACTGACTATATCGATTTATATTATATTCATTTCCCAGATGACGAAACACCTAAAGACGAAGCAGTTGCAGCTTTACAAGAATTAAAAGATGCCGGAAAAATTAAAGCAATCGGTGTTTCTAACTTCACATTAGAACAACTGAAAGAAGCTAATAAAAATGGTAATGTAGATGTTATTCAACATGAATATAATTTATTAAATCGTGAGAATGAACACATCTTGGAATATACAGCAGAACATGATATTACATTTATTCCATACTTCCCATTAGCTGCAGGATTATTAGCTGGCAAATATGATGAAAATACAACGTTTGATGACTTAAGAGCAGAAAAACCTGAATTCCAAGGTGAAGCTTTTAAAGAAAATCTTAAAAAAGTAGACAAACTTAGAGAAATCGCACAAGAGCATGGCGTAGACGTAGCACATATTGTGTTAGCATATTACTTAACAAAACCATCATTAGATGTGATCATACCTGGCGCTAAACGAGGCGAACAAGTTATCGACAACTTAAAAACATTAGAAGTGAACTTAACAGAAGAGAACATTCAACTTATCGAATCACTCTTCCCAATCGCATAAGTATGATAAGAAGGCTGAGACATGAAAATTGTCTCAGCCTTTCATTATGTATGAGTGTGCTAATTTTCATTTTGCGGAATTGTGGTAATTAGAACGCTGTAACTTCCATTTTTCTGAATTGTGGTAGTTAGAATCGGCTAGCTTCCATTATTTCGAATTCTGGTAGTTAGGTGAGCGCTCTCTTACGGACACTTCTCAGAATTCTGTCCCTAACAACCTCTCTTACGGACATTTTTCGGAATTCTGTCCCTAACAACCCCTCTTAGAGACATTTCTCGGAATTCTGTCCCTAACACGACTCATTTTTTCGACAATACTCAAATACATCCTCACTATCACCCCCGATTCACATAAATATTCTCACTCAATTTTTATTCATCTAAAAATATTTTACATATGTATTTAAATTAAAAAATTATGACAATTCCATCATTGATATTGATTATCATTTGCAAATATAGGATAATAACCGTAAGTTGAAATAATTAGGAGGAATCATGACTGATGAATATTACAGACGTTACGATTATCGGCGGGGGTCCAGCGGGATTATTTGCGAGTTTCTATTCCGGGTTAAGAGGAATGAGTGTTAGAATAGTTGATTTCCAAAATAAATTAGGCGGTAAAATGCATGTCTACCCTGAAAAAGTCATTTGGGATATAGGGGCTCTTGCGCCAAAACCTTGTTATGAAGTTATTCAAGATTTAGTTCAACAAGGCTTACATTTCGGTCCAGAAGTGTGCTTAGAAGAAAAAGTTATTGATATTAAAAAAGTTGAAGAACAACATTTTATTATATATACAGAAAAAGGTCATGAGTATCATTCAAAATCTGTCATTATTGCTGTTGGTAGTGGCATTATCAAACCATTAACTTTAGATATTGAAGGTGCTGAGCGTTTTGAATTATCTAATTTAAATTATGTTGTACAGTCAATTCAGAAGTTTAAAGACAAGCATATATTAATTTCGGGAGCGGGAAACTCTGCATTAGACTGGGCTTGTGATTTATCAGAATATGCGAAAAGTGTTACGCTTTGCTACAGAAAAGAAGAAATTTCTGGCCATGAGCATATGAAACAATTATTAGATAAACTTGATATCTCTAAGAAACCAAGTATGGTTATTAAACAACTTAACAGTGATCCTGATAAACCTGTCATTACAGAAGTTGTTTTAGAACATGTTGATACAAAGGAACAAGAAATCATACCTGTTGATGAAGTTATCATTAGTCATGGTTTTGATCGTGAATCAGAACTACTTCATAACGCACAAACTAAAGTTAACTTAGTGAATGAATTCTTTATTGAAGGTTTAGGAAATGCTCAAACTTCAGTACCTGGCATATTCGGTGCTGGGGATATCCTTAAACATGATGCAAAAGTTCATTTGATTGCTTCTTGTTTCAATGATGCTGCAAATGCTGCAAACTTAGCTAAAAGCTATATCGATCCTGAAGCACAAGCAGGTGGTCGCGTATCGAGCCACAACGACATCTTCAAAGAAAAGAACAAAGAAGTTATTAAAAAATATATCGCACAATCATAATATGAATCATTTACCTTCCAATCTCTTTAACCTTATAAAAGATTGGGAGGTTTTGTTTTGTTAAAATCGCGAAATTTTTATGTACATATCATGCTTGAATAATCCTCTTGAAACTTTTTCAAATAATATTTAACTTCCTCATCTGATAAATCTTGCTCATGATCTACTTCATTAAAAAAGCTTTGTCGCTCAATTTGTACGTGTTTACGTTGTGTCATATCACGATACTTTTTCGGTGTAACGCCATAATACAATTTAAAGCAATAAATATAAGACGATACATTGTAAAAGCCGTGTTTTTCAGAAATGTCGATTACTTTTTCTTGTGTATGAATTAAATCATACGTGCTATTTAACAATCTAATGTCCGTTAAATAATCTTTAAAGTTTACCCCCATTTGTTCTTTAAATAATTTCGAAAAATATGATTCAGAAATATGATATTTATCGGTGAATGTATTGATCGTTATACGTTCATTATAATGCTCATAAATATAATCTTTAATTTCATCAATTATTGGGTTCATATGCCGATTAACAAGTGGACATTCTTTTGAATAAACCGTCAATCGTTCTCTATAAAATTCTAATATCGTAATAAGTTGCTTCATGATTTTTAAATTGCGATTGTTTTCTTGTATTAAATATAAATCACACAGGCAAATTAAATGGTCTCGTAAAGGGACTAACTTTGTTTGCATACTTACATGCTGATGATATGAAAGTAACTCTGGTATCATCGTTGTTATGATTGACTCATACAGATGAATTTGTACGACGATATTCCCTTCTGATACATCGAGTTTATACCACTCATTATGTTTAACAACAAACGTTTCTCCTTCTTTATATTCTTTACTATGCTCTTTGATCGTGACCATAACACGACCCTTTAATACTACAAAAAAAGAAATACCTATATGATTGCGATATTTAGTAGCAGAATATTTTAGGTATTTGATTTCATATATATTTCTCACAACAAATCTCCTAATTCTTTGATATCTTAATATATTTAATCCAAATTCCAAAAGTAAACATCAAATTACTAATGTAAAAATATTGAATTATAATGACGTTATTATAATTCGAAAACTTAAATCAGTAAATATATAAATTGAAGAAAATCAGATTAAGGTAAATGTTTTAATATTTTGAAAGAATCATACAATTTATTAAGTGAGAATTTATTGAATAGTGTCATTGAATTTCGCGAACGTTTATCATTAAATAGGAAAAGAGACTAAGGTAAAATGCCCTAGTCTCTTTACACTTTATATAATTATGATTTTACAACTTCTTGTCCACGTTTGTTCCAAGTTAAGATGAAACTTAACATTGCTAATACACTAATGATTGTTAATAATAAGAATCCTGAATCCCATCCTAATTTATCAACAGTTAATCCCATAATGATATTAGCCATTACAGCTCCACCTAAATAACCAAACAATCCTGTTAATCCTGCTGCAGTACCTGCTGCTTTTTTAGGTACATAATCTAATGCTTGTAAACCTATCAACATAACAGGTCCGTATATTAAGAAACCGATCGCAACTAATGCGATATTATCTACTAATGGGTTTCCTGCTGGATTTAACCAATATACGATGACAGCGATTGTCACACCTAACATGAATATAAATCCTGCTGGCCCCCTTCTACCCTTGAACACTTTATCCGAAATATAACCACATAATAATGTTCCTGGGATACCTGCCCATTCATATAAGAAGTATGCCCAACCTGATGCATTTAAGTCGAAACCTTTTTCTTCACTTAAATATGTTGGTGCCCAGTCTAACACACCATATCTAACAAAATAAACAAAGATATTTGCGATAGCAATCATCCAAACCCATTTGTTATTCAATACATATTTAAAGAGAATATCTTTTGTTGTAAGCTCTACTTCTAACGTTTTCTGCTCTTTATTAGGGTAATCATTTCGATATTCTTCAATCGGTGGTAATCCCATCGATTGAGGTGTATCCCTAACTAGAACGTATGAAATAATCGCAATAATTAACGCGATAATAGCTGGATATATAAATGCACCTTCAAATCCTTTTAAATAACCAAATGACAATGTTCCTGTAATTGAAATACCAAGCAAGGCAATCGGTGCCATCAACCCGCCACCAACATTATGCGCGACATTCCAAATAGCTGTCTTACCTCCACGTTCACTAACGCTGTACCAATGTACAAGCACTCTTCCAGATGGTGGCCATCCCATACCTTGGAACCAACCATTTAAGAAAAGCATAATAAACATGATAAATACACTAGATGTTAAGACCGGTATAAAACCCATCAATAAATTAACGATTGCCGTTAATACTAAACCTAATGTTAAAAATATTCTTGCGTTACTCCGGTCACTCACTGTACCCATAATAAATTTACTAAAACCGTATGCAATTGAAATAGCTGATAAAGCAAACCCTAATTCAGTCTTACTAAAGCCTTCATCGATCAATGCTGGCATCGCAAGTGAAAAGTTTTTCCTTAATAAATAATAACCAGCATAACCAAGAAATATTCCTATAAAGACTTGTAGTCTCAATTTCTTATATGTATCATCTACCTGTTCACTAGGCAGAGGATCTATATGTTTCGCTGGTTTCAAGAAATTCGCCATACTCTTACCTCCTATTATTAATTTTTTGTAAAGAATGTAAAGATTTTGTAAAATGCAATTTATAATTTCATCATATGTATTGCAAACGTTAATGTCAATGCATTTTTATATTTTTATTATTTAATATATTTTATTTTTCAAACTTTTATTTAACACAGGTGTATTAAAATATGTTAGACTTCTACTATGCCAAAAATTATTAATCATAAAGAAAAAAAAGAACAAATTATTCAATATGCTTTTCAATCAATTGTTGAAAATGGTGCAAAGGGATCTACGGTTAGACAAATTGCTAAACTCGCACAAATGACACCTGGTCAAATTAGATACTATTTTCCAAGTCATTCAGAATTACTCAGTGCCGTTATGTCTGAAGTAGAACTAAAAGTAAGAAGGAGAATCGAAGCAATACTTACGTCTGATAACCAAGACACAATTGATAAAGTAAAAGCATGTTTACTCGCCGTTTTACCGTTAGATGAAGAAAGATTAGCTGATATGGAAGTATGGATGGCCTTTCGATATGACAGCCATGAATACGGACAGAGTACTTTAGATGATGGATTAGATGAACTATGTGTAACGGTATTAACGATTTTAGAACGCGATCACTTATTAAAAAACAACATCAATATACATCTTAATTCAATGAGACTTCACGCATTAATTGATGGATTAGCACTACATAAATTGTTAAATCCAGAACAGACCTCTAATGAAGATATTGAAGCAATTGTATTTGAAGAAATTTCAAAGCTTACAAAATAAAGGAGGATAATCATGAATTTTATTGTGTGGCTCATTATTTTTTGTGAAGTTGCTTTCTGGGTCGTTATATTACTTGGACTCGTCACAAGGTATGTCTTCAGACAGAAAAAGCTTGGGCTCATTTTTCTAGCACTTACACCCGTAATTGATTTGATTCTATTAATTACAACAGCTGTGGATTTAATGAACGGTGCAACTGCCGAAACACCTCACGCTATTGCTGCTGTTTATATATCTGTTTCAATTGTCTTTGGTAAAAGTATGATTCAATGGGCAGATGACCGCTTCAGATATTATGTCATGAAAGAAGGTAGCAAGCCTGAGAAACCTAGTGGATTCGCGTATGCTAAACTATATGCGAAAAGTTGGTTTAAACATTTACTCTCTTACATTATAGGGACAGGTATTCTACATTTAATCATTTATTTAATTCATGATAAAAATAGAACAGAAGCTATGGATGGCGTTATTCACATTTGGTCAATAGTGCTCTTTATTGATTTAGCTATCACCATCTCGTATTTCATCTGGCCACCCAAAAAGAAACAGACAGAATAAAAGAACCTGAGCCATTTTTTGTGGCTCAGGTTCTTTTTACGTCTATTTATCGTGTTCATCTTCAATGTTACCGACAATATTTTCAAGTATGTCTTCCATCGTAATCATACCTGCTAATTCACTGTGTTCATTATGAACAATTGCGATATGTGCGCGTTGTTTTTTCATTTTATCTAGTACGTTTTGAATGGCGTCTGCCTCTTTGACATATATGATTTCATGAATCAATTCAGTTATACCTTGTATGTTGTCTTTCAATAAATCTTTCGCATGTAAATATCCAATAACATTCGTTTTATCATCTTGGTAAACTGGATATCTCGTATAATAGCCATTTTTCACAAATTGAATTGCTTCTTGCTGACTAGCATCACTATTGATCATTGTCATATTGTCTTTAGAAATCATACAATCTTTGACGACAAGTTCATCATAAATAAAGACTTTATTAATATGTTCTAGTTCTGTTGATGAAATTTCCCCACCTTGGTGACTTTCTTTAATCAACATCTTCAATTCTTCTTCAGAGTGATATAATTCAGACTCTTTCGCAGGCTTCATACCAAATAAGCTCAATATCATTCTTGCTGACCCATTTAAAATAAAAATAAAAGGATATAATAATTTGTAAAACAGTATGATCGGTCTTGCAAAGAATATTGTAACTTGTTCTGCTTTTTGAATTGCGATTGTCTTTGGCGCCATTTCACCTACTACAACGTGTAAATAAGTTGCGATAATAAATGCGCTGACTAATGTTAAGACATGAATAACCGTTTCTGATAATCCAAAGCTACTATAAAGTGGATGCAGAATAAACTCAAATGTTGATTCGCCAACCATACCAATTCCAAGTGCTGTAATGGTAATACCTAGCTGACATGCTGCTAAATACTCATCAAGATGTTCGACTACCTTTTTAGCTGGTTGAGCGTTCTTATAATTCTGTTCTGCTAAGTAGTTAATTCTAGATGACCTGACCTTTACAATTGCAAATTCCGTCGCAACAAAGAATCCGGTTAAAGCGAGTAATACAATAAACGTGATTAAACTAATTGTGGTCCCCAATTATTAATTAATTCCTCCATATAATAAAAAATTCCAACCATATTCGGTTGTCTTTTAATTTTACACTATTTCGAATAATTTTTATAATAATATACATTTGAAATTACATGGTTAAAGGACTATACTAGTGTCTGATAAGGAGGGATCTTAAGATGCTACTAAATGTGTCATGTTCTCTACAATTATTCATACCCAACGATCAAAGGAAATAATTTAAAAGAAGGGATTCAATATGAATAATTACATTAAACCATATCAATTCGTTAGTATTAAAGAAAAATCAGAACAGTTATTTAACGTTTATAAATCTGTAAATGATATAAAAACAATCGATACGTTTCAAGCTATAACATACGACCATATTTCACAGCTTTTTGAAGAAAAGCATTCTGAAATAGAAGATTTCACAAAAATCATTATGAATAAAAAGATTTCTCGAGTACAAATTGAGAAATTATTATTTGGACTTAAAAGCTACGTCGTTCCATTTGAACAGCCTTCAAGTAAGCAACTTGAAAAAATCTTTAAAAAGACTAAAAAATTAAAACATCCAGAATGGGATAACATAGACTTAAAAGAGTCTTCATATATAGGTTGGAATGATTCTGGTAAACAAAAGAAATTTATCGTGCTTTATGAAGATGATAAATTGATAGGTGTATCAGGAGACTTATCACCTACCATTAAGCCCGGAATCTGTAGTATATGTAAGAAAGAATCCAATGTTTCCATGTTTCTATCAACTACGAAGTCAAAAGGTGATGGAACATATACTAAAAATGGTAATTATATTTGCCATGACAGTGAACATTGTAATCAACAACTCGATCAACTAAACGGATTATATGAGTTTATACACACAGTAAAAACAAAATAATCAATAAGAAAGCTGAGCACATCATCAAATGATGGCTCAGCTTTTCATTTATCGGCCTGATAATCCTGTTTTCGGGTCGATAATTATTTTTATCGGCCTGGTAATCCTGTTTTCGGGTCGATATTTTATTTTATCGGCCTGAAAATCCCGTTTTCGGGTCGATATTTTATTTTATCGGACTGAAAATCCTGTTTTCGGGTCGGTAATTTATTTTATCGGCCTGAAAATCCTGTTTTCGGGTCGGTAATTTATTTTATCGGCCTGAAAATCCTGTTTTCGGGTCGATAAATTTTTTTATCGGTCCATATTTCCCATTTCTGGACCGCTAATTATTTTTATCGGTCCATATTCCTCATTTCTGGACCGGTAAATTTTTTTATCGGTCCATATTCCACATTTCTAGACCGGTAATTATTTTTATCGGTCCATATTTCTCATTTCTGGACCGGTAATTTATTTTATCGGTCCAGAAATTCCCCAATAACCTCTACTTACCGCTACTACCTCTGCACCTCACTATATCCATCCTTTTTCGATTGCTTTCTGCCATGCGTCAAACCGATTATCTGCTTCTAATTTATCTATAATTATCGATGTATAATTTCTAATTGTGCCGTCTGATAAATATAATTCTTTTGATATTTCTTTACTGGATAAGCCTTTGCCTATTTCTTTCAATACGAGTTGTTCTTTCGGGCTTAATGGATTTCTATCTTTAAACATTGATGTCATTAAAGATTCGCTATATTCTTTTTTACCATCCATCACATTTTTAATTGTTTCGACGAGTTCATCGATTGATCGTTCTTTCAATACGTATGCATCAACATCGTTTGCTACTGCACTCTCAAAGTATCCAGGTCTTTTAAAAGTTGTAACGATGATGACTTTCGTATTTAAATTTGAATCTTTTACTTTTTTCAATACTTCTAATCCTGTCATTTTAGGCATTTCGACATCTAGTATCGCGACATCTGGTTCGTGACTTTGAATACTTTCTAATGCATCTTCTCCATTTGAAAAGTCCCCTAAAATATTTAATTCATCATTCATTTCCATCAATTGAACCATGGCTTTACGTAACATTTCTTGGTCTTCTGCTATAACAATTGATATCATAATGTGTCATCCCCTCTAGGCAATGTGATCGTCATTTTTAATCCTTTATTTAAATTACTTACTTTTAGTTGGCCATTTAATGCATGAACACGATTTTTGATACTCTTAAAATCATCTTCATCAATGTGTTTCATACCTATGCCGTCATCTATGATTACCAATGTTAAATGTTCATTTTCTTCAACGATTTCACCTGTTACTTTTGTAGCCTGTGCATGCTTAATGACATTGTTAACCGCTTCTCTCAAAATCATGGACAGTGCTGATTGTCGAGTTGGACTGAGCGATTGAGCTCTATCAGCATTGTTAAATTCAAACGATAAGTTTGCATTTTCTAACAATGTTTCCATCGTCTTCACTTCTTCTTCAAAAGATTGCAACTTCAAATCATCTACAATTGCTCTTACTTTAACAAGCGCTTCTTTAGACAATTCATTCACAGACGCCATTTCTTCTTTCGCTTTATCAATATCTTTATCCACTAATTTCATCGCAAGTTCAGATTTAATACTTAAACTCGCAAACACATGACCTAACGTATCATGTAAATCTTGTCCGATTCGATTTCGTTCTTGTTCAGCAATTAACGTATTGATATGTTCATTTTTACTTCTAATTTCTTCTTTTAACTGTTCAGATTCTAACGCTTTAAAATTTCCAAACATAATAAATATCATGACAATACTCATAGGTATCATAATAATTAAATAGTCTCTATGATCAACTGCAATAATATAAATAGCGATTATAAACGACACAATATACATTAATACTTCGATAGATTTCATTTTAGTTTGAAAAACATATGGAATAATATAAGCTGCATAGAAAAAGAATAATAAATGAGAAGCATTAAAAAAATCTACAAAATAAAATATACCTAAAAAATGAACCATTAAAAGTATTCTTCTAAGCATGCGCCTTTTAGATAAATCTACATAAATCATCATTAAATAACTTATCGTAAATAGAGCGGTAACTAATATACCGCTCCATAAAGGTCCTCTATGACCAAGTACTGTTAAACTCAATATTGGAAAGATGAGATAAATTAAGTTTGATGAACCTATAGGATTCTCTTTAATTCTTTCTAATAATGTCATTAAACCACTTCCGTCTTTTTACGTATAATCAACGCAATACTTATAAACAGTATACAATAAATTGCCAATATAAGAAGTGAAACAAAGTGTATGCCACCTTGAGTTGTCACAGATAAAGAGAGTTCTCTTAAATTATAAGTAGGTGTTGCATACGATACGTGCTTTAGCCAATCTGGAAACTGATCTGTTGGGAACCAAAGTCCTCCCAATACAGCAAGTCCTAAATATATGATATTCGCGATAGCACTAGCTTTTTGAATATCTTTTATTTGAGATATGAGAACGCCCATTGATAAAAACATGCTAGAACCAACCCATAACATCAATCCTGATCCAATCCACTCGCCTGCTGACATTTCAACACCTTTATAAAAAGCTCCTGTTAAAAATAATGCGATAATAGCTAAACAAAACATGCACATGAGTTTCATTACTTTCCCTGCATAGTAATAACTTGGTGATAAAGGTGTTTTGAATAAATTTTTTGACCATCCTATTTTCTTATCTTCTATCATCTCTAATGGAAATGTCATAATACAGAAACTACTTAAACTGAACGTCGCCATACTAAACATATATTCTTTATAAAATTTAGCTTCGTATTCTTTAGGTAAATCCAATAGTGCTGTGAATATTAAATAAAATACTAACGGCAACATAATCGAAAGTATTAAATATGATTTTTTTCTCGTTAACAATAACAATTCAGATTTAAAATATGCCCATAACATATCTCATCAAACCCTTTCTTCATTTTTTGAAAATATCGTATCCATTAATGACTCTTTAATAATTTCTACCTCATTAAAATCAATGCCATAGTCTATAAAAGCTTTAATAACAGGATTGACATCTTCAGTCGTAATGATGAGCATATCTTTAGATGCTTCAACCGAAACATTTTTAAGGATATTCACCACTTCTTTTTTCGATAAAGGAATTTGAATCATCGTTTTGTTTTCACTATGACGTATCGCTCTAGGTGTACTATCCATAACAAGCTCACCTTTATTAAGTACAACAACACGGTCAGCCATTCTTTCAACTTCTTCAATATAATGAGAAGTATAAAATATCGTTTTACCTTCTTGTTTCATTTCCTCAATCACTTTCCAGAAATGCTTCCTCATTTCAGTATCCATCGCACTTGTAGGCTCATCCAAAATGACAAAGTCCGGTTTCCCAATAATTGATAATGTAAAATCCAATATTCTACGTTCACCACCAGATAATTTAGCAGCAAATTGTTCAAGTTTATCATTATCAAATCGAGTAATTTCTTTAAAAGTTTCTATCGAAATCGTATCTTTATAAAAAGACTTAAAAAGATAAAACAACTCCTTAACTTTCATCACATCTGGGAAAGCCGTCGTTTGAAACAAAATACCCATCCGCTTCTTATCTAATTGTTGATTGTCACTAATAATTTGCCCGTCATTAGGATGTCTGTCCCCAATAATCATATCAATCAACGTAGACTTACCAGCACCATTTGGACCAATTAAAGCCGTACATTCACCCTCATTAATTTGAAAAGAAACATCACTCACAACTTTTTTCTGATTATAGATTTTCGTTACATTTTGAACATCAATCACAATCATCACCGTCCTTTATAAGTTACCTATATTATAAAAAATCACACCACCCGTTATAAGTACAAACTGTCACGAATATCATATGACAAATGTCATGAAAGGTTGCGAAATTGAATTGACAATATTTGGAATGTATAGATAATTTATTGTAAGAAGTGTTTGAGGATGATGAAGATGACTAAAATAACCGTAATAAATAAAAGTAATCACACAAGTGTAGTTCAAAGCATCAGAAATTATATTAAATGGATTAATAGAAATAACATATTAAATCAAAACATTAAAATTATTTCCCATGATGCTCCAATAAGTTCTTATGGTTATCTTTCAGATTGCCAAGTAGACTTTGATAATCGTCATATATATTATTCTTTATATAATATTGAAGAATATCTTGTGGCTAAGAAGAGCAATAACATTATTGTAAACGAATTTGAATATGCACTTTCTGAAATTTTATATGATTTAAATTATCATATCGCACAATTCTATACTTTAGAGTACGAACAAGTTACACATAAAGAACTCATTGATCATTTTGACCGATTTGAATATAACATTAGAAAATACAGTTATTATTTAACTTACAAATATTTATTTTGTCATAATAATAGTTCTACACTCTATAAAGATGGACTTACGTTGAAGTTTGATTCTGAAATAAGTGCTCATTTAAAGAAGGCTTTTGTACAATTTAGAAATTTCATTAAAAAAGAATTGGACTTCCCTATAAAAGTTAATATTCATATTACGCATAAAGAACTCGAAGATTCTTATGGTTACTTCCAATATCCCAAATCTTTATTTAAGTATCCAAGAATAGTCGTTTCCACACATAGCTATGAACAATTAAAAAAAGAAATGTCACTTTTTGATAGTGATTTAAATATTTTAAGAATATTAGCACATGAAATTGGACATTATCAAGATTATATAAGTGACAATATAATTTTAGATGAAAAGTTGAGTGAGAAGTTAGCAGACAAATATGAAGATGAACTCATACAAGAATTTATTGATCAAGTATATTATGTCAATTACCACGAAAACTAAATTGATTTTTAAGTACTACATCTGAAACATAAATCATTTCAATTGGTATTTTTTAGCGCTGACTCCTGCGGGAAAAGCATGATTCGAAGACTACAGGCTGAGAACATGCCCGCGGAAAGCATGCGCATAAAAAATGCCACTAAAGTCTAAGACTTTGGCGACACACTAAAAAACGCTAAGACAAATGCCTTTGTCTTAGCGTTTTAAATTACTCTATTTCTTCTTACTCATTGCATAGTAAATCACAACTAAAATGACTAATGCTAATTGTGGTATCAATGTTTCGTATGTTGGATAAAATCCTATTAAGTCTATGAATGGTAAGTGATTAATTGTATGTTGTGGTACTATGTTTAATATTTGTAATGTATGAATACTTACGCCTAATATTTTAAATGCCAATATAAATATAAATAATGACATGATAAAGAATAAACGATGTATTGGTATCCATTTTGTAATTTGGTTAAAGAAGATTGCAATTAACGCCAGTATGACGGATGCGACGATAATACCTAATATTAATGACCATGTTGAGATTTTCCCAACGATACCTAAATAGAAGATAATCGTCTCAGCACCTTCTCTAAATACAGATAGGAAAGCGACTAACCCAAAAGTAACGATACTTCCAGTAGACATAGCTTTATCCATATTTTTATTGATGAATTTCTGCCACGAATCTAAACTTGATTTAGAGTGCAACCAGATACCTACGATAATCATTAATATTACAGATCCAATACCTACTAAACCTTCTGTTAATTCTCTTGTTGAACCTAAGTTTTCAAATATTGCTTTAAATATGAAAGCTAACGCAATACTTAATACAATACCAATGACACTGCCTGTAACAATCCATTTTGATGCTTTTGTTTGTTCAGATTTACGTGTTACAGTAAGCAACGCCATAATAATGAGCAGTGCTTCTACACCTTCACGTAATAAGATTAAAGCTGCATCCCAAAATGTATAGCTCGTCTTAGAAATGGTTGATTTAATTTCTTGATTGAGCGTTTCTAACTGGCTACCAATGTCATCTTTATTATCTTCATCAAGTTGACCTGCATATTGAGGAATTTTCTGTTCTATTTTAGTGTACAACGCACCATTTCTCGTGCTAATTTCACTCTCAACATTTGGCCATGCAATAATAAATTGTTGTAACGCTTGCTTTGATTTCGCTAAATCATCATTTTTTATATTTTTAATCGCAGTATCTAAATGTTCATTTAAAATGTTAACATCTTGATCGCTTGTTTTAGCATCTGATTTTTTTCCTGCATGATAATCATCAAGTTCTTTTTTCAATTGATCAACTTGCATTTGTGCACTACTAGCATCTACTTTATCTTTCGTTAATTCAATTCTTGTAAACATTAATGCAGTTTCAACTTGGCCATATCTGCCAATATCTTCTTCTCGAACAATTTTTTCATTTTTTGTCCAAGTCGCATTTAATTGATTGTTGATCGTTTTTGCTTTTTCAAAATCTTTATCTGAAATCGCCTTTGTTATATTTTTAATCAATGGCTGCATTTCATTTTGTAACTGATTTCGTTTCTTCTGTTTATCAACAGGATTTAATACTTTTTCATAATCAATTAAATCAGAAGTCAGTGTATTTAGCGCACTTTCTCTATCTTTTTGAGACGTTGTTTTTTCAACTTTTTCGATATCTTGATCTATTTTTTTCACAAGTTTATGGTCTTTTTTATTCGTACTTTGCCAATTATCTTTAATCTCTTTGAAATGTTTGTCGAATGCCTTTTCGTCTTTATCTTGTATCGCCGATTTGGCATCCGTCACACTAATATAAATATCGCTTAAGCTCGTTTCTGCTTTAGCGGTCAAAGATAACAGCATAAATAGTATTGCGACTAAACTAAATACGATTGAATAACGTTTCACCTAAATATCCTCCTTCTTGGACACCTGGTAAACATAGAAAAATACCTGAACCTCGATGTGTAATATATTCATTTAATTTATCAATAGCACCCATTTTACTTTGGATTTTAATAAATTGTTCAGGTGATTTTTGAAATGCTAGGAAGAGTAATCCTGCATCAAAAGCACCTGTATTTGCGTTTATACCATCTGAATATGAAAAAGATCTTCTTAATAAATTTGTTTTAGATGCTTTTGCTAAACTGACATGTGATTCTTTTTCTATCAAGTTCTCGCCATTTTTATCTTTAATATCAGGGTCAAATGTATCAAATTCTTTTTCTTTACCAATTGGCGCACCAGAATGACGGTATCTACCAAATGTGGCTTCTTGTTCACCTAAAGCCGTTCTATCCCATGTTTCTAACAACATTTGAATTCTTCTTGCGACTAAATATGAACCATTTTTAGCCCAACCATCTTGTATAAAGACGTATTCATTCAAATCACTTTTATTTTGGACATTAGGATTACCTGTTCCATCTTTAAAAGAGAATAAATTTCTAGGCGTTTCTTTCTTACCATCTTTTTCTTCAAATGAGTTAAATCCAGCTTGGCTCCACTTCATTGAAACTTCACCTTTAGCCACTCTAATTAAATTTCTAATGGCATGAAAATTAACTTGTGGATCATCTGAGCATGCTTGAATACAAATGTCTCCACCTGAATAGTCTTCATCAATTTGATCTTTAGGAAAATGAGGTAAATCTTTTAATAAATCTGGTTTATGCTTTTTCAATCCAACTTTCTCAAAGAATGAAGGACTTATACCAAAAGTAAGAGACAGACGACTGGCGTCTAAACCAATCGTCTCCCCTGTATCTGGACTTGGTAACATTTTGTTTTTACCAAGCTCTTTTACATATTCACCATTCATTAAATGAACACTATAATTTGTCCATACTTTAAACATTTCTTTAACATCTGAAATTGACATTTTATTAATGCTCAGAACGACAAAGTAAATATGTTTTTGTTGTTCTGTCGTGATGCCAGACTGATATTTACCATAGAAATTGATTTTATTTTTTACGCCTGTTTTATCTTTAGCAAAGTATTGAGATGCTAGAAAAGTACCGCCTACACCAGTAGAGCCTATCAGTAATCCCGCACCACCAACACCAGCAAGTTTTAGAAAATCCCTTCTAGCTATATGATTTTCATTATTAGACATCAATCATCACTCCGTAATAACAGCCATTTGACTTAAAGATTCCCCTAATTTATCGACAGCTTCAGAAAGTTTTTTCGTTTCATCTTTAGATAGTTTCGTATAATCTTCATATCCACCATCTTTAGTCTTATATTGATCTAATAATTTATTAACATTATCAAATCTTTCTTGTGTTGTGTCAGCAAGTTTTTTATCTTTATCTGCTACTTTATCTTTAAATATTTCAAAGATTTTTTCTGCACCTTCGATGTTTGCTTTAAAGTCATATAAATCTGTGTGTGAATAAATTTCTTCTTCACCTGTAATTTTTGAGCTAGATACTTCATTTAATAAGTCGATTGAACCTTGTAACATTAATTTAGGTGTAACATCTACTGTATCTACTTTTGCACGTAATTCTTTCGTATCTTTTAATAATTGATCAGCAACTGGTGCCATATCTTTAGTTGTATTATCTTCCCATAATGCTTTTTCAATTTTGTGGTAACCTGACCATTCGTCTTCTTTATTTTCTTCTTTCATATCTGCTAAACGTGCATCAATTTTCGGATCTAAATCACCGAAACTTTCAGCAACTGGCTCAGATCTTTCGTAGTACATACGAGCTGTAGGATATATTTCTTTCGCTTTTTCGATATCGTCTGCTTTAACCGCTTCAACGAATTTTTCAGTATCCGCTAAGAATTTATCTAATTGTTCAGTTGTAAAATCTTTATAAGCTTTTGTTTCTTTTGAGAAATCCGCTTTTTCAGACTTTTTCGTTTCCTTTGTTTCTTTTTTATCTTCATTTTCTTTCTTATCAGCGCTATTCCCACACGCTGTTAAAATTAAAGTACTTGCTAATAAAGTTGTTGCTAACTTTTTCATCAAAACACTCCCCATCTAATTGATTATCATTATCATCTTTAATTTATGCCTATAATGTGTAATAGTCAATAAAAATTTTATAGAATTCATCAAAAATACAAATACAAGACTGTACCTATAGTGTTTATGTAATGAAATTTTTTTCAGACTTCTTCTGAATTATTAATTGAGAATGATAATCGATTAATGAACAAAAAAAACATAGGATAAAATGAATTATCCTATGCCTCTTAATAAATTAATCTGTTTCTTGTTCTAGAATTTCTTTAGACTTAGCATCAATTGTAAATTCTGTTGATTCTTTATTACCTTCTTTTAACTCAATAGAATAAACAAGTTTGCCATTATCTTCACTTAGTGACCATTCTTTAATATCACCTTTAGCTTTGTCTTGTGCTACTTTAAGTGCATCTTCAAATTTAGCAACATCTGATAATTTGAATGTTTGATCATTATCATCACTATCTTCTTGTTCTTTTTCAACATTCGTAACAGACTTATCATCTGCATTTATGAGTACTTTATTTTCATTTGTTCCATCAACTAATTCAACTTTATAACTCCACTCGCCTGTTTCTTTTTCAAAAGATAGATCCTTAAGTTCACCTTTTGATTCTTTTTGTGCAGCTTTTACAGCATCTTCTGGAGAGACTTTAACGTCATCCCATTTTACTGTATTTTCAGTTGCTTTGTCAGAACTTTGATCGTCATCTGTGTTTTGATTATCGTCTGAATCTTGATCATCATCTGTATTTTGATCGTCGTTACTATTTTCTTTAGTTGTTTGTTCTGTTTTTTCATCATTTTGATTATCTTTTTTATCATTGTTATCATCGTCACCATTACCACATGCTGCTAACACGATACCTGCTGACAATAATAAAGAAAGCATTTTATACTTCATAATCTATTCCTCCTATGCTTCATATTCAGTTAATATATAGACCATCTCAAACTTTTTAAACATTTAGTTTTTAAAAAATTAGACAAAATGCAATTAATTCGTTATGATAAAGAAACAATAAAATAGCTCGTAGTCTTATTAAGAGTAGGCGGAGGGAATTGGCCCGATGAAACCTCAGCAACAGGCGTATGTACTGTGCTAAATCCAACAAGTTTAACTTGAAAGATAAGAAGATTCTCTAAACAGCTCTTCTTAATCTTAAGATGAGCTGTTTTATTGTAACTATCAAATTAGGAGGCAATAAATATGAGAACAAGAGACGATATTTTATCAGAACTATTAGAATTAAAGGCAAATCCACCAAAAAGCTTTTCAGGTTCAATAGCTAAGACCCAGAAGAAGAACGCTTTAATCCAAGAATTATGCAGAGTCGAGAATACAATACTTCAACCAACTTCAGATTCTGAACACCACAATGTCCAATTTGGTGACTTTGAAATTAATATTAAAATAACTAAAAAATAAGCAAAACGAGTCTAGGACTTAATTCCTAACTCAAATTAAATAACACCTCATTCTACTGATTTATTCAGTATAAATGAGGTGTTATTTTTTATAATCTACGATTTTGTTCGTGCATGCTTGCCTAGGGTATGGTTCGAGCCTGTAGTCTCTCACACATACTATTCCCTCAGGCGTCAGCACAGCACAAAATCGTTACAGATTTCCAATTTTATACAAAAAATAAAGCACTCTCGTAAAATTTAATTAATCATGACAAAAACCAAATCAACGAGGTGCCTTATGTATAAAGTGTATAACATGTCTCAAATAACTCTACCATTAAATATTGAAGTATTGATTCCAGAAAATGATATTGCACATTATAGCTTTTTAATTATTTAAATTCAATATACCTTTTAATCTATTGCATATTTTCGAATTGTTTTTTAATTTTTTCTCTAGTCTTATCTAGTGTTTTAAA
Source organism: Mammaliicoccus sp. P-M59 (assembly GCF_022386135.1). Classification (NCBI taxonomy): domain Bacteria; kingdom Bacillati; phylum Bacillota; class Bacilli; order Caryophanales; family Staphylococcaceae; genus Mammaliicoccus; species Mammaliicoccus sp. P-M59. The sequence continues at coordinate 5,779 of NZ_JAJNJJ010000003.1, read as the reverse complement.
ATCACCTAATGAAGCATCATTAATAGATAATTTTAGAACATGATTATTCTTTACAGCATTTAAATTTTCCCATTCTGTTAAATTAAATATCTCACTTTTATTACCATCGAATAATATCATAGCTATATAATCACCATCGATATCATCTATTTTTTCTTTGCTCAATGTATAGTAATTAGCGTTCTTTTCATTAAATGTTTTTTCAACTTTTTTCGAAGGTTTCATACCGTATGCACCATAAACTATTTCTGTACTTCTCCCTAATCCTGAACCTAAAACCATTTGTTCTTTTTGGTAATCTTGAACTACAGTAATTGTTTTATGATTAATTTTAGAGCCTAAATCTTTCTTATCTTTCTCTATTTTTTCATCCCAATTTTTCAGTATTTCTTTACCCTTCTCTTCTTTATTTAATACTTTAGCTTGTACTTTTAAGATGTCTTTATAGTCTGCTTTACTATCATAAACAATAGTTGGTGCCAATTTTTGATATTTTTTTATATTCTTATCTGAAGCATTAGCTAATATTAAATCTGGTTTTTGCTTAGCCACACTCTCTATATTATCCAAATCAACTTTAGGTATATCTTTCATTTCTTTTTCAAGTTCTGGATTCCATTTAATCCATTCTTGTACACCAACTGGCTCTTGACCTAATAAAAGTAAATTACCAACATTTTTAAAATTCATATCAATAACTCTTTTTGGATGTTTAGGTATTTCTACATCTTTATTTACTTTGTCATTATAAATCACTGTATCTTTGTTATCTTTATCCTTTTCTTTCTTCTCTGCATTTCCGTTCGAACATGCCGTTGCTATAAATAATATCGCTAATAATATTGCGATCAGTTTACTCACTTTATTCACTTTCTAATCTCCTATCCTCTTATTTGTTCATACCTAGTTTATTTTTTTCTTCCCTTTGTCTGACACATTAAAAAGTAGTGTCATAAGTATTGCATAAATAAAAGCAGAAATTATATTTTTTAATACCTCATTATCTTTGAAAATTAGTAAATCAATCAGATAATTCAAAATAAAAAATACAACCATAAAATATATAAAATACAAAAACGCCTTCAGAATTAATACCCCTTTCTCTAATTGATAACTATTATCAATTATAAGATAAATTCTATTATTTTCAATAGTGTTAATTTGCAAGTTTTAGAAGTTAATCATTTAAATAAAAAAAACTGAACTTTTAAATTTAAGTTCAGTTTGTCTCATGTTTTTTCAATTTTATTTCCAATTCTTCGCATCTTTTAAAAATTCGCGTCCAATTGTTATGCCTTGTTCATATCCAGCGTCACCGATTTCTTTAATATTTTCTGCTGAATAAATATTGGTTCCTATAATATCTTTGCTTTTCTGATCAGGCGTTATTAATATAACGTTGCTGTGTTCTTTGAGGCTTTCAACTTCTTCATACACTGAAGGTACTAAACCTTGCTTTTGATCAAGTGGCGCTAAAACAATAATATCTTGATAATCAGTCATTAGTTTCGCATTTGTTGAAGAAATCATACCGCCATCAATCCAAGAAACACCTTGAAAATCAACATGTGGCCAAATACCAGGTACTGCTCCACTTGCCATAACCGCTTCTGTTAAACTTATACCAGTCTTATTATTAAATACTGTAAGTTCTCCGGTTTCTGCATTAATTGCTGTAATTTCAAGTTGTTCTGTCCAATCTACATCACCTATTCTTTGACGAACAGAATGTGCTCGTTCATCGCGTGAAACTTTTGAAGGATTTGTATGAATAATATCTCCAAGCTTTTGTCCGATAACACGTTCGTCTGTTTTTCCTTGTACAAATGCATCACGCCATAATTCAAATAAAGATGGATCCAATTGGGCGTTATCTGCATTATCGTGATTTATAGCAAGATCCTCATAATAACGCTTCATATTTTGCCCGTTAGCTAAAATAGAACCCACATATGATCCGGCCGAACTCCCTAATATTTTATCGGCGTGGTTTACAAGTATCCCTGAATCCATTAGTCCTGCTAGAACACCAGATTCCCAAGCAATACCTGTTATACCTCCCCCACCTAATACAAGTGCTTTTTCTTGAATCATTTGATACATCTCCATCCATTTATAAAATGCTTTTTACTACGCAAAGCTTTAGTCAATGGTAACTATAACGCTATTTTGCGAAATTATCATTTATTTCTCCTTTCTTTTATTATGATTCCATAATGATTTGCATCGCTACAAATTTTGCGACTTGATTACCATTTGCTGCTGCGTCTATAATTTGAGATGCCATGAAATCTTTACTTTCTCCTGCTACAAATAAACCTGGTATAGATGATTCACCTAACTCATTAATTTTTATTTTTCCATTGTCTTCTCTTTCAATATCGAGCGCTTTTAAAAATTCAAAATCAGTATCCCACTTCACACCAATGATTGCACCGCTTCTATTAATTCGTTCACCATTTTTAAAGATAACTTCATTAATTTGTCCTTCATGATGTTTAAATTCAGCTACTTCGCTTTCCACTAATGTGATCTGTTTACTTTCAATAAACGCTTTATCTTCTTCAGTTAATAATGAAAAATCACGACTACTTATAACAATATCGTCTGTCCAATTGTTAATCAGCATCGCCATATGTTTCACATGTTCAGGTTGAACAGCTACGAGTAATGGTTGATGTCTCAATTCATATCCATCACACCATGGACAATAAAAGACAGATTTGCCGTAACTTTCTTTTAAACCTTCAATTTCTGGTAATGTTTCTCGCAATCCTGTACATACCATAATTTTTTTAGCTTTATATTGTTGATTGGCTGTTTCAACAATAAAGTTATGCTCTTCTTTCAATATGTTTAACACAGTGTCATTGATACGTGTTACATCATCATATTGATCTACATCGTGTTCTGCTTTAGCTCTCAATTCTTCAGGTCTTACACCGTCTTGTGTTAAAAATGCATGTGAATGTTGTGTCACTTTATTTCTCGCATTATTGTTGTCTATCACTAATGTCTTTTTTAAAGCTCTTCCTAATGTGAGTGCACTCGCTAATCCTGCTGGCCCTCCACCTATTACGATACAATCAAACATGGTATTTCCACCTTTCATAACTATTATAGAGTCGTAATATCTATAATTGATAGATAAAAAAAGATTTAACTTACATTAAATCTTTTAAAGTTTTATTTTTCAAAGCTTGCGTCATTTCATCTTCAGCTGAAGTTAATATCGCTTGTATCTTACATTCTGGACCGTGATCAAAGCTATCTTCAAGTGTACTTTGATGACCATCAATTGCAGTAATAATATCATAGACAGTTATGTCTTCCCAATTATTAACTAAGTAATAACCACCTTTGGCACCAGATGCAGATTTTATGACACTAGCTTTTACTAATTGCGTTAATATTTTAGATAAATATGTTACAGATACATTTAACGTTTCAGATAAACTTTTAACATTGATGGGCTGTTGGTCTCTTTTAGCAATTAAATATGCCAATGCATGCAACCCATAGTCTGATCCTTTAGAAATCTTCATGTTACACCTCTTAATCACAGATATTACCACTCTATAATAACAACTTTAAACAGAAAGTCTATTATTTAGCTCAAAATATAAAAATGAAGAGACCTTTTTCTTCAAAAAGATCTCTAGCATTATGTTAAAATTCATCAATTTGTTCAAATTGTGACATGTATAAATCTTTGTATTTGCCGCCTTTATCCATGAGTTCATCATGACTGCCCATTTCTTGTATTTGACCTTGTTCGATATATACAATTCTATCGACATGTCTAATTGTACTCAGTCTATGCGCAATGATCAGTGATGTTCGACCACGTGATAAATTCTTAAATGCTGATTGTATTTTATTTTCAGTTTCAACATCTAAAGCACTTGTTGCTTCATCAAGAATAATAATTGGCGGATTCTTCAAGAACATTCTCGCAATTGAAATACGTTGCTTTTGTCCACCAGATAATTTTGTACCGCGTTCCCCAACGACAGTATCTAAACCTTCTGGCAATTCATCTACAAACGTTCTTAATTGTGCTTGGTCAACTGCGTAATTAATTTCTTCTTCCGTTGCATTTAAATTACCATAAATAATATTATCTCTTAACGTTCCACCGAAAAGAAATACATCTTGCTGTACAACACCAATTTGTTTTCTTAATGATTCCAACTTATAAGATTTAATGTCTCGATTATTGATTTTAATCTTACCTTGTAACGGGTCGTAGAACCTTGGTAATAACGAACAAATTGTCGTTTTACCTCCCCCACTCGGTCCTACTAGTGCTACTTTTTCACCTTGTTCAATTTTGATAGATAGCTGATTTAAGATTAATTTCTCTGAATATTTGAATGATACATTTTCATATTCAATTGTATCTGGTTCATCTATAAATTCGATAGCATCGTCATTATCTTTAATTTCTGGATCCATATTTACGATTTCTTTGAAATTTTTGAATCCAGCAATACCTTTAGGAAATAGTTCAATAACCATATTAATAGACTCTAATGGTTTAAATAATAGATTTGTAATCATAATAAACGCTACAAATCCGCCATATGACAATGCTCCATTTAATACAAAATAACTTCCTAAAATCAGTACAAAGATTAACGTTAATTTTTGAGCAATATGACTAATCGACAAGTTCCAAGACATATAAGAATATGCTTTTAATTTTGTCGCTCTAAAATTATCATTGACCTTTTTAAATCTTGCTAATTCGTGACCTTCATTTGTAAATGCTTGTACAAGACGCATACCACCAACATTATCAGCAATAAGCTCATTAAATCTCGAAACATTGCTAAATAAGTTCTTAAAAGCACCTGACATCTTTTGATTAAAGTAAATCGTTAATACAAAAATAATCGGTACAACACAGAACGTAATTAGCGCGAGTTTCACATCGATCGTCAACATAATGACAAATGAACCGACAAGCGTCATCACAGCTACAAAGACATCTTCAGGTCCATGGTGAGCAACTTCTCCAATATCCATTAAATCGTTCGTTAATCGTCCAATGATTTTACCTGATTTTTGGTTATCAAAGAATCCAAAATTCATTTTTTGAATATGCTCATAAAGCTCATTACGAATATCTCTTTCAATATTAGTCCCCAGTTTATGCCCCCAATACGTCACGATGAATTTCAATACAGATTCAACAACGTATATGAATAATAAAAGAAAAACAAAAATCACAATCCAACTCCAATTCTTAGTTGGCAATAGCTGGTCAATAAATATACTCGTTATAAGTGGAAACACCAATTCGAGAATACCTACAAAAACAGCCGAACCAAAATCTAAGAAAAACAATCCTTTATAGGGTTTATAATATTGGAAGAATTCTTTCATAACGGACCTCCTAAATAAATTTCGACCAATTTTAATTATACTATAGAATTATATTTTTCTGCACTTTTTAAGAATTTATTTAAAATTGTTTTTGTATCCGAAATAAAATAGATGATGGCGTGGTGCGCGGTGGATTTTCGGGTCGATAATTATTTTTATCGGCCTGTAAATCCCGTTTTCGGGTCGATAAATTTTTTTATCGGCCTGCAAATCTCATTTTCGGGTCGATAATTTATTTTATCGGCCTGTAAATCTCGCTTTCGGGTCGATATTTTTATTTATCGGCCTGCAATTCTCGTTTTCGGGTCGATATTTATTTTTATCGGCCTGTAAATCCTGTTTTCGGGTCGTTATTTATTTTTATCGGCCTGTAAATCCTGTTTTCGGG